>SYAP01000075.1 GCA_005787565.1 Verrucomicrobiaceae bacterium | reverse complement strand
GCATGTCAACCGGGTGAAGACCGCTGCGTTCGAGTGCCTCCCTAAGAATCTTGCGGTGTTGAAGGATGTCTCCGAAAGTTCCGGAAATCATGACGCCGGGGAAGAGGCTGGGTGAATCTCGCTGGCTCATTGCAATACCGATATCTGAAGTCTGTTTGTTAGCTGCATTTAGGGCAATCCCAAAAGGGGCAAGGGGGAGTGATCAATCACCGGGACCGTTGAATCGACACAAACGCCCATGGCCCCAGGGCGCTTTACTATTCTCGACTGCGGCGCCGACGACTACCTCGTCAAACCCTTCTCCCTCAAAGAACTCCTCGCCCGCGTCCGCGCCCTCCTCCGCCGCCACGAACGCACCTCCTCCGTCCCCGATCCCCTCACCATCGGCCCCTCCACCATCCACTTCTCCAAATCCTCCCTCACCCGCCACGACAAAACCCTCCCTCTATCCGAAAAAGAACTCGGAATCCTCCGCCTCCTCGCCGCCCACCCCGGAGAAACCATCACCCGCGAACGCTTCCTCGACACCGTCTGGGGCTACCACGCCTACCCCAGCACCCGCACCGTCGACAACTTCATCGCCACCCTCCGTGCCAAACTCGAACCCGATCCCGCAAACCCCAAACACCTCATCACCGTCCGCGGCCAAGGCTATCAACTCCACCTCAAACCCTAACCCTCCCCACCCCTCCACCACCCCACCATTCCAATCTCCCCTCAAGGTTTTGATTGCCTCCCCAAAGATCTGTGACTTATACTCGCGCCCCGCCGCTTTGCGCTCCGACCACCGTCCAGAGCACCCCATCGGCGGTAACGTCCACCACTCAACCACGCGATGAATCCAGACAGAGCCACCCTCAATTTCCTCAACAGTTTCCCCGAAGAAGCACGGAAACGGGGCGATATGCTTCAAAAGGACGGCGCCGTAACCCAAATCTTCGGCAATCACCTCTTCATCCAAGGCCGCGTCGAAGACGAATCCGGCATCTTCCGCACCTCCCTCCGCCTCCAGGGTAACCGCTGGTTCGGCTCCTGCACCGCCGAAGACGAACTCGTCTCCGGTGCCTGCCAATACGCCACCATGATGGAACGCATGCACCGTGGCGAAGACCTCCCGGAATCTCCTAACGAATTCGACGACACACCCATCCTCGACATCATCGAGGAAAAACTCGGCCGCGAACTCGACGACAAGGAAGCAGACTTCGTCTCCAAAATCGAAAAACGCTACCGCCGCTACGTCATCGAAGGCGAACTCCACGACCACGACATGGTCCGCATCACCCCACGCTGGGAGATCACCACCTACGAACCCCTCGAACTCTGGCCCATGCCCCCGGGCGACATCCTCGAGTTCTGGAACTACATCGCATACGCCTTCTACAAAAAGAAACTCCCCTACCCCGAGTTCATGGGCGTCATCACCGACCTCGGCCACGTCCAAAAGAAAATGGCCGACTGGGAACAGGAACGCGAAGTCGCCGCCTGGTACGAACGCATCGAGCAAGTCAACGAACGCCCACCCCAGGACGAACCCCTCCAAGTCGCCTTCCGCCTCGTCGCCACCATCAACGAAGCACGCCTCGAAGTAAAAGAAAAGAAAGCCAACGTCTGGGTCCAACTCCGCGAAAAAAACGACATCGAAAACTACGTCACCCTCCACCACGAGGCCGCCCTCGTCATGGACGCCTCCTCCCAGACCCTCTGGGAACACTACCTCGCCTTCTACCGCAAACATGGCGATACCACCCTAGACTTCGACCAGGAAGAAGCATGCCGCTTCATGAACCGCGTCTTCCGCCAACCCGCCCTCAAAGGCTACATCGTCAACCTCGACGACAAGGACTTCAAGGTCGTGACCGACCGCCTCGCCTGGATCTGCGAAGACGAACCCTACGACTCCAAAAGCTTCGCCCTCCAGCTCGTCACCGCCGCCGGCGAAAACGTCTCACACTCCGTCCGCCTCCTCCCCGGCCGCAAGGAACTCTATCAGTCCGACGAAACCATCTTCCCCGGCCCTCCTCGCTGGCTTGAGGAAACCGAGGTCATGCCTCGCTACCTCATCCCCAAACGCGTCATCGACTCCCTCGAAGGCGTCGAATTCCTCCGCAAAATCGGCGCCGCACTCCCCGAATCCCTCAAAAAACGCGTCGTCGACCTCGAGCTCAAACCCCGCTTCGAGATGAAACTCGTCGCCGGCCTCACCGCCGCCGAAACCGAACACCTCGTCATCGACGTCAACGCCATCGAAACCAAAGGCCGCCGCACCGAACGCCTCACCAAGGAAGGCTGGGAACTCGTCGAACAACAACCCGTCAAAGGCAAACAACTCCTCCGCTTCGCCCGCGAAGACCTATACCCCGTCCCCTCCATCCTCGAGGAAATGGGCCTCACCTACGACGAGAAAATCCTCGCCTTCAAAACCCGAATCACCAAGCAGTTCCCCGAAAAATTCGCCGAGTGGATCAAAAACATGCCGGAATCCGTCGATCTCGATATCGACCTCCGCCTCAAATCCATCCTCTCCGACCCAGTCACCGCCGCCGTCCGCTTCGAAGTCGTCGGCCAGGACATCGACTGGTTCGACCTCCGCATCGTCATCGACGTCCAGGGCGTCAACCTCTCCAAAGCACAAATCCGCCAACTCGTCGCCGCACGCGGCGGATACGTCCGCATGGAAGACGGCTCATGGATGCGCCTCGAAATCAAACTCGATGCCGACCAACGCGAAGCCGTCACACGCCTCGGTCTCGACCCCTTCGACCTCTCCGGCGAGACCCACCGCATGCACGCCCTCCAGCTCGCCGACCCCAAAGCCGCCGAGGTCTTCGACCCAAAAGCATGGGAACGCATCAAAAACCGCGCCGGAGACATCCAGCTCGAAGTCAACCCCGAAACCCCAGCCTCCCTCAACGCCACCCTTCGCCCCTACCAAACCGAAGGCTTCAAATTCCTCGCCTACCTCTCCGTCAACCACTTCGGCGGAATCCTCGCCGATGACATGGGCCTCGGAAAAACCATCCAATCCCTCACCTACCTCCTCTGGCTCATCGAGGAACACGAAAAAGCCGGCGGCATGAAAAAACCCGCCCTCGTCGTCTGCCCCAAATCCGTCCTCGACGTCTGGGCCAGCGAAGCCAACAAGTTCGCCCCCAACATCCGCGTCAAGATCCTCAAAAATCGCGACGACATCGATGCCGAGCACATCCAGAACAACATCGACCTCCTCGTCCTCAACTACGCCCAACTCCGCGTTTGCGGCGAGGAACTCAACCAAATCAAGTGGCTCACCACCATCCTCGACGAAGGCCAGCAAATCAAAAACCCAGACTCCAAGGCCGCCAAATGCGCCCGCGAGCTCGACTCCCAAAACCGCCTCGTCCTCACCGGAACCCCCATCGAAAACCGCCTCCTCGACATGTGGTCCCTTATGGCCTTCGCCATGCCCGGCGTCCTCGGCACCCGCGCCTACTTCAAAAAACGCTTCGACAAACGCAAGGACCCCCTCAGCCAGACCCGTCTCGCCTCACGCCTCCGCCCCTTCCTCCTCCGCCGCACCAAGCTCCAGGTCGCCCAGGACCTCCCGCCCCGGACTGAAGAGGAAGTCTACTCCAAAATGGAAGGCATCCAGCTCGACCTCTACAAAGCCGAACTCAAACGCATCCAAAAAGCCCTGCTCGGACTCGATTCCGATGAGGCCGTGAAGAAAAACTCCTTCGCCATCCTCCAAGGCCTCATGCGCCTCCGCCAGATCTGCTGTCACCCCGGCCTCATCGACCCCAAATACCTCAAGGAGGAATCCGCCAAAATGGAATCCCTCTTCTACCTCCTGGACCAGCTCCACGAGGAAGGCCACAAGGTCCTCGTCTTCTCACAGTTCGTCTCCATGCTCGACCTCATCAAGGCCCGCCTCGAACTCGAAGCCCGTCCCTTCCACTACCTCACCGGCCAAACCAAGGACCGCAAAGGCGAAATCGAACGCTTCCAAACCACCAAGGACCCGTCCGTCTTCATGCTCTCCCTCAAAGCCGGTGGCGCAGGCCTCAACCTCACCTCTGCCTCCTACGTCATCCTCTACGATCCATGGTGGAACCCCGCCGTCGAAAACCAGGCCATCG
>SYAP01000074.1 GCA_005787565.1 Verrucomicrobiaceae bacterium | reverse complement strand
GGCGCATTCGTCGATGTCGGCGTCCACCAGGACGGACTCGTCCACGTCTCACAACTCGCCGACCACTTCATCCGCGATGCCTCCGAAGTCGTCAAAGTCGGCCAAAAAGTCCAGGTCACCGTCGTCGAAGTCGACCTCAAACGAAATCGCATCGCCCTCTCCATGAAGGCCAAACCCGACCTCGAAGGCCGCCGCTCCTCTCCCGCCGATCGCGACAACCGCAACACACCCCAACCCCGCCGCGATAGCAGATCCGACCGACCCTCCTCCGCCCCTACCAACGACTGGTTCTCCCAAGCCATGCAAAACGCCAAACGAAAGTAGTCATCAAAAGAGGGTTAGATCCCCTTCGGGAAACCCGCGATCTGCCTGCTTGACCCGACTCCCCAAGTCGATCAACCTTTTGAAATGACCCTCCGGGCAGATCGGCGCTACTTTGAGTCTTGGCTCAGTCGCACCCGCAAACAATTTGCCATCAGCGGTCGCCTGTCGCAAGTCGCTCTCCTTCTATCAGTCAGCGAGGGTGGCACACCCGAGTACTGGCTATTCCAACTACGGGAGCTACTCGAAGGTACCGAAACCCCATCCTTCGACCTGCTGGTTCGCATCGATGGAATCCTCTCTTCCCCCACCTCGGTCAACCTTCCCAAACCCACTCAGACATCCCTCTGGTAACCGGCATCCTGCGTCCGCAATTCTATCACCTGTTCAACCTAACAAAACCAGAAACCCTAACAACCCAGAAATCACCCGATGAATGAATTGTTTAATTGACTCTTCCTGCATACCAGTAACATTGAAATTTCCGCCGACCTGAAATGCCATGTGGTTTGGCGTATCCCATGCATCGTCTTCCTTCCCAATCCATCGTCAATCGCTTCCGGGTCGCTTCCCTCCTGCTTCTCGCCAAGTGGCTGCTTGTCCCAACCGCACTCGCCACACTCGTCTGGGCCGTCCTCCATCGGGACAAACTCATGACCGTCATCTCCGGCGGCATCGCACTCGTCGTCATCATCGTCACCATCATCCAGTGGATCATCGCCAACCGGACCCGTTGCCCACTCTGCCTCACACCATCCCTCGCCAAGAAAAACTGCTCCAAACACCGCAACGCACGCCGCCTCCTCGGCAGTTACCGCCTCCGCGTCGCCCTCTCCATCCTCTTCCGCGGCCACTTCCGCTGCCCCTACTGCGGCGAACCCACCGCCATGGAAGTCAGCGAACGCCGCCGCCACCACCACTGATCTCAGCACCGGTGTTGACAGCTCCCCCGCCACCGGGAAACCTCCCCGTGATGACTTTCCACCTGAAATCACTCCGCTCCCTCATCCCGCACGCGGCCGGGCTGGCAATCTCCATCTCCCTCACCGCTCACGCAGATCCCGTCCCTCCTCAGATTCCAGCCTCACCAGACCCAGCCATGCCCGAGACCCCTCCAGACGTCAAAGCCGCCCCCGCAGATGCCGAAAAAACCCCTTCCGGCCTCGCCTCCAAAGTCCTCAAAAAAGGCACCGGCACCGTAAAACCCGAAGCCCAGGACGAAGTCACCGTCCACTACTCCGGCTGGACCACCGACGGAAAAATGTTCGATAGCTCCGTCCAACGCGGCCAACCCTCCTCCTTCCCACTCAACGGCGTCATCAAAGGCTGGACCGAAGGCCTCCAACTCATGGTCGAAGGCGAAAAACGCCGCTTCTGGATCCCTGCCGACCTCGCCTACGGCGAAAACCCCGGCGGCGGTCGCCCCGGCGGACTCCTCGTCTTCGATGTCGAACTCATCAGCATCAAAGCCGGCCCAAAACCCCCACCCGTCCCCGAAGACGTCGCCGCCGCCCCTGCCGATGCCGAAAAATCCGAATCCGGCCTCGCCTCCAAAGTCGTCGCCAAAGGCACCGGAACCGCCAAACCAGGCCCAGCGGACATCGTCCAATTCAAATTCTCCATGTGGAGCACCGACGGCAAACTCCTCGGCAGCTCCGGCGAGAACAGCCCCACCATCCCCCTCGACAAACTCAACATCAAAGGCCTCGCCGAAGGCATCCAGCTCATGGTCGCCGGTGAAAAACGCCGCCTCTGGATCCCCGCCGCCCTCGCCTTCGGTGACCCGGCCCCTCAAGGAGCCCCCTCCGGCCCCATCACCGCAGAAATCGAACTCCTCTCCATCAAGGAAGCGCCCAAGCCCCCACCCGTCCCCGAAGACGTCGCCGCCGCTCCCGCAGATGCCGAGAAAACCGCTTCCGGCCTCGCCTCCAAAGTCCTCACCAAAGGCACCGGAACCACCAAACCCAAAGCCACCGACACCGTCGAAGTCCACTACTCCGGCTGGACCACCGATGGCAAAATGTTCGACAGCTCCGTCGCCCGCGGCGAAACCACCTCGTTCCCCCTCAACGGCGTCATCAAAGGCTGGACCGAAGGCCTCCAACTCATGGTCGAAGGCGAAAAACGCCGCTTCTGGATCCCCGCCAACCTCGCCTACGGCGAAAACCCCGGCGGCGGACGTCCCGGCGGACTCCTCGTCTTCGACGTCGAGCTGATCAAGATCGTCAAATGATCCACCTCCGCTCCATTCCCATTCTCCTCCTCAACGCAGCGGCCCTCACCGCCTGCTCGGACATCGGAATGGAGCGCGAAACCCCAAACCCATCCTCCACCAGCGGCCTGTCACGGAAAAACAACCCCACCCAGGCCGCCAACCCAACCCCCGCCCCCCAAACCCCACCCACGCCGCGCTCCGCAACCCGCATGCCGCTCGGCACCCTCTTCCACCTCCAACAATCCGGCAACGTCCTCATCTACGACGTCCGCCCCTCCTTCACCCGCTCCCTCGGCTCCATCCCCGAATCCATCAGTTGGCCCAAATCCGCCTACGAAGCCCAACTCCCCACCCGCGAAGCCGAAATCCAAGCAGCCACCGCCGCCGGCAAACCCGTCGTCTTCTACTGCTCCGACCTCGCCTGCCCGGACGCCACCATCGTCGCCACCCGCCTCGCCAAACGCGGCCACCCCGTCTCCGTGCTCCAAGGCGGCTTCGACGCCTGGAAAACCGGCACCCTCCCCACCCAATAATCTCAGCTTTTCAGCTTTTCAGAATCTACCCCCATGACCTCATTCCAAAACGTCACCGCCGATGCCAAAGCGAACATCTACTTCGATGGTCGCGTCGTCTCACACACCATCCACCTCGCCGATGGCTCACGCAAAACCCTCGGCCTCATCTACCCCGGCACCTACCACTTCGGCACCGCCGCCCCCGAACTCATGGAAATCGTCGCCGGCTCCTGCTCCGTCACCCTCGACGGCTCGGAATCCTCCACCAACTACTCCGCAGACACCGCCTTCGAAGTCCCCGGAAACAGCGGCTTCACCATCACCGTCCCCGATGGCATCTGCGAATACATCTGCTCCTTCCTCCCCGGGTAATCCCACCACCCTCACCATGCGGCGCAACGCCTCCATCGCCAAGATCGGCTGCCTCATCGCAGCCGTCCTCGCCACCACATCCTGCTCCATCCGCCTCCCCGGACCCCGCCCCGCGGAAATCCAACGCGCCCCCGTCAGCACCGCCGCACAACCCTCCAAACCCAAAACCCAATCCCCGGCACAAGACCCCCACGTCATCGTCTGGCTCCTCTCGGACAACCTCCACACCGGCATGGTCTTCCCCTACGACTGGCTCCTGGAATCCGGCTTCATCCCACCAAAAAACTTCGGAAACCCACGCTTCGTCACCATGAGCTGGGGCGACCGCACCGCCTACATCCAAAAAGCTTGGCTCAGCCCCACCCAGGTCTTCCAGGCACTCTTCACACCCACCCCCTCCGTCATGGAACTCATCCCCATCAACTGGGATGTCACCGGAGTCTGCCCACACCAACGCATCTCCCGCAAACTCGTCCCCCGCGAATACGGACCCCAACTCGCCGCATTCCTCAACCACTGCTCCCGCCAGGATCAAAACGGCCAACCCATCGTCGCCGGCCCATCCAGCTGGGGAAATGGCGTCCTCCTCGAATCCCGCCACAGCTACTTCTTCCCTCGCATCTGCAACATCTGGACCCTCCAAGCCATGGAAGCATGCGGAAACAAACACCACCCATGGTTCGCCATCGCCGCTAACGGCGTCATCCGCCAAGCCGAATCCCCCAAAAACGGCTTCGAAAAAATCTGGGACGGCGGCGGAATCCCCACCCGAAAATGGTCCGATTCCCCCTAACGATACTTTCGTTTGCTTGACAATCAGCCTCAGATTCCCCCTCCTTCACGCCACACCATGGCCACGAGGCGCCCCACCGAAATCAAACTCAATCGCATGGAAGCCCGGATCCGCCTGATCCGCGCCCTCAACCGCATCGCCTTCATGGCCATGTGCCTCTCCGTCGGCTTCCTCGTCGTCGCCACCGCCTTCCCTCAACGCCGTAACCTCGAAAAACTCGAAACCAAACTCGCCCTCGCCCAAATCCGCGAACAAGACATCCTCGCCGAAAAGGAATACCACACCATCGAACACCAGGCCCTCCGCGAAGACCCCAAATTCCTCGAACTCCACGCCCGCGACCGCCTCGACTACTACAAACCCGGCGAAAAAATCCTAAAAATCCAACGCGAACCCTAACCCCAAATCCCCCCTCTCTACTTCCTGCCTTCCTCATTCCAACCTCTTCTTCTCCCCCTCTCCCAATCCCCCCCTCTCCCAATCCCTTCCCCACCACCATGCGCAACGACATCGAGCGAATCCTCATCGACGAAGCCGTCATCGAAAAACGCCTCGACTCGATGGCCCTCGAAATCGAACGCGACTTCCCCGGCGGCACACTCGTCGTCATCATCCTCCTCAAAGGCGCCCTCGTCTTCGCCGCCGACCTCCTCCGCCGCGTCCCTCGCCCCCTCGAAATCGAATGCCTCAACGTCGCCAGCTACCACGGCGGCATGGAAAGCTCCGGCAAAGTCGACTTCCTCGACCGCCACTTCCCCGAAGTCCGCGGCCGCCACGTTCTCCTGTTAGATGACATCCTCGATACCGGCCGCACCCTCCACGCCGTCTCCCAACGCCTCCTCGAAGAAGGCGCAGCCGCCGTCCACACCGGCGTCCTCCTCGCCAAAGACAAACAACGCGCCGAAGAAGTGAACGCCGATTACGTCGGCTTCGAAATCGGCGATGAATTCGTCGTCGGATACGGCCTCGACTACAAAGGCCGCTACCGCAACCTCCCCTACGTCGGCGTCCTCAAACCCGAAGCCGCCATCTGATCCTCCCACACCGGGTGCATCCCGGATATGCGGTTGGTGATATTTCCGGAGCGCTTTGGTGCTATCCTCCGGCATCAACAACGACCGCAACCCATGATCCTCAACCGCCTCGTCACTCTCGTCATCCTCGCACTGGGCGCCGCATCCGCCGTCGCGGAAACCGCCCCACGCCGCCTCGAAGTCCTCTTCCTCGGCGACAACGGCCACCACCAACCCATCGAGCGCTACCGCGTCCTCAAACAAGCCGTCGGCCCCCAAGGCATCAACCTCACCTACTTCGAAGACCTCTCCGGCGTCACCCGCCAAAAACTCGACCAATACGACGCCCTCATCGTCTACGCCAACCACGAGCAGGAAAAAGTCCCCGAAGCCATCCTCCCATGGGTCAAGGACGGCGGAGCCCTCGTCGCACTCCACTCCGCCTGCGGAAACTTCCACCCCTCAAAAGAATGGTTCGACCTCGTCGGCGGACGCTTCGCCAGCCACGAAGGCGGCGAATTCAGTCCCAAAACCGTCGACCCCAACCACCCCATCACCAAGGACCTCCCCGTCCTCAAATCCTGGGATGAAACCTACATCCACCGCGACCTCACTCCCGATCGCCACCTCCTCCAGGTCCGCGAACCCATGAACAAGGACGAGACCGAACCCCAACCCTGGACCTGGACCCGCAACGAAGGCAAAGGCCGCGTCTTCTACACCGCCTCCGGCCACGACCTCCGCTGCTGGAACGAACCCGCCTATCAGATCCTCGTCGAGCGCGCCATCGTCTGGACCATCGGTGAGGAAAAAGTCAAAACCTCCCTCTATCGGAAACTCCCCGAACTCGTCATCGAAACCCCGGAAATCGAAAACCGCGCCCATCCGGACATCCCCATGATGCCCCTCCAAAAACCCCTCTCCGCAGCAGACAGCGCCAAACACGCCCAAGTCCCCGTCGGCACCCGCCTCGAACTCTTCGCCTCCGAGCCCATGGTCATCAACCCCATCGCCATCGACTGGGACGAACGCGGCCGCGCCTGGGTCGTCGAAAGCTTCGGCTACCCCAACGACGTCCCCTCCGAACCCGGCACCGGCGCGGACCGCATCAAAATCCTCGAAGACACCAACGGCGACGGCAAAGCCGACAAAGTCACCGTCTTCGCCGACAAACTCCGCCACTGCACCACCACCGTCTTCGTCCGCGGCGGCGTCGTCGCCACCGACGGCACCGAAATCGTCTTCCTCCGCGATGACAACGGCGACGACAAGGCCGACACCCGCCGCGTCCTCGCCGGCGGCCTCAAAATCTGGGACACCCACGCCTCCACCTCACACTTCATCTACGGCCTCGACAACTGGATCTACGCCACCGTCGGCTACTCCGGCATCGACATGCAACTCGGCGATAAAAAACACGAGTTCGGCGCATCCGTCTTCCGCTTCCGCCCCGATCTATCGGAACTCGAACTCCTCCAGAACACCACCAACAACACCTGGGGCATCGGCCTAACCGAAGAAGGCGATATCATGGGCTCCACCGCCAACAACAACCAATCCTGGATCCTCTCCATCCCTAACAAAGCCTTCGCCGGCTCCGGCATCGAACAGCCCAAAACCCCGCGCGCGGACACCTCCACCGTGATGTATCCCAACACCCGCGACATCACCCAGGTCGACCAGATCGATCGCTACACCGCCGCCGCCGGCCACTTCCTCCACACCGATTCCGTCCTCGGCAAAACCCTCGCCACCCGCCACGCTCTCGTCTGCGAACCCACCGGCCACGTCGTCGGCATCGGCGAAGTCGTCCCTAACGGATCCCTCTTCTCCACCCACTTCCGCGGCAACAACCTCTACGCCTCCTCCGATGCATGGTCCGCCCCCGTCGCCGCACGCACCGGCCCCGATGGTGCCGTCTGGATCGCCGATTGGTACAACCCCATCGTCCAACACAACGTCGTCTTCCGCTTCTGGAACCCCGCACGCGGCTACGACTACCCCCACAGCCCCTACCACACCGGCGAGAAAAAACCCGGTGCCGGAAACGCCTACATCACCCCCCTCCGCGATAAAAAACACGGCCGCATCTGGCGCGTCGTTCCCGCGGAT
This sequence comes from Verrucomicrobiaceae bacterium, assembly GCA_005787565.1. GTDB lineage: Bacteria > Verrucomicrobiota > Verrucomicrobiia > Verrucomicrobiales > Akkermansiaceae > Luteolibacter. Next base: position 2,088 of record SYAP01000074.1, on the reverse strand, counting down.
GCCTCACAGCTCCGCAAACAAGTCGCCATCAATCCGAAGGACCTCCCCTCCCTCATCAAGGCCCTCCACTCCCCCTCCCAACACCTCCGCCTCCACGCCCAACGCCTCATCGTCGAAGCCGGAAACCAGGACGCCATCGCCGCCCTCGAACCCCTCATCACCCAAAACGCCACCGCCGAAGGCTCCGAAAAACCCCTCGCCGCCGTCCACGCAATCTGGGCCGTCCAAGGCCTCGGCACCGCACCCGGCACCAAAGGCCACGCCATTCTAACAGCAGCGCTCAAGAACAACGACCCCCTCATCCGCCGCCACGCCCTAACAGCCCTCGGTGCCAGCGACCCATCCACCATCGCCGCACTCCCGGACCTCATCACCTCCGCCAAATCCCCACGCGAACAACTCCTCCTCCTCACCAGCGCCGCCCAGTCATCCTCCAACGATCTCATCGCCGCCGCCGTCCTCACCTTCGCCAACGCCAACCAAAACCCCGACGAACACCTCCGCCAGGCCGCCAGCCTCGCCATGCGCCGCCAAGGCACCGCCCTCCTCGCCGCCGCACTCAAAGCCGATCCCGCCGAATCCTGGTTCCTCGGAGAAATCCTCGAAATCGCCAAACGCGTCGCCGCCAGCCCCAACCGCCCCGCCCTCGACGCCCTCCTCGCCTCCGCCCCCGAAGCATGGCGCACCCGCCTCGCCCCCGTCATCGCCACCGCCGGCGCCCCCACCCCCGCCGCCACCCAACTCCCCGAACACCTCGTCGAAGGCCGCAACCACTACATGAAAGCCTGCATCGAATGCCACCAGGCCGATGGCAATGGCGTCCCTGGCACCTTCCCCCCCCTCGCCGGATCCGAATGGGTCGCCGGTGATAAAAACACCCTCCTCCGCATCCTCCTCGGTGGCCTCTACGGCCCCATCAAAGTCAAAGGCGTCGACTACAACAGCGTCATGCCCGGCCACTCCCACGTCAGCGACGAGGAACTCGCCGCCATCGCCAGCTTCGTCCGCTTCGCCTTCGCCGACAAAAAAGAACCCGCCATCACCCCCGCCGAAATCAAAGCCCTCCGCCCAGAAATCGAAGCCCGCAAATTCGCCCCCTGGACCTTCGAAGACCTCAAAAAAGCCGCAAAACCCTAAAACCCCACCCACAAAAGATCCGCCAAATCCGCCCCCCTCCCATCCCCCTACCCCAAATCAAAAATCCCCAATCCCAAATCATCAATCCACCTCCCTCAATTCAACCGCATTTCCCTAGCATTCCCCCAACCGGCCTATTGCACCCTCCCGCCATGCCAGTCAGAGGACGCTTTTATCTCACCAAATCGGCCAACGGGGATCTCACCGGTGAATTCTCCCACGATAGATCCCCAGCGGTTTTCACCGAAACCGCCATCCGCACTCCCGCCGATCAGCCTCCTGCCCATTTCACCGGCACATATCAATCACATTGGATCGAAGACAGCGGTCCCGTCCAAGCAGATCTGACAATAATCCCAGTCGAAGGATCGGACCGACTCGTCAATCTCAGGTGGAATCGCCGGAACAGCACCGATCGGATGTTCAACGGGCAGGCAATGATCGTAGATCAGATGCTCATCGGCGACTACCAGTCCGCTTGATCCGCGAGCTAGGGGCGCCCATTGCCGCCCTTTCTTCCCCCAAAGTGTCCCGACTGTCTCAGTCGGTTCCTCCTCTGGGACCTCGGATCTACTACCAACCCCCTCACGCCCAAAAGGGTCACACTCTGCACGCAAAAACCATTCAACATTCTACCCCCACGTCCCGATCCAAATCCTGAACCTGCACTATCGACGTTTCTTTTTTCGTCGCGGGTTCGGCGGGGTGAACCGCGCACCCCGCCGATTCCTTTTATGGCACAATCGAGAATTTAGTGGGGAAGGGCAAACGGGGTGCGGAGCCAGATTCTAACACGCCCAATGAGCGCCACGAATGGGTGAGGACAGCGCTTTGTGACGGGAAGCCCCCTGATAACCTTGATCCGTGGCCCTCTGGCCCGCCTAACCTTGAGGGGGCGAGGCGGGGTTTCAGGGGGCTTGGGACCCGGCACCAAGCGATCCCGCAACCCAT
>SYAP01000073.1 GCA_005787565.1 Verrucomicrobiaceae bacterium | reverse complement strand
TTGTCCTTTTTTGAATTTGCCGGGGCTGGCATCGATGATCTGGAGGCGGACGGGTGCGATTTTGTTAGATGGGTCCGGCGAGACGATGAGGTAGAAGTCGCGGATGGATTCGGCGAGTTTCGCGGAGGGCGATCCGTTAGGGATTTTTTCGGGATCGGCGGGAGGAGACGGGAGGAGTGCGATGGTGGTGGCGGAGTTGGCGACGGGGTAGGTGGGGGAAAAGTTCATGCGAGGGAGCTCGACCTCGAGGGAGGAGGTTCCGTCGAAGAGGTGGAGGGTTTTCGGGGCGTTTTCGGGGCCTTGGAGGAAGAGGATGCGGCAGGTGCGCGGGTTTTCCGACTGTGCGGTGGCGAGCAGGGCTGAGATGAGGAGAAAGAGTGCGGAGAGGAGGCGCATGGGTGGAGGTTTTCAGATTTCGTCGGGGTTTAGCCAGCGGAATGAGATGGTTTCGTAGCGGCGGCCGAAGGTGCGGTTGATGGTGGAGGTTGGGAGGGTTGTGGCGTCCGGGGCGTCTGCGGGATCGACCATGTTGCGGGTGCGGCGGACGACAGCTTCGCAGACGGCGCGGGCGCGGATGTTTCCCGAGGCATCGCGTGAGTCGCCGTAGGCGCGGATGGTGAAGGTGTCGTCGCGGGCTGATAGAATGGGAGCGAGGGGGCGGAGGACGTCTGCCTGGCGGGTCCAGCCGGGGAGGCCGAAGGTGCTTTTTCCTGTGGCGGCGGCGGGGAACTGGTATTCGGCGCCGGGCGGGATTTCGATTTCCTTGGCGAAGGACTGGAGGGCGGAGTAGGGATTGTTAGAGGTGCCTTTGGCGAGTTGATCGAGGGCGGTCTGGATGGTTCCGGCGAGTGCGAGGTCGCCGGAGGAGAGTTGGCGGTTGATGAACTCGGCGAGGGAGAGGAAGGGGCCGCGGGCGCGGATTTGCGCGACGATGTTTTCGGCGAGCTGGTCGAGGGTGTCCTCGTTCAGCAGGCGGTATCCGGCGAATTCGGCGCAATCGACGAAGGCACCGGAGGAGCCAGCGGATTTGGATTCGACATCACCGGCGATGGTGAAGCGGGAGAAGGGGTAGTCGGATTTTTCGGAGGTTTCGACGCGCCATGAGTTTCCGGATTCGGCGATGTAGGGGACGCGTTGGTTGCGGGCGTGGCCGAGGAGTGCGCGCCATGCGGTGACGGAGGTGGAGTTGACGTTGAACATGCCTTCGACTTCGAGGCGGGAGGCGATGGTGCGCCAGGAGTCGGATTTGGTGACGTGTGAGGAGTAGAGTGAGTTGGCTTTGGCGGGAGTGGCGTTCGCGGAGTCATCAGGGATTGGCTGATAGGCGCGGTTGCCGAGGGTTGAGACGCCGGTGATGAAGTCGGTGTAGGTTTTTTGGAGGTTTTTGCCGGAGGCTCCGAAGTTGGTGGGGTCCGGGCTGATGGATGAGAAGAACCAGTCGTCGAAGAGGAGGTGATTGGCGCAGTAGGAGTCGTCGTGCTGGAGATTGACGTTGAGTGAGGCGTCGGCGGAGTTGACGACGGCGTTTGGTGGGAGAAGTGGGGAAGCGCTGGAGTTTCCGATGAGGTTGAGGGCGTAGGGTGGGATGGGGTTTTCGTAGCGGAGGTCCCAGTTTTGGAGTTCGGCGAGGGATTGGAGCGGGCGGGTGGGGATTTCTGCGATGACGCAGCGGGAGAGGCCGTCGGCTTTGCTGAATCCGGTGACGATGTAGCCGCGGCCTGAGGTGTCGCTGGCGTTGGGGAGGTAGCTATCGCCGCCGGGTGCGTGGCGGATGAATGAGTAGTCGAAGGGTGAGTTGACGGGGTGGCTGGTGCCGCCGTATTTGCGTGCGATGGTGGATTCGACGATGTCTTTTGAGCCCATGGCGGTGTAGTTGACGAGGGGGCTGGACTGGAGGAAGCCTTTTGCGGCGATGTGGGTGTCCGAGGCCATGCGTGCGCCGAAGATGGTGGAGAGGAAGGGGGCGGGGTTGCTGACGGCGGCGGCGAGGGTGGTGGCGGCGAGGTCTTCGAGGGGTTTGTAGACCTGGTTGGCGACTTCTGGGGTGAAGACCATGCGGTAGGCGAGGTGGCGGCGGCCGGCGATGGACATGTCGAGGTAGATGCCGACGCCATTGCTGATGTCGTTGTAGGTGGTGTCGAAGCGGACGTCTGCCTTGATGGTGGAGGAGGAGGGGAGGGAGAGGGCGGCTCCGGCGGAGTCTTTGACGGGGAAGTAGTGTCCGCCGCGGTTGCGGTAGCCTTGTTGGAGGGTGATGGGTTGGGTGGCTTCGACCTGGGTGGCGGGTGGGCTGAAGAGGCGGGTTTCGCCTGCTTTGAGGGTGAAGGTTGGGATTTCGTAGCGCAGGGAGTTGGCAGTGGAGAGTGCGGTGGTGTAGTTGTTGCTGCCAGTGGTTAGAGCGTGGTGGGTGGTGTTAGGGGTGCCGTTGATGTGGTATTTGAGGGCAGGGGGGAGGGGTTTGGGGATGTTGAAGGAGAGGGGCTGGGAGGTGATTTCGACGTTATAGGGGTTCCACATGGTGATGACCGGTGTGACGAGGAGGCGAGGTTGGAGGAGTGTGGTGGAGCCTGCGACGGTGCCAGCGGTGTGTGAGAAGACCCATTGGACGCGGGCGATGACGGGAAGGATGCGGACGTTGTGGAGGAAGGTGAAGGTTTGGGCGGTGTCGTCGATGGCGATGGATTGGGTGGGGATGACGGCGCGGCCGGAGGAGGATGCGGAGATGCGTTTGTAGGCGGTGGCGTAGTCCTTGAGGTGATGCCAGCTGGCGACGGCACCGTGCTGATAGATGGGGATGACGCCGGCGTTTCCGCGGTAAGCGGACCATGGGTAGAGCATGGATCTGGAGGCGTTGTGGCTGGAGGTGGTGGGTTTGGAAGAGATGATGTCCTGGCCGGGTTTGAGCTGGAAGAGCGGGAGGGATGAGGGGAGGCGGTCCCAGTTTTCCGTGAGGAGGGAGAGGTCTTTTCTCCAGCCGCCGGTGGCGGTGTTGGTGAGGAGTCCGACGGAGTGGGCTGATAGATCGTGGAAGAAGGCCGTGGAGTTTTTTTCGGGTTCGGTTGAGTCGAGGAGGTCGCCTTGTTTGAGGCTGATGGCGTGGTTGGCGGGTTCGGGATTATCCAACAAGTCATCGAGGCCGAAGGGGGCCGGGTCGGCGACGGAGTGGGATTTGGCGGTGACGGTCCAGCGAGCTGGGGTATCGGGATCGGTTTCGTAGGGTTTCGGGAGGCGGGCTTTCTGGTTTTCGCCACCGATCCACCAGGCGAGTGCGCCGCGGGTGTTGGAGTGGTTGATTCGGGTGGGTGTTAGGTGGACTTCGAGTTTGGATCGATCCGCCCCGGAGCCGACGGTGCGGCTGCCGACGAGGGTGGCTTTGGATGGGGCGTTGGTGGAGTCCGGGACGGTGGGGGAGGGGGCGCCGGTGGTGGGTGTGTTGGCGGAGGTGAGCCAGCCTAGGAAGCGGTCCTGTTTTTTGGTGGTGTAGTTGCCGGGTGAGATGGGGCGGCCCTGGGTGTCGTGGTTGGTGCCTTCCCAGCTTTTCCATGCGCCGAGGAGTGGAGGGTTGGATGGGTCGAGGATGTCGGCGCGTGCGGTGATGCGGGTGTCCGGGCCGGTTTGTTTTTGCAGCTCCGAGATGGCGAGCATGAGGGAGAGGCGGGCGTTCTGGCGGGCGATGGAGATGTCTTGGGCGGAGCCGACGGCTCTGAGTGAGATGGTGCTGAGGGAAAGGAGTCCGACGGCGATGACTGTTAGAAGGACGAGCAGGGAGACGGTGACGACGAGGGCGAAGCCGTGTTGGTTGCGCCGGAGTCTTGGGTTGAGGGGTGTGGGTTGGGTTTGTTGCATTTGGGTTTAATGCGGAGAGTGGGTTCAGGTTTGGGTTTGTGAGAAGAGTTCGCGCCATTGGCCCGGTGTGACGCCGAAGTGCTCCTTGAAGAGGCGGCAGAGGTTTTTGGCGTTGCCGAGTCCGGTTTCGATGGCGATGGGTTCGAGCTTGAGGTGGTGGCTTTTGAGGAGTTCCGCGGCGGCCTGGATGCGGCTGACCATGAGGTGTTTGCTGATGGTGGTTCCGGTGACGTTGCGGTAGCGGCGGTAGAGGCTGCGGACGGACATGCCGCAGTCGCGGGCGAGGGAGCTGACGCAGAGGGGTTTTGAGAAGTCTTGGCGAATTTTGAGGATGACGCGGCAGATGCAGCCGCCGCCGGTGTTGGGGACGCGGGTGGATTCGTGTTCGATGATTCCGCATGGGGGGATGCGGATGGGGTGGGTGTTGGATGGGATTCCGCGCATCCATTTGCGGAGGAGTGTTGCGGCGGCGCGGCCTGCTTGGTGGAGGTCCATTTCGATGGATGAGAGGCCGGTTTGCAGGTGGCTGGTGTGGGTGTTGCCGTCGCGGCAGCCGAGGATGGCGAGGTCGATGGGGACGCGGATGCCGAGGAGGGTGGCTTGGTGGAGGATTTCGAGCGCGAGGGTGTCGTTGTCCGCCATGATGGCGCTGGGGCGATCGAGATCGGTTAGAGTTTTGCGGAGATTGGGGATGCGTTCGGGTCCGTCCGGGAGCATGACGGCGAGGGAGGTGCGGCCGGCATCGGAGCATGCCTGTTGGAAGGCTTTGGCCATGCCGGAGGATGTCGGGTTTTCCTGGGTGCCGACGAAGACGAGGGGTATGTTTTCCAGGGACATGAGTTTCCATGCGCCGAGGCGAGCGGCTTCTTCGAAGTCGAAGGTGACATCGGCCTCGGGGTTGTGATCGAGGCTGGTGCGGATGCGGACGATGGGGTTGTTGTGGACGGATGAGGATCGAGGGAGGGATGAGTCGACGAGGATGATGGTGCCGTCGGGTGGGCGGGTGGTTTGATCGGAGAGGTTCAGGGTTTCCCAGCCCCAGTTGGATGCGCATTGGAGGATGGCGTTGCGCAGGGGGTGCGGGGTGTTTTCCAATGAGAGATTGATGCGTGGAGATCTGTGGGCACGGTGATTTTGAGCCGATGCGGCGTGGGGCGCTGTGTCGGATCGGATCGAAGATGAGGTCGGTGATGCCTCTTCCTGTGGGTCGGTCAGGAGCTTCATGGGTTTTCGAATCGCCACGGGATTGGTAGCGATCGTGAATGCATAACCGAGGAATGGTTCCGTGGATACCTAGAGGTTTCTCTAGTTATTTGCAACCGAATGGTTGTCAGTAGGTTGCGGATTCAAATATTTTGAAATATCGGCTTGATATGAAACGTTGCCCGTTCGTGGAGGTCAGGATGGGTTATCCTGGATGCGGGCCATGTATTTGACGACAGCTTCGGTTCGGGTGCGGACGTGGAGTTTGCGGTAGATGTTGCCGAGGTGGAAGCTGACGGTTTCGACGCGGACGCCGAGTTTGCTGGCGATTTCCTTGTAGAGGTAGCCCATGGAGAGGAGTTCGAGAGTTTCCTTTTCGCGTTGGGTGAGGTTGAAGTCCTCGCCGGGTTCCTGGACGGGGAGTTGGAAGTGTTGGACGACTTTTCGGGCAATGGCGCTGGACATGGGTGAGCCGCCGGAGAGGACGTCGTCGAGGGATTCGAGCAGTTTTGAGTCGATGTCGCGTTTCAAGACGTAGCCGGATGCGCCGGCGGCGAGGGCTTCGAAGACGCGGTCGGCATCTTCGAAGACGGTGACGATGAGGAACTGGGTGGTCGGGCAGAGGGGTTTGAGTTTGCGGACGAGTTGGATTCCTGAGAGGCCGGGGAGCTGGATGTCGGTGATGACGATGTCCGGCGGTTCCTTTTGGATGGCTGGGATGGCGATTTCGGCCCTGCCGTAGGAGCCGACGACCTGCCAGTGATCGGTGGAGGTGACTGCTTCACTGAGGGATTCGCGGAGTGCGGAATCGTCTTCGACGATAGCGATGCGGCGGTTTGAAGGAGTCATGGATAGACCAATTGGGGTGAATGGGGGAGACGGCAACTGAATTCGACCCGGGTTCCGGATCCGGTTTGGGAGGTGATTTTGCATGAGCCGCCGAGTTCCTCGAATCTGGAGCTGAGGTTGTGGAGGCCATTTCCGTCCATTGATTGGTTGGTGTCAAATCCGGTGCCGTTGTCCGCTACGACGACGTTGAGGCGGCCGTCATCGAGGGAGAGGCGGAGTGAGACTTCGCATGGGCCGGCGTGTTTGAGGACATTGTGGAGGGCTTCCTTGACGCCGAGTGCGAAGTGGTGGCGGAAGTCCGAGCGGAGGGGGATGGCGGGGAGGTCTGTGGGGATGGAGAGGCGGAGGCTGATGGGGCTGTCGCGGAAGAGGTCATGGGCCATGCCGGAGAGGTGTGCGGCGAGGTGATCGAGGGTGTCGTTGGCGGGGTTGACGGCCCAGACGAGTCCTTCCATGGCGTTGACGAGTTCGCGGGCGGCGGTTTCGAGGCGGATGACCTGGCGGCGAGCTTTTGGGGGATCGGTATCGATGGCGCGGCGGACGAAGGAGGCTGTTAGATTGAGGACGGAGATGCGGGTGCCGAGGTCGTCGTGCATGTCGCGTGCGATGCGTGTGCGGTCGCGTTCGAGGGCGTGTTGGAGTTTGACGGCGGCGATTCGGCCGCGGGCGCGGCGGCGGTAAGCGGCGAACATGCCGAGGCCGATGAGTGCGACGCCGGCGGAGAGGATGGCGGGGAGGAACCATGCGGTGTTCCAGAAGGGCTGGCGGACGATGACGGGGAGGACGAGGTGTGTGGTGGAGGGGGTTGGTTCGTTAGAGACGCCGATGGCGCGGAAGGTGTATTGGCCTGGGGGGACGTTGATGAAGGTGGCGCGGAGGGAGGTTCCGGAGATGACGTTGAAGGCTTCGGACCATCCTAGCAGAAATGTTTCGCCGCCGGGGGTGGGTTTGACTTTGAGTTCCTGGACAGAGGTCCAACTGGCGGAGTGTTCCTGTGCTGCATCGAGCAGGCCGAGGGAAGCGCCATTCGGGGTGAGGATGAGGCGTGCGATGGCGGGTTCGCTGCCTCGTCGCAGCCATCCGGAGGGGATTCCGCCGATCTGGTTCATGCGTTCGCCGAGTTTGAAATCGCCGTTTGCCCAGAGGTTGTTGGACTGGTTGGAGGATCGGCTGAGTGAGAAGTCGTCGAGGACCCAACTGCCGGTGGTGTCCGGTGCGCCGGATGAGATGGTGAGTTGGATTTTTTTGGTGGCTTCGGGGACGAAGAGCGGTTCGGATCGGCGGATGCGTGGGGAGTCGAGGACGTCGCGTTCCCAGCCGCGGCTGGAGCCGGTGGAGGTGAAGATGGTGCGGGCGAGGAACTGGTTTTTCTCGTCCAACATTTCCCAGGTCATGGTCATGCCGCGGGCGGTGGGTTGCCAGTCGTCATCGAGTCCTTCGAGCCTGCATTTGACGGCCAGTGGGTCTGCAGTGACGCCGGGGAGGAAGCCGAAGTCGAAGTCGAGGCGGTGGAGGCCCGGTTCAAGTGTTAGAGGAGCGCTGCCTTGAGGGATGGGGACGGGTTGATCGCCGACGAGGACCTGCCGGAGCATGAGGAAGAGTCCGGGGTCGCGAAGTTCGCTCGGTGACGGGCTGTTGCCTTCGGGTTGGGGTATTGGGGATGCGGGGAAGAGGAAGTCATCGGGTTTGCGGGCGATGGAGCTGATGCGGACTTCGTCGATGCAGCCGGGGAAGAACTCGAAGGGTCCGAGGTGGGAGAAGCAGCCGGAGTTACCGATGGCGAAGTCGCCGAGCTGGCGGTTGAGGTCGGCTGTTAGGGTTCCGCGGCCTATCAGATTTGCTTGGGTGATGCCGGGAGTGAATTTGGTCCAGTAGAGTTTGAGGTTGTTGGTTGCGGTTTCGTTTCCGTCGTAGGTTACGGCGACGTGGAACCAGTCGCGGGTGTTCATGGCGTGGGGGCCATCGGTGGGGATGGTGGCGAGGCCGCCTCCGCGGACGGATTCCCCGGAGATGGGGACGAGCGAGAGGAATCCGGGTTTTTCGATGCGGAAGATGAAGCCTCTGTTAGGTCGTTCCTCCTCATCCATGCTGACGATGTCCGCGGCGAGGCCGGGGGAGTCGGCGGGGAGGACGTCGAGTTTCACCAAGGCTTCGATGGTGAAGGCGCCTTCATCGCCCATGATGGGGAATGGTGCGTCGACGTTGTCGCCGGGTCCGTTGTCGAGGAAGGGTGCGGCGAGGAGGATGGGGCCGTGTGGGTTACTGGCGCCGAGTTCGAGGGAGGGGTCGAAATTGAAAGAGACGGAGGTGCCGAAGCCGAGAGGGGAAGGTTGGGCGGCGGTGGCTCCGTGGAGGAGTCCGAAGAGGAGGGTTGGGTATTGGCCGGAATCGGAGAAGGGAGGAGAGCTTTCGTCGAGGTGCCACAAATGGAGGGTGTGCTCATCCATTTGATAGGGCACGGGTAGGTCGGCCGCGGTGGTGAATCCACTGCAGGCCAGCGCCATCAGCCAAGCTGGCGGGAGTCTCGACGATTTCCGCATTGCGGTTTTCTTAACTGCGCCTTGGTTTGGCTGCAAGCGTGCGGGGTGTTGCGATGTGCGGAGTGATCGGGGTTCGGGGAATTTTCCGTGGATCAGCCCGGGAGGTTGACGGGTTCGCCGAGGTGGCGTGGGCGGGTTTTCAGGAAATGGATGTCTAGCCACATTTTGAAGCGTGCGCCGATTTCGCGGAGTTTGGTTTTGGCACCGGCGCGTGTTTCGACATCGCGGGCGTTGAAGCCGAAGGCGTCCATTCCGTGTGCTTTGGCGAGGTAGATGGCGCGTTCGTTCTGGAAGCGTTGGGTGATGAAGACGAGCGATGTTACACCGAAGATTTCCTTGGCGCGGACGACGGAATCGAGGGTGCGGAGGCCAGCGTAGTCACAGACGATGCGGTTGGCCGGGACGCCGCGTTCGACGAGTGCCTGGCGCATTTTTTCCGGTTCGTTGTAATAGCGGGAGCGGTTGTCGCCGGAGACGATGATGAGGTCGACTTTTCCGGCGTCCCAGACTTTTTGGGCGGCGTCGATGCGGTAGCGGAAGTAGAGGTTTTCCTGGCCGTTGACGCGGTCGGTGGTTCCGAAGACGAGGCCGACGCGGACTTTCGGGAGGGTGCTGACATCGTCGAAGAGGCGGCCGCGCGAGGCCCAATCGGCGGAGGCGTAGGTGTAAAGGAGCAGGCCGCAGCCGGTGAGGGCGGCTGATAGAATCAGGCACAGAGTGATGCGGAGCCATCTTCTTTTTTTTGCCGGGTTTGGTCATGAATGACCTCCTGTTGCGGGTTCGGCGGGGCGTCTTGGCCAGTTCCAGATTGATTTCATGGCTTCCGCGAAGCGGCTGGTGATGGGGTTTTCGGGGGCGAGGACCCGAAGTCTGCTAGATGACTCGGCGAAGCGGATTTCGGAGAATCGGCCTAACAGCTCTCCATCGACCTCGACGGGGACTTCGCGATCGGGGATGACGGTGAAACTGTCCACCTGGAAGTAGCTGGTGGATTCCGAAAGGTCGACGCCACCGAGGGCGAGGCCTTTGAGTGAATCGAGGACGAGCCTGTAGCCGGATTCCTTGAAGACGAGGACGTCGAGTTTGGAGTCCTGGTTATCGGCATTTCTGAAGAGTTTGAACTGGCCGCCGTAGAGGGATCCGTTTCCGGCGAGCACGGCGACGCCTTCCTCCGAGGTTCCATCCTTGAAGATGACTTTCATTTTTGGGGGTTTCTCGCCGAGGACTTTCACGGCGGATAACAGATAGGCGAGCGGGCCCAACTTTTTCTTCGACTCCCAGGTTGTTTCCTCGATGACCAATGCGTCGAAGCCAACGCCGGCCATTTGGACGAAGGGTGCGCCGTTGGCGAGGAAGAGGTCGACCTCGCGGATGAATCCCTGTTCGATGACTTGGAAGGAGCGTTCGAGGTGGTCGAAGGGGATGCCGAGTTCGCGTGCGAAGACGTTCATCGTTCCTGCGGGCAGGACGCCGAGGGCGGTTTGTGAACCGGCGAGGCCTTTGACGACGGCGTTGAGAGTGCCATCGCCGCCGGCTGCGATCACGACCGGTTCGCCGTCTGCGGCGAACTTTGCGGCGAGGGTGCGAGCTTCGTCGCCGTGGTTGGTTGCGAAGAGGGCGAAGCGGTTCGCGTGTTCCATGAGGAAGCGAAACGTCCGCTGGCCCCGTTGGCTGCGCGCCTTTGGGTTGAAGATCAGCGGATAGCGGTGGGGCGTTGGCACGGCGCATGGTGGCCTTCATCCAGCGGGTTCGCAAGTCCCCGGATGGCAATCTCGTTGCGGTTCAATGGAACCATCTGGAAATCAGCACGAGAAGAAGGACGAATGCGAAATTCATGAACAGGCCGGCGCGGATCATTTCCCGCTGTGGTACGTGGCCGGTGGCGAAGACGATGGCGTTG
>SYAP01000072.1 GCA_005787565.1 Verrucomicrobiaceae bacterium | reverse complement strand
CGGCTTCCCCGGCGAAACCGAGGAAGACTTCAACGAACTCCTCGAATTCATCCGCGAATTCCGCTTCGAACGCGCCGGCGTCTTCCAATACTCCAAGGAAGAAGGAACACGCGCCCACAAAATGGACGGCCACCTCCACCACGCCACCCGCAAAAGCCGCTGGTCCCGCGCCATGGCCGAACTCCAGAAAATCGCCGGAGAAACCAACGCCGCCCAAGTCGGCAAAGCCGTCCGCGTCCTCGTCGAAAACCCCGGCATCGCCCGCACCGAATGGGACGCCCCGGAAATCGACGGCTCCGTCATCGTCGACGAATCCCTCCCCGTCGGCCAATTCGCCAACATCACCATCGGCGACTGGCGCGGCTACGACCTCGTCGCCGCCAGATAATCACCCCGGAAATTTCCAACATTGGATTTCCCCGCAATCTGCGGTCAAATCCAACCCGTGATCTCCCGCCGCAAAATCCAATACCCCGTCTCCCCAACCCTGCGGCAATACCTCCACCGCTTCGATCGCCAACGCGACATCCCCCAGGTCTATCAGGAACTCCGCCGCTTCTCCGGCGCCATCCCCTACGAAGACCCCCGCGGCCGGGAAACCCTCTGGCTCACCGTCATGTACCCACCAGAGGTCATCGCGGAACTCCGGCCCCGCCTCACCCGCATCTACACCGAACTCAAACTCGGCCGCGACTCCGCACAACACGAACACCTCCTCGTCGACCGCATCGACTTCGGCGACTTCGGAAACTCCAAACCCTTCCGCATCCGCGTCACCAACCTCTTCAACGACAACTCGGACTACTTCTACGTCAAACAAGCCGACGCCTCCCGCGTCTTCGGCCTCGAACTCGAACACATCCTCTCCCCAAACCGCATCAACTACCTCGTCAACGGCGACACCCTCATCGAGGAACACATCGCAGGCGTCCCAGGCGACACCTTCCTCCGCCACCACCTCAACCAACCCGGCCTCAACAAGGTCCGCATCGCCAAGGAATTCACCAAATTCACCGAACGCTGCTTCATCCGCCTGTTAGGCGACATGCGCAGCGTCAACTACGTCGTCGACATCACCCCGGACTTCGAGGAAGTCCAATACCGCGTCCGACCCATCGACTTCGACCAGCAATCCTACGAAGGAAAAGGCAACATCTACCTCGCCTTCCGCTTCAACTCCAACCGCGCCGTCACCCGCCTCGCCTTCGAAGTCCTCAACCGCAAAACCATCGACCAATACGTCGCCGAAGAACACGCCCAGATGACACGCCGCGCGAAAGTCGAAAACCTCCGACTCCGCGCCCTCCTCGGCGTCATGATCCGCGAGGAACTCGCCCCCGTCAGCCACGTCGAAAACCTCGCCCGCGCCCTCGAAAAAATGCACGGCGGCGGCGACTTCAGCGGCTGCGCCACCATGGGCGAACTCACCGCCCGCCACATCTCCCTCATGCTCGACCTCTGACCCCTCACCACCCCCGCCGTTTTTTTGCGGAACAAATCCCCACATCGTGTATCCTATCTGCATGAAGCGACTTGCCGCCCTCTGTTCCCTGTGGATCGTAGCCCTCATCTCCTCCTGCAACGGAGAACCCACCACCATGCCCGCCGAAGATAAAAAACCCGCCGAAATGCCCAAAATCCCCGAAGGCGCCGAAGTCGCCACCCTCGGCGCAGGCTGCTTCTGGTGCGTCGAAGCCGCATACAACCAAATCGACGGAGTCTACTCCGCCACCTCCGGCTACATGGGCGGACACGTCAAAAACCCCACCTACGAGCAAATCTGCACCAAAACCACCGGCCACGCCGAAGTCGTCCACGTCGTCTTCGACCCCAAGAAAATCTCCTACGAACGCGTCCTCGCATGGTTCTGGGACCTCCACGACCCCACCACCCTCAACCGCCAGGGTGCCGACGAAGGCCCGCAATACCGCTCCGCCATCTTCTACCACTCCGACGAACAGAAGAAAACCGCCGAAGCCTCCAAAACCGCCGCCGCCAAACTCTTCAAAGACCCCATCGTCACCGAAATCACCAAAGCCGCCGAGTTCTACCCCGCCGAAAAATACCACCAGAACTACTACTTCCAGAACAAGGAAGGCAACGGCTACTGCAAATACGTCATCGAGCCCAAACTCAAAAAGCTCACGCTCAACCACTGACCACCTCCTCCTCGCCGGAAAATGTTAGAGCTTCGCCAAAAGTCGCTCTAACACCTCAATACAACGTCCTCCCCGGCATCTCCGAATACTCCTTCGCCAAAGCCATCGCCTCCGCCCGACACAATTCCCGGGACGGAATCAATCGCTCTTCCCGCGGCAACCCGATCTGCCGGAAAAATTCACGGTCATCAAATCCGATCGCCGCCGCATCCTCAATCCGGAACCCGTAGTGGATCACACCGATCCTCGCCCAGTGGATCGCACCCAGACACATCGGACACGGCTCCCCGGTCGTATGGATCTCGCATCCCTCCAACGAATGCGTCCTCAACCTCGTGCACGCGTCACGGATCGCCGTCACCTCCCCATGCGCCGTCGGATCCTGCGTCGATAAAACCCGGTTCCATCCCTCGCCCACAATCACCCCATCCTTCACCACCACCGCCCCAAACGGCCCCCCTTCCCCACGATGCATCCCCGCCCTCGCCAACTCGATCGCCCGCAACATGAAAATCTCCAATTCGCCCATGGATTCAACCCATAGCAGTCACCATACCGCCCCGCGAGGGAAAAGCTCATCCCACCCGCCACCCCTCACAAGTTCCCCTTCCGCACCTCTTCCAGCAAGTGCTCACAACCGCGCCACGCCAACGCCAGAATGGAAATCGTCGGATTCTTGAACGGAT
>SYAP01000071.1 GCA_005787565.1 Verrucomicrobiaceae bacterium | reverse complement strand
GCAACACCCGCCAGCGATGGATCCGCAGGATTCTTCGCAATCACCAGAAACCCGCCCGGCTCAATCACCGTCCCTTTCGGAATCTGAAAATCCACACCTCCCGCCAACGACCACCTCGACAAATCAATCCTCACCGCCATCTGATTGTGCAGCTCGATCCACTCCCTCTCCTCCGAAACCGGCGGATGATAGTGAATCTCACTGAACGTCACCACCGCATCCGGCGAGTCACCGAATACAAACCCCGACCAAAGCCAGAGCGACAAAATCAATGCACGGGAAATGACAGACATTCAATTGGGTTTTATCAAACATGCCCCGCAATCCCCCATTGGGCAACCCGTAACCACCTAGGATTTCGCACAGGTCGCCGGTCGTGCTTGAACCCGCACCCACCTTCATCCAAAGCAATCCCCGTGAGACAAGCATTCATCCTCGGCGCAGGACTCGGCACACGGCTTCAACCGATGACCCACCGCGTCCCCAAACCCCTCGTCCCACTCTTCAACCGCCCCCTCGCCCACTGGATCCTCGACGCCTGCCTCCACGCAGGAATCACCCGCTTCGCCGTAAACACCCACCACCTGCCCGATGTCTGGCAATCCCTCGGCGACCCAAACCCGACCCCCCTCCCCTTCACCGCACTCAACGGCCACCCCTCAACCCACCGCCTCTGGCGCGGAAACCCCGTCGATTTCTTCCACGAACCAACCCTCCTCGAAACCGGCGGCGGCCTCAAAAACATCCAACCCTGGATCGCCGACGAACCCCTCCTCATCCACAACGGCGACATCTTCTCCTCCCTTCCCCTCGAAAAACTCATCGCCGCACACCAATCCTCCGGACTGCCCGTCACCCTCGCCCTCCGCTCCCAAGGCGATCAAAAACGCATCACCCTCGACCCCTCTGGCACCCGCGTCATCGACCTCCGCGGCACCCTCAACCGCGGCCCCGGCACCCACGTCTTCACCGGAATCTACTGCGTAAACCCGGAGTTCTTCCCGCTACTCACCGCCAACCACATCGCCCAGGTCATCCCCGCCTTCATCGAACTCGCCAAACACCACCACATCGGTGCCATCACCCTCGACGAAGGCGACTGGCTCGACCTCGGCGACCGCGACTCATACCTCGCCGCCCACCAATCTCTCTCCCTCGCCGACCCCATCCACCCGGACGCCCGCATCCACCCCGATTCCCTTGTCGAAAACTCCACCGTCGGCCCAGGTGCAATCATCCACCCCGGCTCCACTGTTAGAAACTCCGTCGTCTGGCCCGGCGCATCCGTCGCCCCCAAAGCCAACCTCGATCGCTGCATCCTCTACTCCAACACCCCGGCCACCGGCACCCACCACAATGCCGACCTCTAGCCCCTCTCCCCTCTAGTCCCACTTCTCACTTCCCAATCACCTACCGAGCCCCCGCCAGCACCGCATACTCCTCCGGTGCCCTCACACCCCACACCAGGTGCCGCGCGCTCAGCTTCAGCAAACGCTTCCCATACGAACTCCGCGTCTTCGCTCCGGATACCAATCCCGTGATCTGCTTCGACAAATGCCGCTCCATCATCACCGCCAGCGGAAACCCGCCACTCTTCTCCCGCAACTGCGCCCCGCTCTCATACAGCGAGTGGATCCGCCCGTCATAAAAATACTCGATCAGCTCGCTCCAGCTCCGGTGCCAGTCATCCAACTCTCCAAACACCTTCTCACACCCCCGCCGCATCGCCACCGCATCATCCAATACCCCCACCCCACGCCCGAACACCCGCCGATCTAACAAATCCGCCGACAGCATCGCCATGAACAATCCCGGCGACAACATCGGATCCACAAATCCGAACGCATCCCCCAACGCCACCCATCCCGCACCATGTCCCCGATCCGAAATCAGCTGATAGTTCGTATAGGTCATCACGTCTGTTAGGCGTCGCCGCCCCGCCCCGTCCTCCCGCAAAAGCGGCTCCCGATCAATGATCGACTCCAGCCGCTCCTCCGCCGTCGCCCCATGCGGCCGCGCTGCGTCCTTGTCCACAACCACCCCCACCGACAACCTCCCCGGCAGCGGAATCCGCCAGCTCCACCCCCGCTCCAAAGTCGTGATCACCACCTGGCCCGGCCTCTCCGTCGGCACCGAAAACCCCTCGTAATGCGCGAAATACGCCACATCATTCCTCCCCCCGCGCTTCGCGGAAATCCCTAACACCTTCGAGAAAGTCCGCGCCCTCCCCGTCGAATCCACCAACAACTTCGGATGCAGCCCGCCCAACTCCGGCGTCGCATCCAACGTCGCCGCATCCAACTGGATCTCACGCCCCCCATCCCCACGTTCCAATCCCGCACGCCGCCGCACAAACACCGCCCCCAACTCCTCCGCCCGCTCCCGCAACAACCGGTCGAATTCCGGCCGCGGCACATTGTAAGCATAATTCGGCAGCCCCTCGCGCTCCTTCTCAGGAAAGAAAAAATCAATCCGCCTCCCCTCTCTCGGCAAAAACGCCACACCCGGCTTCGGATGGCAAAACCCCTTCGCCCGCTCCTCGATTCCCAACTTCCGCATCAACGTCACCACCGTCGGCAACAGCGACTCCCCCACCAACAACCCCGGCCTCTCGTCATCATCAAACACCAGACAACGCACACCTCGCATCGCCAGCAATGCCGCCAACGTGCATCCTGCCGGCCCCGCGCCGACAATCGCAACATCCGCTCTAACATCACTCGCCCTCACACCCGGAAACCTAAACGCCCGCCCCCGCTTCAGCAAGCCTCACCCTCACACCCGCCTCACCTTCCCGCTCGCCGTCAATGGCACCGCATCCACCAAAACCACCCGCATCGGCACCTTGTAAGCCGATAACCGCTCCCGACACCACCCGATCAACTCCCCGGGCTTCACCGCACCCTCATCAACCACAACCTCCGCCACCGGCACCATCCCCAACACCCCATGCTCGCGCCCCGTCACACGCGACCTCCTCACCGCCGGATGCCGATCCAACACCGCCTCGATCTCCTCCGGAAAAACCTTCATCCCCCCCACATTCAGCACGCTCTTGCGCCGCCCCCGCAAACAAACCAACCCCGCCGCATCCATCTCCGCCAGATCACCCGTCGCAAACCACCCATCCTCACACACTTCTCTAACAGTCTGCCACGGCGAAAGATACGCATCAAACATCCCCGGCCCCTTGATCCACAACTCCCCCACCCCACCCGCCACCACCGCCACCCCCTCCTCATCCCGCAACTCCACCTCAAACGCCGGCAACGCCCTCCCCACCGCCCCCGGACAATCCCCCGCACCACCCGTGTTCAACAGCGGCAACCCGACCTCGATGATCCCCAATCCCTGCACCAAAGGCTTGCCGAACCGCTTCTGAAAAGCCTCCGCCGTCACCAAAGGCAGCGGCGCCGCCGTACTCACCGCCAACCTCAACTCCGGCCACCCATACCCACCCGCATCCGCCGCCAACATCGCATGATGAAACGGCGATCCATAAATCACCGTCGCTCCCGTCTCCTCCGCCAAACCTAACACCTCCTCCGCCATCGATGACTTCCCGATCACCGTGCACGCCCCGAAATGAAGATACAACAGGATCGACACCGCGAAATGATGCGCCATCGGCAACATCCACAACACACGATCCTCCGGCCCGATCCCCAACCCCGCATTCGCCGCCACAATCCGCTCCAACAATTTCCGGTGACTCAACACCACCCCCTTGCTCCTCCCCGTCGTCCCCGAGCTGAACCGGATGAACGCCGGATCCAGCGCCGCAAACGCGTCCTCTTCCTCGATCCGCACTTCCCCTAACGGAATCCACCCCGCCCCCGTCGTCCCCTCCACCACCATCACTTCACCCCGCCGCCAAATCTCCTCCGGACCTAACAGAATCCCGCACAACCCCGTCCGCTCCACCACCTCCGCCCGCTCCTCATCCGTCAACTCATCCGCCAACGGCACCAAACACCCGCCCGCCTTCAGCAACGCCAACGCCAAAACCACATAGTCCACCCCGCTCCCACAAGCCAACCCCACCCGCGCCACCCCATTCACTCGAAATCCCGGACACTGCACAAGCCAACCCGCCACCGCACCCACCCGCTCGAACAACTCCCCGAACGTCACCACCCGCCCATCCGCCATCAGCGCCGGCCGCTCCGCCACCGCCCCCTGCGCAATCTGTTCCACAACATTCACTCGCGCCCCTGTAAGCCCCACCACCCCCGCTGGAAAGCCGAAATCCCAAACCCCAACCTCCCCGGACTCCCACCCACCTACGCAATCGCGTAACTGGCAAAATTCCTGCATTCCGCCAAAACTCCGCCCGTCTCCCCCCACAGCCATGCCCCCCGCCATCCCCCCTACGGCGGCGAAATCGTGCGTTTCCCCAGGAAATCGCACCTCGCCATCCATTCCCCGAACCATCGCACTCCTCCTCTGCGCCCTCGGCACCTTGGCCATCTCACTCTCCCCGGCCCGCGCCGACCTCATCGCATGGGGCACCCAGGGCTTCCTCCGACAAACCGACAGCCACGGCAACGACTGGACCCACCCGCTCGAACTCCGCCTCGGCGTCTTCTCTAACGGATTCATCCCCTCCCCTCACAACCTCGACCAATGGGCCGCCCACTGGACCACCCTCGACACCGCAACCTACTACCCCGAGGAAAACCGCCACGCCGGCCTCGTCGACGACGCCTCCCCACTCCCTAACAAATCCTCCCCCACCGTCTACGTCTGGGCCCTCAACGGCGAGGACCTCACCCGCGGCCCCGAATGGATGCTCTTCACCCACCCCTCATGGCTCTGGACCGCCCGCACCTCCAACCCACCTGCCCCCATCCGCACATGGATCGCCGATGAAGCCGCCACCGCCATCCTCGGCCAAATCGCCAACTCCCAAATCCACCTCGCCAGCGTCGCCGTCCGCCCGCCGGAAATCTCCATCACAGACTGGCTCGCATCCTTCGGCATCACCGACCTCCTCCCCGATGCCGACCCAGACAACGACGGCCTCTCAAACCAAACCGAATACCTCCTCGGCTCAAACCCATCCCTCCCCTCCTCACTCACCTCACCACAAATCCGCATCGAAAGCGGAAACGTCCGCCTCTCCCTCAACCGAAACCCCTACGCCATCTCCACCTTCGTCCTCGAAACCAGCACCGACCTCAAACGCTGGACCCCCGCCACCCCTCAAATCCTCGCGGACCGCCCGGACCTCATCGAAGTCGCCAGCCCCGCCAAGCGAGGAGCCGCCTCCCTCTTCTATCGCTTCCAGCTCCACACCCATCCCGTGGATTGAAAACACCTCCATCCTCCGGACCATCTAACATTCTCATGCCATGACTCTCTATCAGATCATTCCGGCCCTCGCCATCGCATTCTCTGGCTCCATGCTCGCCCAGAACCTCACGCCACCGGATCAGCAGAAATCCACCCAGATCGCCTGGGCCAGCGAGGCCTTCGCCCTCAACTTCATGGCCGATGGCATCACCACCTTCGAAAGCAGCGGCCAATCCATCCGCTTCGAACTCGGAACCTTCGCCCCAGGCTTCGATCCCACCACCGCCACCCCGGACCAATGGGTCGCCAGTTGGATCGTCCTCCAAGGCGCGGACTACGACCTCGTCGACCAACAATTCATCCAAACCGCCAACCTCCTCTCCAACGACTCCCCCTTCGCCGTCGGCACCCAGGCCTACATCTGGGGCTACAACACCAAGGACCTCAACGCCGGCGCCGAATGGCTCGTCGTCGCCTCCCAGGAATGGGTCATCCCTTCCGTCGATTCACCACTCCCCTCCACCTTCTCCATCTCCGATGCCCGACCCACGGACGCCCTCTGGGGCAGCGTCAACCAAGGCGGATACCACATGCGCCTCGCCCCCGTCGTCGCCATCCCCGAACCCTCCACCTGGCTGTTAGGAACCTGCGCCACCCTCTTCCTGGCCTTCCGCCGGAAACGCATCTGACCTCCAACCCGGCCAAGCCGCCACCAAACCGGCAAAGTTCAATACCGGCGCAATCATGAAACACCACCCCCCGGAACCGTAGGTGGACCCTTCCGAATGCTCCATCACGAGCATCGTCAGAAATCCAAGCGTCGCCAACCCGCTGAATCCCGTCGCCAGCCACCACACCAACCGCGACCGCCGCCACACACTCTGCAAAAACGGCGCTGTCAAAATCAGCAACGTGAATGTTAGAAACGACGCAACCGCCACCGCCAGCAATGGCTCCAACAAATCATCCGGATTGCGCAACAGCACCCAAAGATCTACCCACGTCGACCACCCGCGATCTTCTTCTCCAAACGCTGGCAAACCATGCGCCGCCAGAAAAACAACGAACGCCCCCACCAACAACAACCACGAAATCAACATCCGCAAACGCTTCATCCCCGCAAACCCTCCACCAATCCACCTCCGCCCTCAAGCCCTCACTCCCGCATTCGGATTTGCCACCCCCTTCCCCTCCCATAAGCTCCACCCATGAAGGTCGTCGAATCCCCAGCAACCCTCCGCCAGGAAATCTCCACCCTCCCTGGAAAACGCGTCCTCGTCCCCACCATGGGCGCACTCCACGAAGGCCATCTCCAACTCATCCGCCTCGCCCGCCAAACCGCCGGCCCACACGGCTCCGTCATCGTCTCCATCTTCGTCAACCCCATCCAGTTCGACCGCCCGTCCGACGTCGCCGCCTACCCTCGCCCCATGGATTCGGACCTCGCCGCCTGTGAAAACGAAGGCGTAGACCTCGTCTTCGCCCCACAAGCCTCATCCATGTACCACCCGGACCGCTCCATCACCGTCTCCGAATCCCTCCTCTCCTCCGGCCTCTGCGGTGCCACCCGCCCCGGCCACTTCGATGGCGTATGCACCGTCGTCCTCAAACTCTTCCTCCTAACAGGATGCCACGCCGCCGTCTTCGGCGAAAAGGACTTCCAACAACTCGCCGTCATCCGCCGCATGGTCCGCGACCTCGATGTCCCCGTCGAAATCATCCCCCACCCCACCGTCCGCGAACCCGATGGCCTCGCCATGTCATCACGCAACTCCCGCCTCTCACCCGAACAACGCGCCGATGCCCCACGCATCCAACAAGCCCTCAAAAACGCCGCCTCTCTCAAAAATCCAGCCGACATCCTCGCCTCCGCCCGCAACCACATCCAAACCTCACCCCTCACCCGCATCGACTACATCGAACTCATCGACGCCGAAACCCTCCAACCCACCACCACCCTCTCCCGCCCCACCATCCTCGCCACCGCCGTCTTCTACAACGACGTCCGCCTCATCGACCACATCACTCTCTAACATTCACCCTGCGGAAAACCTCACGGCTCCTCCACCGGAATCCCTCTCGGCGCATCCTCGATTCGAATCATCCCCCCGTTATCCTCGAGGTTCGCTTTAATCAGAAACCAAATCGCGATCGCCAGCAGCAGCGACAGGAGCTTCGCGATCCAGTTTCTCGACAGTTTCAGTTTCATCTTGTGTGGTGTTGCCTGGAAGGAAAATCGCCGACAGCTTGTCTCGGAACTGCTTCTCTGTTAGATTGCGCTGGAGATTGCCGTCAATGCAGATCGAGATCGCACCCGTCTCCTCGCTCACCACCACCGCCACAGAATCCGTCTCCTCTGTTAGGCCGATCGCCGCCCGGTGCCTCAACCCCGTCGACCGGTCGCTCATCTCACGCTGCGTCACCGGAAACACACACGCCGCACCCGCCACCCGGTCATCCGCAAGAATCATCCCCCCGTCATGCAACGGTGCCTTCGGATGAAACACCGCCATCGCCAACTCCGGCGAAAACTGCGCGTCCAACACCACCCCCGTCTCCAAATGCTGCTTCAGGCTGATGTTCCGCTGAATCGCGAACAACGCCCCGATCCGCTTCTTCGAAAGCGCCATCACCGCATCCGCAAACCGCTCCACAAACACCAACCGCCGCTGGCTCGAAAATGAAAACACCGGCTTGCTCCCCAACCGCGCCAACGCATCCCTCAACTCCGGCTGGAAAATCACAATCAACGCAAACGCCAAAACCGCCGCCGCACTCCGGATCAACCACCCGATCACCTGAAAATCAAACAACTGCGTCGCCAACGTCAACACCACCAGAATCGACCCCAAACCCACCAAAATCTGCGCCCCACGCGTCGCCCGGAACGCCCGGTAAATCTGATAAATACAGATCGCAAGAATCAGGATCTCAATCCCGTCCCGCCAATGATCTATTAAAAACTCCCACATGTGCCCTTGCAGCAAACGTAGCGACACACTCGCCTTCTGTCACTTGAAAAGCCCGTCACACCCCTTTCATCTCCAAACCCCAACTCCCCCCTTGCCCCTCCCCCACCCCTCGGCTTTACTCCCCGCATGCACGAGGAAATCCTGTTGAAACGCGAAGTGCCAGCCATCCAAATCCCCAGCGGCGACTCTCTGGTCCTCCCCGCCGGAACCCCGGTCTTCATCACCCAACGCCTCGGCGGAACCTACACCGTCGCCACCTCACAAGGCCTCGCACGCATCTCATCACAAGACGCCGACGCCCTCGGAATCGACTCCGAGGAAGAGAAAAAGAAACACGAGGAAGCCATCCGCCTCAAGGACGCACCCCTCGAAGACCACGTCTGGGCTCAACTCAACGGCGTCTACGACCCCGAAATCCCCGTCGACATCGTCAACCTCGGCCTCGT
>SYAP01000008.1 GCA_005787565.1 Verrucomicrobiaceae bacterium | reverse complement strand
TTCACCATCGTCGCCTAATGCAGAAACGCCGAAACCGGCGCCGGCCCCACCATCGCGTTCGGCAACCAGAAGTGAAACGGCCACTGCGCTGACTTCGTGAACGCCCCGATCAGAAACAACACCAATGCCCACGACGGCAACGATAACACCAAATCACTCCCCGCCCGATCTAACAGTCCACTGATCGATGCCGTTCCGAAATGCAGATACATCATCACCAGGCCCGCCAACAAACAAGCCCCACCCGTCAACGTGACCAACAACGCCTGCGATGCCTTCTCCCTGACACTCTCCTCCTCATGATGATATCCCACCAGCAAGAACGATAACAACGAGGTCGCCTCCCAAAACAAAAACAACACATAGAAGTTATCCGCAAAGATCACCCCCAGCATCGCCAGAGTGAACCCCGCAAAACACGCCAAAACCCCGGGAAATCTCCTGCTATGCCCCAAATAGCCCCCCGCATGCAGAACCACACATCCTCCAATTCCCAAAACCAGCGCACCAAACCAAGCCGTGAACGCATCCATCCGAAACGCCAGATCAATCCCGAGACTCGGAACCCACTCCACCCCCCACCGCTCCACCCCAATTCCCGGCACCCGCATCATCAGCCATAACGACCCCACCCCCATCGCCAGCGCGGAGATCACCGCCGCCATCCGTGGAAATGCCCTCACCCATCCCGGGAGAACCAAGGCCAAAAACAACGGAACCAATGGAACCGCAACAGGTAAAAACAGGCCGGTCATCGCATCCATCATCCGCTTATCCCTTCCAACCGATCAATTCCCTCAGGAACCCAAGACTCTCGTTCTTCCGCTTCACCACCAGCACCGGCCGCTCAGCGCGCCTCACCACCTCCGCCACATGACTCCCTAACAGAGCCACCGACCAGGCATTCCTCCCGCGCCCTCCGATCACCAGCAGGTCACCTTCACTCCTCACCAGCGAGACCAACTCAATCCCCGCCAACTGACCTTCCACAATCAGCCTGTCCCACTCAGCCCCTTCCACCGCATGCTCCGCCACAAACTCATCAAGCTGCGTCGCCGCCCCGCTCCTCATCTCTTCCTGCAACTCGCCAACATCGAAAATCATCGTCGCTCGCGTCCGTATTGTTAGATCCAACACATGCGCCGCCACCTTCCTCGCCCCATCTCCATGCAAGGTCGAGAATGCCGACGCCCAATCCAGCACCATTGGCGAAAGATCGGAGAAATCAATCGCCGCAATCACACTCTCTGCCGGCATCACACTCGCCGGAGGCAAAACCAATACGCCCACCGGACTCTTCCGAGCCAACCGTTCTGCTAGACTGCGGCCTGCCGTCTCTCCCACAGGCACAACCACCAAATCATAGATTCCCTCCGCCAATCGCGCCAGCGAGTCCCTTAACCCGCCTCCCTCCGCCAATCCAAGACTCAGACAACGCCGCCCAAGATACTTCTCAGCACATTCACGCAACTCATCCGAAACCCCCGCACGTTCCGAATCCGCAGCCGCAGGATACTCCGCCAGCCTCGGACCGGTCACCTCAAGAATATCCACCCCTTCCGCCTCCGCATGCTCGGCAAGTAGCGCCAGGCCCTCGATGCCCATCCTTGGCTCAAGCTCATCGGAGAATACTGCTAGAATTCTTTTGAAGCGTTTCATGATGATTCATTGGTTGATAACTTCTTCACACGATTCACAGCCCACCCATGCCGCGCTCCGCTCTCGGCGCAACCGATTTCGGATTGGAATCCAAAGCCCGTTTTCCAACCGACCTCAAATCGTGAAATGACATCCAATCTAGCAGAATCAAAACCACCAGTATCTAACAATACCCTTTATGCTCGGACATCACCCACCCATCCATACCATCACTCAACTTCACTCCCTGCTTCCCAATGGAAATCAAACCAATCCACAGTTCCCCAACACGATTCTTCCTCATGCGCCAATCAGTGCTTGTCAAATATCAAGACATCTGAAAAATTTCGCCAAGAATCGATGGCAGACCAATCGACGCACGTCTCATCCTCCGCTTCCTCAGGAAAGCGGCGCGAGGCTGCACGCGCACGTTCCGTCCCATACCGTCAACCCTTCGTCATCACCACCATCATCTGCGCCATCCACTATTTGGGACTGATCTCATCCGCCACCTCCCTCATTCTCTTCTTCATTCACCCCACCCCACTTGCCACCCGAATCTTCGTGGCCTCTCTCGGATTTTCAGCCGCAACCTGGCTCATCGCCTTCTTCAAACGCAGAAGCACCCACTGCCCCCTCTGCAAAGGAACGCCACTCATCAACTCCGGTGCGCTGGTTCACTCCAAAGCCTTCCGCATCCCGCCATTCAATCACGGCGTCTCCGCTTCCCTCTCCATCATCGCCAACCAAAAGTTCTGCTGCATGTATTGCGGAAACACCTATGACCTCCTCAAACGCCCTTCCCATCTGAGAAATCGCACCCCTGAGGAAGACCTCTACTACCGCCAGGACCCTTCGCCCTGAACCTCAGCCAGACCCTTCACTTCTTCGGCTCCTCAAGCAGCACCCAGCCTTCCATCATCATCGTCTCGATGATCACTTGATTGCCCTTTGACTCCCCATCGGGAAATCTAAGCTCCAAGACAGCACTCCACTCCTCGCCCGTCTCACCTGCTATCAGCTTTTCTTCCACCAAGCTTCCACGCTCGGTATAGCCATACAGCGTGTGCTCGCCATCCGGTGATCTCAGCGAAAACGACCGCCACCGATCCTCATCGGCAAACTCGAAATTGTAGTAGTCCACCGACCGCACAAGCGCCCGGAACTGCTTCCCTTCCTTCGGCCTCTCCTCCTTGAAATCAGCCCAACTCATCTCGGACCAACCCACGAAACTCTCCCAGTCCACCTTCAAACCCTCCGGCCCGTCCACAAACGCGATCGCCCGATCCTCAAAATTCTCCAGCGAAACACTCATCCACACAAACCCATCCCCGTGAACCAACCCGGTCGCAGGGTTGAACGTCGCCATCCCCGGCGGATCAATCCGCCCGCCTTCGGCCTCATAATACGCCCGCACCAACGGCTCCACCCGCTCACGATCATGCACCATCGTCAGCAACTCTTCCACACTTTCGGTGCTCAGAAATCTCCTGCACAACGGCTCCATCTCCGCCAACAACTCACCATCTCCCCTCCGCTCATCCTTTGCCACCAGCGGTTCCTGCTGCTTCTGAACCAACGGCTTCACCACAACCACCGGATCATCCCCACCACTCAAAACCTTCACCACCAATATCGTAATCCCCACAAACAACAGACCTCCCGCCACCATCATCCACCTCATCCCTCTCCGCTCCCCGCGCTTAACCCGTGTCCTCCCGGACCCATGCTCCCATGAAATCCCATCATCACTCGCCTTCGACCTCCTCCGCTTGCGCTTTCTAACCTCCCCCCCACCTTCTTCTCTAACATCTCCCGAAACATCAGCACCCTCCTCCACCACACCCTCCTCCACCACAACCTCTTCCACCCGCCCAACCTCCGCCATCAACGGCGGCGAAACATCCGTCGCCTTCGGCACCCGCAACATCCTCCGGCAACTCGGACAAACCAACCCCTGCCCGTCATGATCTCGCGGCACACGGAATACAAACCGGCAATCCGGGCACACATAACCACTCCATCGACGCGCACTCTCGGATAATTCGGACACACCCGGAAATTGAACGCCACTCCCATCCCCCGCAAGCCCCTATCCCCATCATCACCACCAAAAAATCACCCGCACCCCATCCTTGCCCCCCGCACCCCCTCTGTTAAAACCACCCCGTGAACCACCCAGGTGACCTCCGCGCCGTCCTCCAATACATCCCGCAATTCCGCGGAAAAACCTTCCTCGTCCTCATCGAAGCCGGACTCCTCCCCGAACCCGCCGTCGCGGAAACACTCCTCGACCTCGCCGTCCTCGAAGACCTCGGCGTGAAACTCGTCCTCGGCGTCCTCGGCGGCGACCTCAAGGACCTCTACGACTGGACACTCGAGTGCGAAATCATGGCAGCTCGCGTCCCATCCCCCATCACCCCCCCCGCCGCCGTCCGCGACACCCAC
>SYAP01000070.1 GCA_005787565.1 Verrucomicrobiaceae bacterium | reverse complement strand
GAGCCCGGCTTGTGCAGCGCCTCCCAGCCTCTGGTCGTGATGCAACCCGACATGCCCAGTGTCTGGGTGTCGAAGTTGGCAATGGCGTCCACTCCGTTTTTGCCGATCATGTCTTTGTAGAAATCGTTGATGCGGAGGCTGGGGAGGTGTTCGCCGGTGAGGCGTGCGGACCAGCGGTCGTCGTCGTCGCGTTCGATGACGACGTCCGGGAGGATGTAGGGGTTTCCGGTGGGGTCGAAGTCGCCGCCGGGGTTTGGGGTGAGGCGGCCGATGCGGCTGGCGGCTTCGTTGATGCGTTCGACGCTGGTGCCGAGGGCGCGGGCGATGAGGGGGTGGCGTTTGCGGGCGAGGTCTTCGAGGTGATCGCGGACGATGCGGTATTCGATGGTATCGGTTCCGGAGGCGCGTTCGAGTTGGAGGAGGAGGGATTCCTGGATGTTGGCGGCGCCGATGCCGGGAGGGTCGAAGGACTGGATGAGTTTGAGGGCGGCCTGGAGGATTTTGGGTCTGAGGTTGAGCTGGATGGCGAGGTCGCGTGCGGGGGTGTCGAGGAAGCCGCGATCGTCGAGATTTCCGATGATTCCGCGGGCGGCATCGCGGACTTCGGGGTCGACCATGGAGAGGTCGAGTTGGTGGATGAGGTGTTGCTGGAGGGTTTCCGGGGCGACGATGGAGTCGTAGAGGCGTTGGCGGCGTTCTTCGTCCTCGTTGGTCCATGGGGAGTTGCGGCCCTCCATGATTTCGCGGTCGCGCCAGTCGTCGTCGGTTTCGTTGAGGTGTTCCAGGGAGTCGGCGTCTTCGGGATCGGAGCCGTCGTCATCGAGGGAGACGGATTCGGTGATGTCTTCGAGAACGGGGTTGGTTTCGAGGGCCTGGCGGACGAGGAGAGAGAGTTCCATCGTGCCGGCTTGGAGGATTTCCAAGCTTTTGCGCATTTGGGGCGCAAGGGTTTGCTGCTGCGAGAGCGATTGATGGAGGTAGGCTTCGGACATCTCGGCAGGGGCTTGCCGGGAGTATTAAAGCGAAGGGTGAGCAGATTGCAGCAATTAATATGCCATTCGTTAATTTTTCTAAATTCTCCTTGATTGTGTGGGGGTGAGAAGTTGGGGGGTGGGTATTAGAATTACTTTGGATCCGGGATCAGTGGGGTTTTGAATAAGGAATGGAGCAAGGTTGGCTTGGGATCGGGATTAGGATTGTGAGTTGAGGAGCCAGGCGGCGATGAGGACTTGGGGGACGGTGAGGAGGGGGAGGGCGAGGGTGGCTTTCCAGGATTGGGTGGTTTCGCGGAGGACGAGGATTTCGGTGTAGTCGGTGGCGGCGCCGGCCATGAGGAAGGTGAAGGCGTTTCCGGGGGCACCGCCGCGGTTGAGGAGGTCGGCGGCGATGGGGGATGAGCCTTCGGTGCAGACTTCGATGAGGGTGGTGGCGACGAGGGTGAGGGCGAGGCCGAGGAGGGAGGGGCCGAAGTAGGTGGCGAAGCTGTCGGTGGGGACGAGGGCGCGGACGAGGGAGGCGAGGACGACGCCGAAGAAGATCCAGCGGAGGATCATGCGGGAGTCGGTGAGGCCGCCGATGGCCATGGCTTTGAGGTTGGCGGGGTTGGGTTTGAGTTGGGTGAGGGCGAGTCGGATGGCGGGTTTGAATTTGAAGTCGACGGGGAGGTCGAAGTGGTTGGGGTTTGGGGGGAGGGTTCCGCGTTTGACGAGGAGGTCGGCGAGCCAGCCGGTGATGATGCCGATGAGCATGGAGAGGGCGAGGAAGAGGAGCATCCATTTCCAGCCGATGAGGCTGGCGAGGATGAGGGTGAGGGAGAGGGAGTTCCAGGGGCTGGCGACGAGGAAGGCGAGGGTTTGGCCGAGCGATGCGCCTTTGCGGTAGAGTTGGGCACCGATCATGAGGATGCCGTGGTTGCAGAGGTCGAGGAAGACGCCTGCGGAGGTGGCGCGGAGGATGCCGGAGAGGGTGCCGCCTTTGCCGAGGATGCCTGCGATGAGGTGGTTGGGGAGTCTGCCGACGATGCCGACGGCGATGATGCCGGCGACGATGCCCCACCAGGCGGCGCGCATGAATTGGGCGGTGCCGTGGGCGTAGGTTTGCCACCAGGATGGGCCGATGTGGCCGGAGAAGTGGCCGATGAGGCCGGCGGTGACGAGGGCGAGGGAGATCCAGAGGAGCCAGTCGATGCGGCGCTTTGGGGTGGCGCAGCAGCTTGGGGTTGGTGCGGGATCGGGTTCCGGTTTTTTGCAGCAGCAGCTCATGGTGGTGTCAGGCGAGGCGGCGTTTGTAGAGGGAGATGAGTTCTTCGAGGCGTTGGTCGAGGAGTTTCGGGTCTGCGATGGAGTCGTGGACGCAGTGTCGGATGTGGTCTTCGAGGAGTTTGGCTTCGAGGGCGCGGAGGGCGGCGTGGATGGCGCTGATGGTGTTGAGGATTTCCGGGCATTCGCGGTTGTTTTCGATCATGCGGCCGATGCCATCGACTTGGCCGGAGATTTTGCGGACGCGGGTGAGGAGTGGGGCGGAGGAGGAGGCGTCGCGGTGCATGTTTATACCCATGGGGGGTATATGGGTTTGGTCAAGGGGAATGTTTGGTGAGGGGTGGAGGGTGAGGGGTGTGGAGAAAGCTTTGCCTTGCGCGAGGGGCGTGGGGGGGGCATGGAGAGGGGCATGGAGCGCTGGCTTTTGATTGCCGCGACCTTGCTGGCAGCGGTCGGCGGGGTATGGGGGATGCTGTCCGTGCATCGGGGGACGCGGAGTCATTGGACGGTGGCGTGGATGGGCGGGGTGTTTTTGTGTCAGTTCGGTTTTTTGGTGATGCGAGGGGAGCAGCGTGGGGCGTGTCCGTTGCGGGAGACGGGGGAGATTCTGGCGTATTTGTCGTGGGCGCTGACGTTGTTTTATTTGCTGGTGGGGCCGACGTATCGGATTTCGCTGTTAGGGGTTTTCACGGCTCCGGTGGTTTTGGTTTTTCAGGCGGCGGCGTTGATGCCGGGGATGTTGTCGGAGAATCCGGCGAGGGTTGCGGGGACGGATCCGTGGGGTGAGACGCATGCGGCGACGTCGGTTTTGGCGTATGGTGCGTTGGCGTTGGCGGCGGTGGCTGGGGTGATGTTTCTGGTGTTGGACCGTCAGTTGAAGGAGCAGCATTTGAAGAGCGGGTTGTTCCGGAATTTGCCGCCGGTGAGGGAGTTGTTGGTGTCGTTGGAGCGGTTGTTGTGGTTGGGCGGGGTGTTGTTGACGTTGGGGATTTTCGCGGGGTTCATGATGCCGAGGTCGGCGTCGGCCGCGGGGCATTTCGTTGCGGCGACGGGGGTGTGGTTGG
The DNA here is from genome assembly GCA_005787565.1 of Verrucomicrobiaceae bacterium. Taxonomy (GTDB): domain Bacteria; phylum Verrucomicrobiota; class Verrucomicrobiia; order Verrucomicrobiales; family Akkermansiaceae; genus Luteolibacter. The sequence goes on along the minus strand of SYAP01000070.1, from coordinate 2,360 downwards.
GGTATGCGGTGTTGTTGGGGGTGAAGCGGTGGCGTGGATTGACGGGGCGGCGGTTGTCGCTGGGAGCGGTGGCGTTGTTTGTGATTTCATTGGGGGTTTTCGCGTTCATCTGATGCAACTGGTTTGTCTTGGTCTGAATCACCGGACGGCACCTGTGGAGGTGCGGGAGCGGTTTGCCGTGGGGACGCCGAAGTTGGGTGAGGCGGCGGTGGAGATCGCGGAGTTGGCGGGTGTGGGTGAGGGGTTGGTGGTTTCGACGTGCAACCGGACGGAGTTTTATCTGGCGGCGGAGGAGGGGATGGGGACGATTGGTTTGTTAGAGCAGCAGCTGGCGCAGGTGACGCAGCTGGATGAGCGGGTGGCGGATCATTTTTACCGGAAGGTTGGGGCGGATGCGGCGGTGCATTTGTGCCGGGTGGTGAGCGGGCTGGACTCGATGGTTTTGGGGGAGACGGAGATTTTCGGTCAGGTGAAGCAGGCGTATCAGGCGGCGCATGCGGCGGGGAGCACGGGGAATGTGCTGAACCGGGTGTTTCAGCGGGCGTTTGCGATCGGGAAGAAGGTGCGGACGGATACGGCGATTCAGGAGGGGTCGACGTCAATCGGGAACATTGCGGTGGAGTTGGCGGAGAAGATTTTCGGGCATTTGAAGGACAGCGAGGTGATGGTTTTGGGGGCGGGGGAGATGAGCCGGTTGACGGCGAAGGCGCTGGTTTCGCGTGGGGCGCGGTCGATTTTCGTGGCGAACCGGTCGTATGATCGGGCGGTGGAGCTGGCGGAGGAGATGGGAGGGAAGGCGGTGCGGTTCGATGATTGGCACACGGTGTTGACGCGGGTGGACGTGGTGATTTCGTCGACGGGAGCGCCGCATGCGATCGTGCAGCGGGAGCAGGTGGAGAAGGTTCGGCGGGCGCGGAAATACCGGCCGTTGTTTTTCATCGATATCGCGGTGCCGCGGGACATCGATGCGGGTGTTGGAGAAATCGAGGAGGTTTATCTTTATGACATCGACACCTTGGAGCAACTGGCGGATGAAGCGCGGGCGAAGCGGCAATTGCAAATCGCGCATTGCGAGCGGATCATCGAAAGCGAACTGTTGAAAACCCAACTTCCCGGCATGTGACATGAGTGAGTGCAGTGAATCCATTTTGGCATCGATCGTGGTTGGCACGCGTGGCAGCGAGTTGGCGTTGGTGCAGGCTGAGACGACGGAGCGTCTGTTAGGTGTGGTGTTTCCGGAGGTGGAGATCCGGCGGGAGGTGATCAAGACGACGGGTGACCGGCGGACGGATGTGAGTCTGGCGGAGGTTGCAAAGGCGGAGGGGACGTTTGACAAGGGGGTGTTCATCAAGGAGCTGGAGGAGGCGCTGGATGAGGGGCGGATCGATGTGGCGGTGCATAGTTTGAAGGATTTGCCGACGGTGTTGGACGGGCGTTTCCGGTTGGCGGCGGTGTTGGAGCGAGCTCCTGTTAGGGATGCGTTGGTGAGTTTGGACGGATCGACGTTTGCGGAGCTGCCGGAGGGTGCGCGGGTGGGGACGAGCAGTGTGCGGCGGGCGCGGCAGGTGACGTTTTTGAGGCCGGATCTGAAGGTGGTGGATTTGCGTGGGAATGTGCCGACGCGGTTGCGGAAGCTGGCGGAGGACGGGGTGTATGATGCGATTCTGTTAGCGGAGGCGGGATTGGTGCGGTTGGGATTTCTGGCGGAGCAGGCTGCGGGGGATGGGGCGGAGGAGTTGGTTGGATTTCCGGGGTTGTTGGTGCGGCGGTTGGAGGAGGCGGAGTTTTTTCCGGCGGCGGGGCAGGGTGCGATCGCGCTGGAGGTGCGGGACGGGGATGTTCCGAGCCGGGTGTTCGCGGAGTCGATCGGGCATGCGGAGACGTGGTTGAGGATTACGGCGGAGCGTGAGTTTTTGCGGTTGTTGGATGGCGGGTGTCATACGCCGGTGGGGGTGTATTCGCGGTTGGAGGGTGGGGAGATCCATTTGTCGGCGCGGGTGTTTCCGGAAACGGAAGGGCTGCCGCGTGCGGGGAGTGCGAAGGGTGTGGATCCGTTAGAAGTTGCAGCAAATTTATATCAATCTCTCACATGAAAAAATCAGGCATTTGTTATCTCGTTGGCGGTGGTCCCGGTGATCTGGGTTTGGTGACGCTGCGTGCGAAGGAGTGCATCGAGACGGCGGATGTTCTGGTTTATGACGCGTTGAGCAGTCCGGAGTTGTTGCGGTGGACGAAGCCCGGGTGTGAGAAGATTTATGTAGGCAAGCGGGCGAAGGATCACGCGCTGCCGCAGGATCAGATCAACGGTTTGATTGTGGCGAAGACGCAGGAAGGTAAATCGGTGGTGAGGTTGAAGGGGG
>SYAP01000007.1 GCA_005787565.1 Verrucomicrobiaceae bacterium | reverse complement strand
GATGTTTGTTATTCACAGTCAGTTTGTTGTAAAACCAGACTGAACGAATCCCCGCCTCTGACCATCTAACTTTTATTCGCTAACAATCTGAAACCGCCAAGCCGAAATATCATCCCTCGGAATTCGATTTTTTGAATGATCTCCAAACTATCCACACAAGCAGTGCTATAAAACAGGCAGCGGCGGTGGCGATGCTGAGGAGTGTCCGCTTCACATTCAATCCTGTTTTGGCTAAGTCGTCCTCGGATGACATGCCGTTGATGTTGCGCGGTGGATTCTGGGCGGTCGGCGAAGTAGCGGTGGCTTCGCTGCCGGGATCAGGCGTGTGGACTTTAGGGTCCATGCTATACCATTCGTAGCCAGGTGGGGGGTCTACAGTTTTGCGACGAATGGGTAGCTGTGGGCCTTTCGTGGTTCCCTTGAGGATCATCGCGAACACAGGAAATAATCTTGGCGTTCGCGTCATCGCACTATTGAAGCCAAAAAATATTCTGTAACCATTCACTTCCGCCACTGCATGTTGGTCTGACGTCGTCATCACCCGGTTGTGTGCCGGGCCCACTGTCGGAGGCATAGTGCCTGGCTGAACAATGTACCCATCGAACATCTTGCGGAAAGTATTCAGTCGCCGCTCTCCCTCTTCCATAGTGATGGAAACCCGGCTGGTATGTTCGATTACACGAAGGCTGTCGTCGATTTGAACTTCGAACATCAATCTCCCTCTGTCTAATGTGAAAAATCTGTGGTCGCCGTAGTGAAATCTTATTTCCTGATCGATGCATTCGGAATTTCTGTGTAGCAACCCGGTAATGTGCTTTGGCCTGAATCCTCGATCAAAAACCGCCTTCCAAGAAAGGTCATCAGGGAAATGAAATTCCAGTGGTGCCGCAGTTATCCAGCTGGATAGAGATAAAACAATGAATAATATTTTTTCGTATTGGCCCATTCAATGATTCATGGATTTGTTAGAGCAATGTGAATTGGACAACAGCTATTTTTCCAGTTGGAGAAAGGGTTGAAGACGCCGACATTAGACGTCGTGATGCGGGTTTCGAAGGCGTTCGGGGTCACGCCTGAGAAGTTTGTGAGAGAGGTGAGGATGGCGATGGAGGAGATGGGTGGATGAGAGTGATCTCGTGTTATTCGGCGCGGGAGAGGCGTGGGAGGCCGCGTTGGAGGAGTTGGGAGTCGACGGCAGTGGAGATGGTTTCGTCGAGGTGGATCTTGAGGTTGTCTTCGTCGAATTCGATGGAGTGGATTTCCTGGAGGTTGGAGTCGAAGGCGTCGATGAGGGATTTCATGTTGGTGATGTCCTTGCCGTTGACTTTGCGGACGATGAGGTTGCGGAGGCGTTCGTAGCCGATGGTGGCGGGGGTGGGGATGGCACCGCTGAGGAAGATGATGCGGTCGACTTTGCCTTCGTATTGGTCCGGGTTTTCGTAGGCGTCGAGGAGGTTGAGGGGTGCGTTGGAGGACCAGTTTTCGCCGTAGGCTTCGAGGAGGGGGCGGGTGAGTTCCTGGAAGATGAATCCGCCTTTGACGAGGAAGTTGGGGGCGCGGCCGAAGGTGTGGTTGGGGACGAGTTTTTCGTGTTCTTCCTCGCGGGTGAGGGTGGCGGTGATTTCGAGGGGTTTGCCATCGCGGAGGAGGGAGAGTTTGATGGTTTCGCCTGCGGCTTTTTCGCCGCGGATGAGGTGGCCCCAGAAGAGGCTGCCGTAGAGGGGGTGTTGGTAGTAGCCGCGGCGGTCGATGGGGTTGCCATCGACGGCGAGGAGGACGTCGCCTTTTTTGACGCCTGCGGCATCGGCTGCGCCGCCTTTGCGGACGGTGCTGATGTAGAGGCCGCCCTGGTCATCGGTGAGTTTGAGCCATTGGCGGAAGGAGGGGTTTTCGGTGCGTGAGACGGCGACGCCGAGGCTGGGGATGCCTTGGTATTTTTCGCTGGCGGTGGCTTTGATGAAGCGGCTGATGAGGTCGGTGGCGGCGACGTCGCAGATTTGGTCTTTGCTGTCGTAGCTGATGAGCATGCCGGCGAGTTTTCCCTGGCGGAGGACTGGGAGGGAGTAGGAGCTGGCGGCGCTCTGCATGGAGGCTTTGACGAGGTAGGTGAGGAAGCTTTGGCCGGGGAGGAAGTTGGAGGCGACGTCGATGCTGCGGATGGTGCCGGAGGTGACGAGGGGGACGCCGTTGTCCTCTACCTGATAGATTTCGAGGGTTTGGCCGAGGGATGAGGGTTCTGCGACTTCGAGGGGGGTGGTGCCTTGGAAGAATTTTTCGCCTTCCTCATCGGAGGTTGGGGCGATGAGGGCGAGGTTGACCTCGTAGTCGACGGCGATGATTTTGGCTTGGGTGAAGCGGGTTCCGTCGGTGGATTCGAGTTCGAGGTTGATGGCGTCGGCGACCATTTCGGCGGTGGTGAGGACGCGGTTTGGGGCGACGATGGGAGCGAGGGCGCGGCGTTTGTCCGGCGGGTTTTTTTCCCAGGGTTGGCCTGGGTTCCAGATTTGGCGGGTGGAGTTGATGCGGACGACGGAGTTTTTGAGGGCTGCGGGGTCGGCGGGTTTGGCGACTGGAGGGGCCTCGGCTGGGGTTTGGGCGGTGGTGTTTTCCGCGGGGGCTGGGGCTTGGGTGGCTGCCGGTTTTTGGCAGGCGGCGAGGAGGAGGATGGGGAGGGTGAGGAGGAGGCGCATGGGGGAAGGGTGATTGGGGATTGGAGATTTGAGATTGGGGATTTGGGGGGATCAGCGGTTAGTTATCATTTATCATCTTTGGTGATTCGGGGGGATTGATGATTGTTGATTTTGGATTGCTGATTTTTTTGGTTAGAGGGGTTTTAGGTTCAGGACATTTTGCATGTCGTAGAGGCCTGGGGGTTTGGATTGGAGCCAGAGGGCGGCGCGGATGGCGCCGGCGGCGAAGGTCATGCGAGAGGAGGCTTTGTGGGTGAGTTCGACGCGTTCGCCATCGGCGGCGAAGAGGACGGTGTGGTCGCCGACGACATCGCCGCCGCGGAGGGTGTGCATGCCGATTTCGCGGGGTTTGCGTGGGCCGATGTTGCCGAGGCGGCCGTGGGTGATGTCGGTGTGGTAGTCGGTGCCGGTTTCTTCGTTGAGGATTTCGAGGAGGGTGCGTGCGGTGCCGGAGGGGGAGTCGATTTTGTGGCGGTGGTGCATTTCGACGACTTCGATGTCGAAGCGGTCCTGGGTGAGGATTTGTGCGGCTTGGCGGGTGAGCCAGAAGAGGGTGTTGACGCCGACGGAGTAGTTGGAGGCGAAGACGATGGGGAGGGTTTTGGCGGCGTCGTGGATGAGTTGGCGTTCTTCGTCGGTGTGGCCGGTGGTGCCGATGACGAGGCGGGTGTTGTGTTTGAGGGCGGCGGCGATGACTTGTGGTGTGAAGGAGTGGACGGTGAAGTCGATGGCGGTGTCGGCTTTTTGGAAGGCGGCATCGAGGTCCTGGCCGAGGTCGTGGGTGGCGGCGACGGTGGCTTGGGCTTGGGTTGCGGCTTCGAGGAGGGCTTGGCCCATGCGGCCGGATTTTCCGGTGATGAGGAGGTTCATGGATGAGTCGGAAGAGAGATTGGAGATTGGAGATTGGAGATTTGGGTGGTTGGTTAGTCTTCCCAGATCATGTGTTTGAGGCGGAGTTGTTTGGCGCGGTCTGCGGCGTTGGGAGCGCCGGGACCATTGAATGTGGCGATTTTTTCGGCAAGCTTGATGGCGGCTTGCCAGCGTTGGGCTTTTTCGAGGAGGGCGAGGGCGCGGAGGGAGCAGCGTTCGAAGTATTCCCATTCGGCGGGAGGGTTGGTGGCGTTGGCGAGGACGGAGTGGTAGGCGTCGAAGGCTTCGGCTTCGCGTTTGAGTTCGGGGTTTTTGGGGTTTGGGAGTTGTTCGAGGGTCATACCGCGGAGGTATTGGAGGCGGTGGAGGATGGCGGGTTGTGATTTGGCGTGGGTGAGGAGGGTGTCGTAGATGGCGAGGGCGTCTGTGAGGGAGGCCGGGTTGCCGCCGCCTTGGGCGTAGGTGGCTTCGCCGTAGAGGAGTCCGGCGGGGAGGCGGAGCGGGTCATCCGTGGGGAGGGAGTCGAAGTATTTTCGGATGAAGGTTGCGGCTTCGGGGAGGAGGTTGAGGTCGATGAGGTGGCGGGTTTTTTCGAGGGTTGCGCCGGGGGTGAGGGGTCCGTTGATGGCGATGGCTTTGTCGAAGAGGGCGAGGGCTTCGTTTTTGGATTGGGCGGTGGAGACGAGTGCGGCGGAGCGAGCGGCGAGGAGCCAGGAGGCTTGTGCGCGGGTGGGGTTGGTGTCTGTGGCGGCGAGTTTTTCGAGGACGAGGCGTGCGTCGTTGTAGTCGCCCTTGCATTATTTAAAATGCCTCTTTGTTG
>SYAP01000069.1 GCA_005787565.1 Verrucomicrobiaceae bacterium | reverse complement strand
CAAGAAGTTCGCGTATACGCCGGAGGTGGAGGAGCTGATGAAGCGGAAGGGGGTGGTGGCGTTGAAGGCTGACAAGACGAGCAAGAATCCGGTGATCGACGAGGCGATTTCCGAGTATGGGCGGAGCGCGATTCCGGTGAATGTTTTGCTGGTGCCGGGGGAGGATCCGGTGGTGACGCCGGAGGTGCTGACGCCGGGGTATTTGTTAGATCTGTTCGGGAAGCTGCCGGATGCGGAGAAGGAGTGAGGAACCAGAAATGAGCGGGAAAGCGAAGTGTCCAAGGCTGCCATGGTTGGACCGGAGGCATCCGGTTTTGGAGAGTCTTGCGACCATGGGGGCGGGGTTGTTGTATGCGTTCGCGCTGAAGTGGTTTGTTTTTCCGGCGAAGGTGATCCTAACAGGGACTGAGGGGATTGCTGCGTCCCTGGCGTACTATTTCAAGAGTCCGACGCTTTTTCTGGTGTTGTATGCGGTGGCGCAGTGCGGGTTGATCGCGTTCGCGTTCGCGAAGATCAGCCGGGTTTTCGCGTTCCGGACGATGTTGACGGTGGGGACGGTGATTGTGGCGCTGGCGTTTTTGCCGGAGATGCGGTTTGCGAGTCCGGAGTCGCAGAACGAGCGGATTTTGTTGGTGTTGTTCGGGGGGATTCTGGCGGGGTTGGCGAAGGCGATTTCGTTGCGGATGAGGGGATCGACGGGGGATGAGGACATTCTGGGGGCGTATTTCGCGATGAAGTATCTGAAGCCGGTGGGTTCGATCGCGGTGATCGCGGCGGTGGTATCGACGGTTTTCGGGCTTTCGCTGGATTTTCTGACGTATCGGAAGATCGAGCCGGTGGTGAACACGTTGATGTATACGAGCATTTACATTTTCACGAGTGCGGAGACATTGAATAACTTCTTCCGGAAGTTCAAATTGGTGATGTTGACGGTGATGGCGCGTGATCCGGAGCCGGTGGGGAGGGCGATCCTTTTGGCGGCGAGCCACCGGACGTGGACGGTTTCGGACGGGCGCGGGGGATTTTCTGGCGAGCCGCTCTATCAGGTGCGGACGATTCTGACGCATGAGGAGTTGCGCGAGGTGGTGGATTCGATCGAGGAGAGCTGTCCGGAGGCGTTTTTTTTCCATCAGGACCTTGAAGGGATTTCGAAGCGGTATTACATCAAGCCGATTGGTTAGGGCGAAGGAGGATACAATGAAGAGAGCGAATGAAGACGGGATGGAGAAGAGCGCGGGCCGGCATTTGTTGCTGGTTGGGCGGGGTTATCTGGGGGAGGCGGTGGAGCGGGTGTTTGGCGAGGCTGGGTGGCGGGTGAGCGGGGTGACGCTGGGTGGTGGGGATGGGACGCACGCGTGTGATGTTTCCGATGTGGAGGCGGTGAGGCGATTGGCGGGAGAGGTTGGGGTTCCGGATGCGGTGGTGCATTGTGCCGCATCGGGCCGGGGAGGGGAGGAGGCGTATCGGCGGGTATATGTGGATGGGTGCCGGAATCTAACGGAGATGTTCCCGGGAGTGCGGGTTGTTTTCACGTCGAGCAGTTCGGTTTACGGGCAGACGGATGGATCGGTGGTGACGGAAGAGAGCGAGGCGGTTCCAGATCGGGAGACCGGGCGTTTGTTGTTGGCGGCGGAGGGTGTTGTGGTTGCCGCGGGAGGTGTGGCGGCGAGGTTGTCGGGGATTTACGGGCCTGGGAGGTCGGTGATTCTGAGGAAGTTTCTAGCAGGAGAGGCGGTGATCGAGGAGGATGGGCGGAGGTATTTGAACCAGATTCACCGGGATGATGCGGCGGCGGGGTTGCTGAGGTTGGTGGAGGGCGAGTATGGCGGGGTTTTCAATGTGGTGGACAGTTCGCCGCTGAGTCAGATGGAGTGTTACGAAGGTTTGTCTAGGTTATTGGGTCGGCCGTTGCCGCCGAGCGGGCCGCGGGATCTGGATCGGAAGCGTGGTTGGACGCACAAGCGGGTGTCGAATGCGAAGCTGAGGGGGACGGGGTGGGAGCCGCGATACGGGAGTTTCCTGGATGCAGTGACGGAATTGATGGAGTGATTTGGGCTGATTTTTGGTTTTTTTTGAGTGTTTTTGGGGTCATTGGACCGAATTGGGACTCGGTGCTTGCATCCTGCGATTTGTTGCGGCTTGATATTTAACATAACAAGCCATTCGATGGAACTAACCAACGACTCTTCCCAAAGCGTCATTACTTGTCGGAACAGCCAAGGAACGGAACTGACGGCGAATTTGCTCCGGATCAAGCGCTACTCGGTGGTTTTTGAGTTTTATAACCCGTATAGTATCTTGCAGTTATCGGAAGTTTTGTCTGATTTCAAGATCATGGCATCGCGGCGGTTGCTGTATCACGGGAAGGCGGTGGTGAGCAATTTGCTGAATACGGGGATCGTTTTGGTGTGTGAGGCGACGCTGGATGAGGGGTGGATCGAGGTGGATTTCCTTTCGAGTGTGAGCGGGTCGACGGGGAGCTTGTCCGGGCAGTTCACGAATTTCATGACGGACTGGAAGTCGGCTAACCGGGTATTGGATCCGTTCAAGCTGGTGGTTGCGGACATGAGCAGCATGCTTTCCGGGGTTCAGCACTGGCTGACAGGGGTTGACGTGGGGATCCGGACGACGGTGACGCGGCGGCGGGATGAGTTGGAGCATGAGATTTTCGGTGAAATTGAGACGCGGGTGGTTGAGGAGGTTTTGCCATCGATGGAGAGGTTCGAGGAGGTGGCGACTGAGATTGAGGAGGCGGAGAGGGCGGTTCATAAGTCGTATGTGAGGAGGGAATTGCATCCAATTGTGCTGTGTTCACCGTTTCTCTATCGGACGTATACGAAGCCGTTGGGTTATGCGGGTGATTACGAGATGGTGAACATGATGTTGCGGAATCCGTATGAAGGTGGTTCCGCGTTTGCGAAGCTGTTGAATTTCGCGCTTCTGAACACGGAGCCGGTGGTGGCGCACCGGAACCGGATTGATTTTCTGGTGGATACGTTGTGCCGCGAGAGCCGGCGGCGGGTGGGTCAGTCGCGGGCGCGGGTGTTCAACCTTGCGTGTGGTCCGGCGATGGAGGTTCAGCGATTTCTGAGGGAGCATGAAGAGAGTGATTTGGCGGAGATCGACCTGTTGGATTTCAATTCGGAGACGTTGGAGTATACGCGTGAGCGGGTTCAGGAGTCTCGGATGGCCGGGGGGCGTGAGACGCCGGTGCGTTATTTCCAGAGGTCGGTGCACCAGTTGTTGCGGGCGGCGACGCAGGGTGGAGAGGATGAGTTCACGGGGTATGACGTGGTGTATTGCGCGGGATTGTTCGACTATCTTTCGCAGCGGGTGTGCAAGCGGTTGGTGGAGTTGTTCTGCACGATGGCGAAGCCGGGGGGATTGGTGATCGTGACGAACGTGGCGGAGAGCAATCCGCGGAAGGCGTGGATGGAGTATCTGATGGAGTGGAATCTGATCTATCGAGATGAGGCGGAGATGCAGGAGCTTGTACCATTGGACATTGCGGTGAATCGGACGAGCATCAAGGCCGACTCGACGGGGGTGAATTTGTTTCTCGAAATTGAATTAGCCGATGGCTGAAGCTGTTGCCAGCGCAGAGCAGGATGCGGTGGGTCTGCAAAAGGCGTTCCGTGAGTATGAGGGTGCGCTCGCGGTGGACAATTCAAGAAGGGCCGCGACGTTGGCTGCGGTTTTCATGATCGGCGGCTGGCTGATGGACCGGGTGGTGTTTCCGGAGCACATGTGGGCTTTCCTGCTGAACCGTGCGATTTGCGTGATTCTGTTGGGTGTGGTTTTCCTTCTGTTAGGGAGGGTGTCTTCCTTGAAGGCGTCCAGCAGGATCGGGTGGGCGATTCCGATTCTGCCAATGGCATCGATTTGTGTGATGATTGTGCAGACGGGTGGCGGGAATTCCTCGTATTACGGCGGGCTGAATCTGGTATTGGTGGGGCTTTCGCTGTTGTTGCGATGGTCGTTCATGGACTCGATGTTGATGGTGGGAAGCTGTTTCCTCGCTTACAGCCTCAGTGTGATGGTGGCACCGGAGACGCTGCATTTGCAGACATTCGCGAACAATTGTTTTTTCCTTTTGGTGACGTCGGTGTTTGTGGTGGCGGGGAGTTACTAATGAGTCCAATTTAGAAGGGACGCCTCATGCGGCATAACACGTGGTTTCTGAACGAAAGAAGCTTTTGACAACATCAGGCTGTTTCTGCAGACGGCGGAGATGAGCGATGGCTTCCATTTTCATGCTCTGTTTT
>SYAP01000068.1 GCA_005787565.1 Verrucomicrobiaceae bacterium | reverse complement strand
GATTGCCTCACCAACTCATATAGAAGCCAGACTTTAAAAAAAGAAATCCTTGTGTTGACGTCGAGGTTATAGGAGCCGAGACATAGGTTTTGTTAGATAGCTTGACGCCCTTGGCCGCGCCTCCGTATTTTTTGAGGTGAAAGACGGCGCCGTTACCCAGGCCCAAGCCATCCACACCTAGAGCCTCACCACCGCGCGTCTCTACATCGTCGGTGATGTGACCTCCGTCTTCCGCTACGATTGCCTCACCAACTCAAGTCTTCTCGTCTCATCGGGAAGGTTCCAGCGAAAATCGGATGTCTGGATACGGGCGCAGAGATGGATCAGCGGAAAGGCGGAGTTATGTTGCGAGGATCACCTCTTTGACAATATGCAACCGGACGATTTCCGGTCCTTTGCCATCTTCAAAGTGGCAAGTCACCGCGTCGCGGATTTGCTGGTGGAGTTCCTCCATGGTATCCGCTTCGGTGAAGATGGATTCTCCGAGGGCACGGGCTGTGAAGCCTCCTTCCGGGGCTTCTTCGACGAGAAAGATCATTTCATTGATTGGTGGAGCCTTTTCTGGAGCCAGTGCACAAGATGGCAGATTAGTTTTTTCTTCTCAAGGACGCTTACCGGAACTTCCAACAGGCTGGTTGGGCGGGTCAGTTGGCTGCGGGGGTGGCTTGGATGAGGTTGAGTTCGTGGATGCTCCAGTATTTGCCGGGTTTGGTGGCGGTTTGGGTGATGCGGAGGTGGGTGTGTTGGGTTTTGGGGTCGAGGGGGATGGTGGTGAGGCCGGGGGTGCCGTTGCCTTGGGTGAGGGGTTTCCAGGATTTGCCGTCGGGGCTGGTTTCGATTTTGAATTGCTGTGGGGAGTCGTTGGCGGAGCCGGCGGTGTCGAGTTCGATGGCGGAGAGGGCGGTTGGGTTCGGGAGTTGGATCTGGAGCCACATGCCGGGGATTTGTTGGGTTGCGGTGTCCCAGCGGGTGGCGGGGTTTCCGTCGAGGGCGAGGCTGAGTTTGCCGGGGTTGTGGCTGGCGGTGAGTTTCCAATCCTTGCGGTTTTCGAGGGGTTGGGGGCTGAGGGCGCGGAGTTCCTCGATGGTCCAGGGCTGGGTGCGGGAGGCGAGTTGTTTGCGGAGGGCGGTGACTTGTTTGGCGTCGACGATTTCACCGATGTTGCCGAAGGCGTTGCGGGTGTAGCTGGTGATGTCGGCGAGCCATTGGTCGCTGTTGGTGTTTTGGGGAATCATCTGGGATTCGTAGGTTTTGCCGTCGATGGGTCCGGCGAGGCCGTGGAGGAGGACGCGGAGCATGGCGTCTCCCTGGCGGACGGTTTTGGAGCCTCCGAGGGGTGGGGCGAGGGTGAGGCCTTTGGAGCCGGGGATGGGTGTGCCTTTGCCATCGGGGCCGTGGCAGGCGAAGCAGACTTCCTGATAGATTTTCATGCCGCGTTCGAGTTGTTTGCGCTGTGGGGCGGTGAAGTGGTTGGCGATGGAGGGTCCGGATTCGAGGAGGGCGCTGCCGATTTCGCGCATGCCGGCTGCCGGAGTGGTGATGATGAGTTGGCTGGCGAGTTGTTCCCAATCGGGGAAGCGGTGGAGTTTGGCGGAGAGGAGGGATTGGATTTTGACGTGGATGTTTTGATCGTTAGAGGCGGACTGGATGTCCGCGATGAAGGATTTGTCGCCGGCCTTGAGGAGGGATTCGCTGGCGCGGATGGCTTGGACGCGGAGTTGTGGGTCCGGGTCCTTGATGGTGGCGCGGGCGAGTTCCGGTGTCAGGGCGGAGAGGCCTTCGAGGGTCCAGAGGGCGTGGATGCGTGCGAGCTGCGAGGGGTGGGAGCGCAGCATGGATGTTAGAGCGGGGACGACGCTGCGGTCGGCCTTGAGGATGAGAAGGCGTTGGGCGGTATCGCGCCACCAGCCGTTGGGGTGGGCGAGGTGATTGACCCATTGGGCCGGGGTTTCCTCGAGCATGCGTGGCTGGGGGCCGGGCTTGAAGTCCTTGTGGACGAGGCGCCAGACGCGGCCGCGGCCGATGTTGTTCTGGAAGCCGTATTGTTCGACGACTTTGCGGAGGTAGGAGCCTTGGTTGACCCAGTTGCCCTGCTGGATGATGCCGCGGTACATGTCGACAATGTAGAGGCAGCCATCGGGGCCGGTGGCCATGTTGAGCGGGCGGAAGCAGAGGTCGGAGGAGCGGAGGAACTCGGATTGGGGGTGGGGATTGGAGAGGACGGTGACGCCTTCGTGATCGGAAACGACGGCGCGGCGGATGAGGCGGCCGACGGGTTCGGGGAGGAAGGCGTTCCCTAACAGTTCCTCTGGGAGGCGGTCGCCACGGTAGATGGTTTGTCCGGCGCAACCGGTGAAGTGGTTGAGTGTGCCGTCCGGGCGAGATTTGGCGGGGCCGCCCTGATAGTCGCGCACGCCGACGAGTGGCCAGGTGACATCGAAGTCCTTTTCCTTCTGCGAGGGTGCGTTGATGGCTCCGTAGACGATGGGGACCTGATAGTTCCAGAGTCCTTTTTCGCCGCCGGCGTTGCTCCACCACATTTTGCCGTAGTTGTCCTGTGCGAGTCCCCACTGGCCGCCGTTGCCGGGGGTGGGTTCCTTGAGTGGGGCGTTGTTTTCGCCGTTCCAGCGGAGGCGGAAGCCGTTGTAGGTGGTGTAGATCCAGTTGTCCAAGCCCCAGACGAGGCCGCTGGGTTGGTGTTCCATGTTTCCGCCGCGCGGGCCGCCGTTGAACCAGGGTTTGCTTTCGTCGGCGATGCCGTCGCCATCGGCATCGCGGTGGGTGGTGAGGTCGAGGGTGTTGGTGATGCCTAACAGGATCCGGTCGTCGAGCGGCAGGATCATGCGGGGGAGGAGGATGTTGTCGAGATAGATGGAGCTTTTGTCGAAGACGCCATCGCCTTTGGTGCTGACGTGTTTGCTGACGACGCTGCGCGGGGTGTTTTCACCGGTGGCATCGATGTCCTGCATGTAGGTGCGCATTTCCGCTAGATACATCGCACCGTTGGGATCGAAGGCGATGGCGACGGGTTCCTTGATCTGCGGTTCGCTGAGGACGAGTTCGAGCGAGTAGCCCTCGGGGAGTTGGACGGTTTTGAGGAACTCCTCGGGTGTTAGAAACGGGACCTGAGGCTGGGGTGTGAAATCGTTGGGTGGCGGGACCTCGGCGCGGGCGATGCTGGCGGTGAGGCCGAGGGTGAGGGCGATGGGTTTCAGCGGAGACATGGGAGTTTTTGTTAGATATCAATGGGCGGGCTTGAACCAGATGTTGCGGAAGCGCATGGGATTCCCGTGGTCCTGGAAGCTGAGGAATCGTTCGGCCCGTTTGCAGGTGAGTTCCACCTTGTCGTGGACGAGGATGCCGTTGTGGGTGACGGAGAGGAGGATTTTGTCGGATGCGGGATCCGGGCGGGAGAAGACGATGTCATAGGCCTGCCATTCGCCGGGTGGGCGGGAGGCGTTGGCATCGGGCGGGCGCTGGCCGTAAAGTGCGGCGGCTTGGCCATCGGGATAGGTGTCGTTTTTCCAAGAGTCGAGGACCTGGACTTCGGGGAAGCCATCGAGGAAGACGCCGCTGTTGCCGCGGCCCTGGCTGTTTCCTTTGACTTCGGCTGGGGTTGCCCATTCGAGGTGGAGGTGGCCGTCGCCTTTGAGGGGGATGTTGCAGCGGAGGGTGCCGGTGCCGGGGATGACCAAGATGGCGGGTGGGGCTTCATCGTTGATTTTCCACTTGGCGGCGTCGTTTCCGGATTTCCACGCATCAAGGGAAGTTCCGTCGAAGAGGGTGGTGGCACCGGCGGGTGCGGGGACGGGTTTGCCGTCGTATTTCGGCTCCACGACGGGCGGGCGAGGGCGTTCCATGCTGTGGCGCGGCCAGGTTTTCGCGTCTTCGGGAGACTGGGCGGTGAGGGGGAGGCTCGCAGCGAGGATGAACAGGGTGATGACGGGTTTTCTGGCCATCTGATCTAGACGCGTCGAGTGGGGTGGGATTTGTCATGAAATTTGGAGATTGGGGAGGGATGGTGGCATGGGTGCGGGTGTGTGGGGTGAAGATTCGCTGATTGGAAATCGGGCTCGGGTTTCCAATTGGCGTTTGGGGAATGCTCGGGAGATTCGCTTAGTCCGGAAATCCGGCATTAACCAACAAAGGCATAACAAGACCTAACCCAAACCGTAACAAACATGAAAACTACCTTGTTCACACTCACCCTTGCGGGCCTCGCAGCAGCCAATCTGTCGGCGGGAACGGCACCGATCGAATATTCCGCACCATCATCGGGTGGCAGTGGAGATTGGATCCAGGATCTGCGGCGTCCGATGACGAATCCGACGTTGTTTGATCTTGCGGTGCCCTCGACCAACATCCGGCCGATTTTTGTTCATCACTTGTTGCCGGGAACGGTGAACACGACTGCGGGCGATCTCCCGGTGGACGGTGATGTGCAGGTGTATGCCTTGCAGTTCGAGTATGCCCTATCGGATCGTCTATCCATCGTTGCGACGAAGGATGGATATGTGGATTTCAATCCGGACGCGACGTTGAGTTCGGAGAGCGGGTTTGCGAATCTCGGGGGTGGATTGAAGTATGCATTCCATCTGGATCCGGCGGCCGGGACGGCATTGAGCGGGAGCATGACGTTTGAGTTTCCGACGGGGAATTCGGATGTTTTCCAAGGTGAAGGGGATGGATCGGTGAATCTGATCCTGTCCGGCCTGAAGGTGATGGACGAGTGGCAATTTGCGGCGGGTGCCGGGGTTTCCATTCCATTTTCGAACGATCAATCGACGAATGGTTTCCTGAGTTTGCATGCGAGCCGGGAGATCACGCCTTGGTTCATTCCGCTGGTGGAATTGAACTGGTATCAGGTGTTGGATGCGGGGAACGGGCGTAACAATTTCGCGGCCCAGGCGGGTGGTGCGGTTCCTGCGATCGTCGAGTTCGAGGGGCATGACTTCTTCAATCTCGGAGCGGCGAATGCGGAAAATCATCGCAGCATGGTAACGGCTGCGGTGGGTTTCCGTTCGCGGATCACGGACTCCATCCAGACGGGGATCGCGTATGAGATTCCGCTGACGGATGAGGAGAACAGCGTGATTGACGGCCGTCTAACCGTCGATTTGGTCTGGCGGTTCTGAGGTGTGTTCCGACCGTTCGGCCCGGTGGGTCCGGATACCCGTTTGCGCATGGGTTTGCTGCCCGGATCGCCGGGCCGACGGAAGGACATTCTTGAGATACGATGTTTGAATGAGGTTTGCCGGCCATCATTTGTTAGAGTGGTCGGCAGTTTTTGATATGTCCGAGACGGAGGTTTTCTGATCGGATAGGTGGGGATTTTTCAGGAAATATGGGCGGTTTTGGATTTCGGCGAGGTCGCGTTCGTAGCGTTCGTGGGTGGTGTTCATCCAGATGTCCCACCAGCGGAAATAGATGCCGTAGTTTCCGCGGAAGTATTTGTGGTGGAGGTTGTGGTTGGTAGAGGTGTTGAGCCAGCGGCCGAAGCGGTTGCGGGTGAACCATTTTGGAAACATCTCGTACCCGAGGTGGCCGGAGACGTTGAAAACGGTCATCCAAAGGAGGAAGGCGAGGAGGGCGATCGGGTGGACGGGAAGGGTGAAGGCGAAGAGCATGAGGATGCCGGCTTCGACGATGGCTTCGAGGGGGTGGAATGAGAAGGCGGCCCAGGGGCTGGGGTTGGTGGAGTCGTGGTGGACGCGGTGGAAGATGCGGTAGACGGGTGGCCAGTGCATGAAGCGGTGGGTCCAGTAGAAGTAGGCATCGTGGACGACGATCATGATGAGGATGGAGATGATGAAGTAGGGTGTGCCGAAATCGGAGATATGGAAATACCAGTGGGTGAAGGGTCGCAATTCCGGGCAGAATGCGAGCCAGCCGATGGCGGTGAAGATGAGCAAGGTGAGAAGCGACCAGGAGAATTCGCGCCAGTAGTCTTGGTGCTTTGGAAAGGATGGTTGGATTTTCCGGCCGAAGAGATGGCGGCGCCAGATGACATAGAAGATAAGCATTCCGAGTCCCGCGAAGAAGAGATAGCGGAAGAGGAGCGATGCGTAGACGGCGATGGTGAACCGTTTGAAGTCGCTGGTGGCCTCGATAAGGAAGTCCTCGATCATTTGATTTTTCAGATTAGAGGAGACGGGCTGGTAACCAAGGAGAAATCACCGGTATCATCGGAGGTGATTTTGTGAGGTGGGGCGCAGGTTTTTTAAGGTGGGAGGGGTTGGGTGAAAAGTGGTGGTGGTGGGCTGAGTATGGAAAGGGTTTTCAACCTCATTTGGATTTAGATGAAACTCGCAAAATTGGGATTGTTTTGTTTTTTGGTGTTTTCGCCTTGGTTTTCCTGGGTTTTGCGGGGTGCTGAGGAGTTGAGATTGAACCAGTTGCAGGCGATTGGGAGCCACAATTCGTATCATTTGGCGCCACCGGCGGCGGTGTTGGGGGTGATCGGGAAATTCCGGGAGGATGCGGTGGATGCGTGGAATTACAGTCATCCGCGGCTTGTCGAGCAGTTGTCTGGGGGCGGGTTGCGGCAGTTGGAGCTTGATGTGTTTGCGGATACGCGGGGTGGATTGTTTTCCAATCCGCTGGGGCCGAGGCTTGCGGGGATCGCTGGGGCGAAGTTGCCGGCGTTTGATGCTGCCGGGCATTTGGCGAAGCCGGGTTTCAAGATTCTGCATGTTCAGGACATCGATTGTTGGAGTCATACGCCGACGCTTGATTTGGCGTTGGGTGAGTTGTCGGCGTGGTCGTTGAACAATCCGGGTCATTTGCCGGTGATGGTTTTGATCGAGTGCAAGGATGAGGAGCATCCGCCGCTGCCGACGCGGCCGGAGGTATTCAGTGTGGATCGGTTGTTGGAGTTGGAGCAGGCGATTTTGAAGGGGATTCCGCGTGGGCGGTTGTTTTTGCCGGATGATTTGCGCGGGGATGAGCCGACGATGCGGGAGGCGATCCGGAAAGATGGGTGGCCAAGGATTGCGGAGGTGCGTGGGAAGTTTCTGTTTGCCTTGGATAATGGCGGGAAGATCCGGGATCGATATTTGCAGGGGAATGCGGAGCTGCGGGGGCGGGTGATGTTTGTGAGTGCGCCTGAGGTGGATCATCCGGCGGCGGCTTGGTTCAAGCGGAACGATCCGGTGAGGGAGTTTGAGGAGATCCAGCGGTTGGTGAAGGCGGGGTTTCTAGTTCGGACGAGGGCGGACAGCGGCGGGCCGGATAGGGTGCAGCGGGAGAGGGCATTTGCGAGTGGTGCGCACTGGGTGAGCACGGATCATTTTGCGGCCGAAGTGGCGGAGGATGTGCGGGTGGTTTTTCCGGGTGGGGCGATGGTCCGGCCGAATCCGTTGACGGCGGAGGGGGCAGGGTTGCTGAAGCCCTAGGTGGAGATGCCGTTGGAGCGGCGGATTATGGGTGTGGGGGAAATTTGAACACTGATGCCGGATTTTTGGGGTAGGGTTGTTCTACAAGGGTTGATTTATTGGATGGAGAGAGTGGCGATTTTTCCGGCGGTTAGGGTGAAGGAGAAGTTGAGATCGACAGGGCTGCCGGGGAAGTTTCCGGAGACGGTTGCGGTGGCGACAAGGGTGCCGTTGTTTTCGATGGCGCGGAGGAGGGTGGTCTTGGGTTGGAATTCCCGGGTGGTGTCCGCCACCCATTTGCGGATGGCGGGGTGCTCGATGTGGTCGTCGTTCTCGTCGTGAACGTGTGCGTTTTCAGCGAAGCAGAGGGTCGCGTTTTCGATGCGTCCGTCATTGGCGGCTGCAAAGTAGTCGAGGATGACTGCGGGAAGTTCGGTGACGGGATCGCATTGGTTTGGTTGGAAAAGCCTGTCGGTAATCAGAGCCATCAGTTGGTGGCGGATCCTTTTCCGCATTCACGTCGGGGCCATCAAAGCTCCCCAGGTGGTTGACTTTCTCAAAGTGCTACATCGCCACATTCGCCAGCCCAAGATGATCATCTCGGACGGTGCGCCGATTCATCGCTCCAAGCTGGTCACGCAATACGTGGCTTGCATTGGAGGCCGTATCGCCATCGAACGATTGCCCACATACGCCCCGGAACTCAATCCGGCGGAATACATCTGGGCGCACTTGAAGCAATACGAGATTGGCAACCTGCTGGTCCGCGAGGCTTGGCAACTCTCCCATCATGCGACCGCCGCATTGAGGAAAATGCGGCGCAGGCCAAGGATCATCCGCGCATGTTTCGCTCAAGCTGAACTCTGGCCCGAATCGTCACTTGATTATGCGAGTCATAAGAGGTCGCAAAAGTTTTCAAAATGTAAGGTTGACGTGACACGAAAGCGAGTCAGGCTGGCCTTACATTCAGACAAGAAAACCCGCCATGATTGCCCAAACCGAAAACAACAAGAAGTATTTCATCCGCTCGTTTCTATTCCTAGGCGCATACGTCGCGGTAAACGCTGCGGCCATTTCCGGTGCCTTCGATGTAATGAAGGCTCCCGGGACTTGGGCGTTTTCCCTTGTCGTCGCCGCACCGATTTTCGGGCACCTTTGGGCGGTGCTCGCGTGGATGAATGATAGTGATGAATTTCTGAGGGCCCTTGCGGCCAAACGCTTCATTGTTGCCGCGGGTGTCGCGATCGCGATTGCGTCCATGTGGGGTTTCATGGAGATCTATGCCTCGGCAGCCCATGTTTCGGCGGCGATGATCTATCCGCTTTTTTGGATCGCATTCGGTGCGGTTTCACCCTTCATCCGGACCTCGAACTGATGAAGAACCGCCTCAAAGTGCTCCGTGCGGAGCGGAACTGGACGCAAGAAGAACTAGGCAAACGCGTCGGCGTATCCCGGCAGGCGATCAACGCACTGGAGACGGAGAAACACGATCCTTCGCTCGATCTTGCCTACCGCATTGCTCATTCCTTCCAGGTAACGGTGGAGCAAATTTTCGAAAATCCCCATCGAAAGGGTGACTGACGGCGCGTTTCTTTGCCTTCATGTGCAAGTCGCGATCCGGAGGGAGGGCTTTTGAGTGAACGGGCATGGAAAGATCGAGGGCCTTTTCTTGGACGATTTCTCGGCGAGTTGCCATCGCTTCAATGTGGCATCAGGACTTGCACACTTCCGAAGTCCTTGTGCTTCTCATGAAGTGGAGAAGACAAACGAGCCCGGCGAACAGAATGAAGCCGCCCAAGCCAATCAGGATTTGGAAGGGAAGCGTTTCGAAGCGAACGATTCGGCTGATATTTGGATCATCTGGCCAGTAGTGAACGGTGACCTTCCGGGTTTCCAGAGCGGTCTGATAGGTTGATTGATTCACATCGAAATTCCGGGTGATCGGCTGATTTCCCGGAGGCGAGTATTTCACAACAATCGTCGGCCACTCGCCACCTCTCGACCCTGTGTGAACCCAGCTATCGACAACCCTGCCTTCAATCGTATCAGAATTTTTGTCCAAAATACGATCCGTCCGCACCCTGTTCCATCCGAAGATGACCAGCCCGATTCCCATCCCGACGAGCGTGACGATGATGAGGACAGCTTTGAACGTTTTCGATTCCACCGACGGGTGTCTATAGCATCCGCCCGGGTTTTCAATTCCATTCAAAGAGCGATTGGAAGATTGGTCCGCCCGGTCCGGAACAAATTGTTAGATTTTGATCGGTGGTTGGCGGATTTTTAAAGTGTGGAATTGCCGGCCCTGGTTACCAGCCTACCCCAATTCCTCCTCGATGAACGCGAGCACCAGATCCACCAACTCGTCCATGGCGTCGAAGAGTTCTTCCTCGATGGTGGTGAGGTATTCCTCCTCGGTTTCGCTGTATTCGTTGCGATCATCGGGGCGGGTCTCGCACCAGCGGCTGGCGTTGAGCGGATCGACCAGGGTGGTGGCGCCAATGAGTTCGAAGGAATTGATCACCCGTTGGTGATTCACATCGCTCTGCCAGAATCCGTGCAAGCCATCGGTGCTCTCCAGCACGGGGACGGTTTCATAGACATCCATGAACGCGCGCTCCTCCCGGCTGAGAGCCCTCCTGGCCGATTCGCTCTCCAGGCGATCCACCAGCAGCTCCACTTCATCCGGCCATTCAATTGGTTCGTGGGAAAACATTACGCCCGGGCTTAGAACAGCGGAGGCGTCTTTGCCAAGCGAAACGATGGCAACCGTTTCGCGTGGAAGAGCAATGATCAGATGAAATGCCAATCCTTGAGTGGTTTCCCATTCAGTCTTCCAACTCCCTCGCCAGTGCGGCGATGGTCGGTGTCCGGAAAAAATCCGGCCCGAGGAATCCGAGATTGCAGGTCTCCGGCTTGAAGCGGCGGCTCGATCGCGTCAACAGAAGCAACATCTGCAGGGAATCGAATCCCATTTCATGAAGCGGACGATCCTTTGAGATTTGCTGCATGGACACATCCATGATCCCGGCCGCCATCTCCAAAAGCTCCGTCTCCATCGGCGTGTGAGCCACATCGGTTTCGACCACGGGGAACCGCATAACCAGCGCCTTACCGTCCACCTTGCCGCTGGCCGATAGCGGCAGCGCGTCCAATGCATGATAAAAGTCCGGAATCCATGCCCGCGGCAGCTCTCGTCCCAGATGCTCACGTAGCGGGCCGACCTCCTCTTCCCCCTTCCAGACCAGAAATGCGATGAGCTTGTTCTTTTCCGCCCGCACGACGCACTCGGATACCAAGCCCGATTTAAGGATCGCCGCTTCCACCTCCGCTGGCTCGATGCGTTGCCCCCTCACCTTCACCTGATCGTCCCTTCGGCCGTGGCAATGCAGTTTTCCACCCTCCCACGTCACCAAGTCGCCCGTGGAATAGAGTTCTCCGAAAGCGGGCCGTCCTTCGTATCCCTCCGCCAAACAGACACCGCCCACCAGCAACTCGCCGTTTCGCAGCACAGCCCGCGTGTTCAGGATTGGAAGGCCGATAGGAACTGTTGGCTCGAAATCCTTCTTCGGATCATACTGATGAATCACACATCCGACTGTAGCCTCCGTCGGTCCATAAAGATTGATGATTTCCATGTGCTTCTGCTCCAACACCTGCTTCGCCAATGCGGCGGGAAACGACTCGCCTCCCACGATGAGCCGGCGGATGCTGGAATCCTGGAACCCATTCTCAATGAAAAGACGCAGGTGGGAAGGCGTGAGAGTGATGGTATCCACCGGGCTTGTTAGAATTTCCCTCACCGCACCACCCAGTTCCCGATCAAGGGGGATCCACACCGCGCCACCGGTCATCCACGGTACGAAAACGGAGGTCAGCGTGAGATCAAATGCGATCGAACAGAACAACGGTGAAGTCATCCGGCCCTCGAATGCATGTTCGCCCCAAAGCAGGAAGTTCAGGAAACTCTTTCGGCTTACTTTCACTCCCTTCGGTTCTCCAGTGGACCCAGACGTGTACATCAGATAGGCCAAAGGTGTTCGTTCGGGGGGCGGGAAGGTGGATGAACCAGGGAGATCCTCGCGGATCACGAGACGCGCCCGGCTGTCCGCCACCACTTTTTGGATTCTCGCCTCAGGCCAAGCGGGATCCAGCGGCACGAAAGGATTTCCACCCCTGATCAAGCCCAACAGCGCGACCAGCAAACCTGTTGAATGGGGAAGCAAAACCGCCACCCGTTCACCCGCAAGAATGCCCCGCTCCCGGATGGTACCGTGGAAAGCCGCCGCGCGTTGCTCAAGTTCCTGAAAGGAAAGCCGTTCATTTCCATGAATCACCGCCGGTGCATCCGGTTGACGCTCCACGACGCGAAGGAACCGATCATACAAATCCTCTTCAATGGCCATCACCGGACCGGAGATCTCACTCTTCCCACACAACTCCTCGATCCATTCCTCCACCCCTTCATCGACCTGCCCCGGAACCGAAAGAGCGATCTCCAGACCTTCCTGATGGTTCAGTGAGACCAGCGAAAATCCCACCCCGGGAATATCACACGGGATCGGCTTGATCCGCTTCGCCACAAATGGTCCTGCTGAGAAGTCCGCCAATTTCATGTTGCCCAGATGAGAAACCAACCCCGAAGCCGAATGCCGGTTCCGTGAGATTGCAAAACGGTGGAAATTCCGCAGCAACCACCCAACCACCGGCAACATCAACAAACCCATCATCCACTCCCGCCGGTTGCGCAGCAAAGCCCCACCGCTCTCTAACCATTCTAACAGCGATTGGTGAATTTCGTCCCAACTCGTTCCGGCCTCCACTTTCAGGAACAGGACGTTGGACAAGTTGGTGGTTGTACGGATGTTTTCGATCCGTCGTAGATCCACCGGGACCATGAATGTCCCTCCTTTTTCACGGCATGCCCCAGCGATCGCCTTCGCGACAAAGGCATGATCCCCTGAAGGCGCACTCTTCTCAACCCAGCCAAAACCACTGCCACCGGAGAATGGAGACGGATGCTCCAACCGCATCTCGGGCCGACCCAACCTGCCATTCCTCAGAAGATATTCTCTATCAGAAATCAACGTGTCGGTTCCCTGCAACGGCTCGCTTCTCAGCGCCCGGAAAAACTCCTCAACCCAGAAAAGCGCCCCACCGCCATCCATCAGTGCGTGGCTTGAACGAAACAAAAAGCCCCCAGGCAGCACCACCAACTCGCAAGGATGCGTTTCCAAATCAAGCGGGTCCCGTTTCGCGGAGTCCAGGCAGGACGCCTCACGGATCCGCGGGCAATCTCCCTCAACCCACCAGGCTCCCTGGCGTTTCCAGCAAATGGCTGGATTCGCCGCCGCCGCAAGCTTCATCGCATCACCCAATTCCTTGAGAGAAAACCGAGACTCACCCTCAATCCAAAACTGCACCGCGAATGGGGGGGAAGTATCGACCCGCAGCGACATGCACCCTCTCGTTGGGTGAGAGTTTCCGACATCTCATCGGACCACTCCTCCACGGCAGGTTGGAGTACGGAAAACCACCAAAGTGAATGAATGCATCGGGGACGAGGATTCCGGCACAGGTGTCCCATCGCAAGCTTGGAATGCGTGTGCGGTTCCGCATGGACCATCGCCCGCCCAACGATCACGTGAACCTGCTTCCGCGCCCGTGCATAAGGCACGCAAAAGCTGGCTCCGGGTCAATGCGACGTATCTGCGACCCTGGATCTGCGCCTGCGTCCCATGGCCGCCATGGCAACGAGGCAAAGCAGCCCGGTTGAGGGCTCGGGGATGAGCACTCCGATTTGCTCAAGCGAGCTGCCGGCCAAATACATTTCACCGGTGAATGTTTGGGTGGCCTGTGGATTGAAAAGACTTGCCGGGCCGTAAATGATTGTTCCCGCCTTGATGGTCAGAATGTCTCCCGGCATGACCGATGGAGCGGAAGTGAAATAGAAGTAGCCGGAATTCTCGATGACTGGCTCCATGGGATCGCCGCCGTTATCAAAAAAAGATGGCGCTGGCAATTGTCGGGGTAGCGCCATTTTTGGAGATCATAACATCGTTCACGACCGGATTGCTCAAGTTGTTATGCCCGTCAGATATCACGTAATCCTTGAGAATGAGAAAAACGGAAGACGAACTGCTAGTAATGTTGAAATGGATGTCCGCGGGGAAATGGACGCTACCGTTGACTGATGAAGGTGCGACAATCGACACGGTAGCAGCAGAGGCGGGTGCAGCCAAAAGCGTCAAGACGGTGAAAGCGATCAGATATCGGCGGAAAGTTTTCATCGTCATGAAGTGATCAAATGACAACGGAAGGGCTTGGGTCCATAAGGATCGTTTAAAGGTCAATGGTTGTTGGAGTTGATATACCAACTCACTGGCTGGAGGATCAAGCGTAAAGCTGAGAAGAAGTCATTCCACTTCAGTATCCACCAATTGATGGGATCTGTAATCTTATCTTTTCCTTGGTTGATCAGCCGGTTGGCGTGCCACTACGATATCGTTTTTCTGTGGTGTTCCCGGGTAGTGTCCCCTGAGTCGTTAAAATTGGTTGGTGGCTGGTTGGCCTCATGCACCAGCATGAGGGGGTGGATTCATAGAGTAAGTGCAACACCCGCCCCGCGTCTTTGGAAGGGCCTGGGGCGGGTGCATCACTTATGAAGACCTATAATCAACTAAGCGACGAAGAACGTTACCAGATCGGGGCCTTGAGGCGAGCGAAATTGAGCATCCGTGCCATTGGCCGGGAGTTGGGGAGGAGCGCAAGCACGATATCCCGAGAGATCCACGGCAATGCCTATCCGACGGACGGTCGTTACAAGCCCTTGCATGCGTGCGGAATGGCGCGTGGCCGGAGACGGCGAGCCAGGCAAGGCACCCGTTACAGCATGGATGACTGGCTGGTTGTCAGGGAAATGCTTGAGCGGAAACTCAGCCCCAAGCAGATCTCGGGCACCCTTTGCCGTCAGCGGGTACTCTCGATCAGCCACGAGACGATCTACCAGCACATCTGGGAAGATCGCCGTCATGGAGGATCTCTTCACACACATCTTCGTCAGGCTCAAAAAAAGCGCCGGAAGCGTTACGGACATTATGACAGCCGAGGGAGGCTAGCCGGCAAGCGGCCGATCGCCGACCGGCCGTCGGGAGCGGAGAACCGCAGTCGGACCGGCCACTGGGAGATCGACACGGTGCTGGGCCGAGGCAAAGCCTGCGTACTGACCCTTGTGGATCGCAAAACCGGCTTTCTGCAGATCGCCAAGCTCTCGGCGCGCACCAAAGAAGAGGTCAACAAGGCCATGAGTCTTCTGATCGCCCGGCATCCGTCCCGATACAAAACGATCACGGCAGACAACGGCTGTGAGTTCCATGGCTACCGCGACATTGAGCAGGCCCACGATCTGAGATTCTACTTTGCTGCCCCGCATCACTCCTGGGAGCGAGGCACCAATGAGAATACCAACGGCCTCATTCGCCAATATTTGCCCAAAGGAACCTGCATGGATCGCCTTACCCAGAAGCAGTGTGATTGGATTGCAGATGAACTGAACAATCGACCTCGCGAAAGATATGCATTCCGAACGCCTGCAGAGTTATTTCTTCGAAGTTCTAATGTTGCACTTCACTCTTGATGCTGTGGTGTGCCCAAATGTATTCCGCAGGATTGAGCTCCGGATCGTATGCGGCCAATCGCTCGATGGCGATCCGGCCTTCGGTGGATGCCACGTATTGAATCCGCCACAGGCTGATTGCACCGATCACCGAGAGGCTTTTCCAACCGAACGTTTCCCGTAAGACCGGAGTCCGGCTGCGAGGCGCCCACGTGCGCACACGGTGGGGCTTGGTGCTTAACCCCGTCTCGTCGATGAAAACGATCAAACGACCTTCGCGGCGGGCTTTTTTTAATGGCCGGCTACTTGTATCGCTTCCAATGGGGGATCTTCTCCTCATCCCGTTCGACGGCCCGGCGCGAAGGGCGCTGGCAACTGAAGCCCATGGCGGCAAGCACCTTGCTGACGTGGCCCGGATGGTATCCCAAGCCAAACTCGGTGCGGATCACCTTGGCCACACGTGGCAAGGTCCACACTTCGGTTGGCATGCCGGCCGCAACCGCGCCTGCCTTGAGAATCGCAGCAAGCCGGTCTGTCTGCTCGGAGCCAAGCGCACTCTTGCGACCGATCCGGCCCTTGCTCTTGAGTGCTTGGTCTCCACCTGCCAGCCACTCCATGCGCCAACGGCCTGCGGACTGGCGGTGAACACCCAGACGGCGGGCAACTTCGGATGGGCTGATTCCTTTCTCAAACAAGCGGACAGCTTTCAACCGACGCTTCTGGAGGGCTGACTGATCAACTGGTCCCTGCAAGGCCATGCAGGCAACCTTGCACACGGAATGCATTCTGTCACTCTAATTCGCAAGCCTCAATAAAACGGACTCGTAAGGTAGACAGCCACTTAGATTCCAAGTTGAGTTCGCTGCATCAGGCAAATCGCCTAACGGAAGTTCCGTGCCCTGCTCGCCTGCCACACCCCGTGCGCCGTCGCCAGATCTCCCAGCGCCGCCCCAACCGATTTGAAAAGCGTCACCGCCTCCGGTCCGCTGCGCCCCGGAACACGCCCGGCGCATAAATCCGCCAGTTCGCCCCGGATCTCTTCCCGCGAGAAAGCTCCCTCCGCCATCGGAATCAGAATCTCCCCGGCCTCCTTCAGGCAGTTCAGAAACGTATCCACATAAACCTCCGCCCGCGTCACCAGTGCCGTATCGCACTCGCGATGATCCGCATGATGATTGCCTAACAAATCCACATGCGTCCCCGGCCTCACCCAGTCGCCACGCAGCAGGATCTCATGCGATCCCGTCGCTCCCACAATCACATCCGCCTCCCCGCACGCCGCTTCAACCGACTCCGCCGCCTCAAATGAAATCCCGGGCAGCTCGCCTGACATCCTCGCCAACACCGCCGCCACCTTCTCCGCATTGCGACCCCACACCAGCACCCGCTTCAACGGCCGAACCGCCGCATGAGCCCGGATCAGAAACGGTGCCAGTTTCCCCGTCCCTAACAGCAGCAGCGTCTTCGAATCCTCACGCGAAAGCAGGCGCGACGCCAACGCCGAAATCCCCGCCGTCCGCCACCAGGTCACGCTGATCCCGTCCACCAATGCCAGCGGTTGCCCATGCTGCCGGTCAAACATCAGAATCTGCGCATGCAGCGCCGCATGCGGCGGCGGGTTTTCCGGGAAATATGTGAACGCCTTCACCGAGATCACCTCCCCATTCCATGCCGGCAACAACGCGAACGCATCATGATTCCCCGCTTCTTCCGTCAACCGCATCACCTGCCGCTGTGGCATCGTGAAATCCCCTGCATACGCCGCATACAGCCTGTCTAACAAATCGGGCCACTCCAACGCGGCATGCACCTGATCGGCAGTCAAAAGTTCCATCCCGCCAGCCTGCCCCGCCCGCCCCGATTGTCAAACGCCCGTCCCAGCTTGACGCTGCCGAACCGGCCATGCGAATTTCCCGCAATGCCGCGCCGCAAATTTTCACCACTCATCCCGTCACTCGCCGCGCTCGTCCTCGCCTCCTGCGCGGTCTCATCGTTCGACCCCGCCACCGGCGAAGTCCGCGCATCCGCTCCGTCCAGCTCCCTCGTCGCCCAAGGCCTCCAGGAGTTCGAGAAGATGAAACGCCAGAAGCGAGTCTCCACCAACGCCACCTACAACGCCCAGGTCCAGCGCGTCGCCGACCGCCTCAAATCAGTCATCTCCATCCCCAACGCCCGCTGGGAATTCGTCGTCTTCGAAGACTCCACACCCAACGCCTTCGCCCTCCCCGGCGGAAAAGTCGGCGTCCACACCGGCCTTTTCCAAATCACCCGCAACGATGCCGGACTCGCCGCCGTCCTCGGTCACGAAATCGCCCACGTCGTCCTCAACCACTCCCAACAACGCGTCAACCAGGCCACCGGCGTCGCTGTCGGCACCATTTTGCTAGATACCATCCTTGCCTCCCAAGGAGCCGATGGAACCACCCGCGCCGTCGCCGCCACCGGTGCCGCCGCCGCAGGCACCCTTGGCGTCGTCCTCCCCTATTCAAGAAAAGCCGAACTCGAATCGGACAAACTCGGCGCACTCTACATGGCCCGTGCCGGATACGATCCCGAAGAAGCCGTCCGCCTCTGGGAACGCTTCGCCGAGTGGCGCGCCCAACAGGGCCAGGGCAGCTCACCGGAATTCCTACGCACCCACCCGCTCGACCAAACCCGCATCGGCGCCCTCCGCGAGTTCCTCCCCGTCGCCCAACGCGAATACCGCCCGCGGTGAAACTCGACCGCCTCGTCGCCAAACACCAATCGCTCGGCCGCAACAAAGCCCGCGACCGCATTGCCCAAGGTCGCGTCGAAATCGATCATCTAACGGAAATCCGCCCGGATCGAGAAATAGACCGCTTCCACAAAATCACCCTCGACGGCCACATCATCCAGCCCGGAGCCCGCCGCCTCCACCTCATGCTCCACAAACCCGCGGGCATCCTAAGCGCCACCACCGATCCCGTCCACCCCACCGTCATCGACCTCATCGACGACCCGGACGCCCGCACCCTCCATCTCGCCGGCCGCCTCGACCGCGCCACCTCAGGCCTCATCCTCCTCACCAACGATGGCCGCTGGTCAAAAGCCCTCATGCATCCCGACCACAAGGTGCCCAAAACCTACCTCGTCCACACCCGCGATCCCATCCCCGCCTCAGCCATCGAGGCCTTCTCCAACGGATTCCATTTCCACACCGAAGACATCACCACCCTCCCCGCCGCGTTGGAAATCCTAACGGAAAACGCCGCGCGCCTCACCCTCCACGAAGGCCGCTATCACCAGATCAAGCGCATGTTCCACCGCATCGGAAACCAGGTCACCGCCCTCCATCGCGAACGGATCGGAAACCTTCAACTAACAAAAAACCTCCCGCCCGGTGCCTGGCGGCACCTGACGGGAGAGGAAATCACCGCCGCCTATTCACCTTCCCTCGATAGAACTTCCGCCTGAATCAGATTCTTCATCCCGGACATCATCAACTGCATCGAGGAATAGTTCTTCTCTTGCGACTCCAGGTCCATCCAATCACCGCCTTCGGATTCTTCAGCAGACCCACCGATGACGGTCGCGTTGCCGGAGTCATCCATCACACTTTGGATCGATGTGGCATCCTCCGCGCTCTCGGCGGCGGAAGAATACTGCTCATGTTGTCCATCAGTGAGAATGTCTTTCATTTCTCCATCAAATTCCGGGTCGGAGACCCAACCACCCATCATCCCGCTGTCTTCTATCAGATTGGCCACCGACTCGCGGATCGGCTTGCCAAGCTCCTGCAATCTCGGTTCCGCCTCCTCAGGCTTCATCCGTTTCCGCGCGACCGCATCTTCAATCAGAAGCTGCTCCATCACCTCCGCCGGGTTGGCCTTGAGCGCCGACTGTAGCGCCTTGTGCTCCTGCGCCTTCCGCTCGCGCACCTTGAGAAACGCCTCGAAAATCCTCTGTTTCTGATCCTCTTCCAAAGCCATGCCCTCAAAACGGGGATGAGTGAAAAGAACATCCCGGTTCTTCGTGAATCGCCCGGACTCATCAGCCAACATGATATCCTCCATCTCCACCACATGTGCGAGTGTCTTCATGATCTCGTCTCCCACCTTGCGGGAAAGGTTCGTCCGCGAGTCACCGAACTCCTGCTTCAACCTCGCCACCCGTTGCTCCGCGTCGCTGCCCGTTCCCCGGTTGCGGTTTGGCTTTCGTGAGGTGTCACGGGCGGATTCGTCACCGGGATTTCCCGGATTCCCTGGGCGCGCCGCCCCGGTTCGGGTTTCCTCCCTGGAAGAAGACGACTTTTCGTTAGATAACAATGCCACGCTGCTGATCGCGGCGGCGGCAAGAATGGCACAAGCGGTGATGGTTGATTTCTTCATGATAATGGTGCTGAGAACGGTAATTGCGCCGCCGGAAAGCCCGGCCGCCTTCGCCGCCGTAATGACCTTCGCGCTGAGCGCGGCTGTGGAGAAAACGGAAAGCGATGGAATCGTCTCCTTCGCCAGTCCGTAACTGAGAATTGCGCTGAAATTGGCACGACCTTGGTATCCTCGTTTCCCGAGAATGGCGCGAAGCTGTTCCATCGCCCGGCTCAGTCGCTTTTGCGCGGCCTCCGCCGCGATGCCCAGCCGGTCCGCGAGATCCCTCACACTCAGATCGCTGAAATACCGCATCAGGATGATCTCACGGTCCTTGCTTCGCAACCGCGCGAGGGCGTCATCTAACAATGGCCGGAGTTGCCGCCACTCCGCCTGATGGTCATCCTGTTGGTCGGGCATGTACGTTCCGTAGGTTTCGATTTTTCGCGCCTCACGCTCGCGCTTTCGCACCAGATTCCGCGTATGCTTGATCACCGCGACGTGCAGCCACCCAAGAAGCTCGGGATGCCCGGCAAGGGTCCGGGCCTTTCTCGCCAACGAGACCAAGGTCATCTGCGTCGCCTCCTCGGCAATTTGCGGGTCGTTGCAGGAGCGGTAGGCCGTGGCGTAAATCAGGTTTGCCCTGCGCCGCACGATTTCGCCGAAGGAAACCTCACATTGCTCCTTCGCCCATCGGGCGAGCAGTGCTTGGTCGGTTGTCATCTCGGATCCCATGTTCGGTGTTCTGAAATGAAATGTCATCGCCCGGATGATCACGGACAAAAAAATTCAACGGACCCGTAAATCCCCCACAAGCCGCCAACAAAAATGCCACCGGTGAAGGTGGCATCCTTGGTTCAGAACCGATGTGGGTCGCGGAAAACGGCAACTCCTCACGCCGGCAACTCGAATCCCTTGCGGTAGTTCCCCTTCAATAGCGCATTGGCTTTCTCCGCATTCGTTCCGGTGAAACGCTCCGCCTTCGGATCAATCTCCAGCGGCAGCCCCAGCGTCATTGGCGTCTTTGTTAGATCGATGCCGTTCGCATCGAAATGCGCCACCATGCGATCAAAGGCATCCGCAGCGTTAGGATTCTTCGCAAAGGCCGCACGGGCCTCATCCGGCGCGGCGTCCGCACCAAGCTTCCACGAAATGTTTCCGACATGCGCCAGCGCCGAGGAAAGATGTCCGGACTCCACCGCACGCAGCGGTCCGATCGATCCCTGCAGCACCGCATTCACGAAGTTCTGCATGTGCGATTGCCCGCCTTTGAACGACTTCACCTTCTTCCCGTCCTTGTCGAACGCATCACAACCCGCGCCGTGCCCTCCCGCGAGCCATCCGCCCTCGCACTCGATGACGTTGCCCACGCCCTGTCCTTTGAAACTGTCCATGCCGGATTTGAAATCGACACCCTTCTTCGGCAAACCGCGCACCTCGAAAAGAATCGGCACCGGACCATAATTCAACCACACGATCTGCGTGTTCGCCCATTCTCCATCATCATCGTATCCCAGCCGCCCGCCCGCGGAAATCACCGAGTTCGGAAGCTGCTTCGGATCACCGAGAAACCACCGGCACACATCCAACTGGTGCGGCCCCTGATTGCCGAGATCGCCGTTGCCATAATCAAACTGCCAGTGCCAATCGTAGTGAAACTGCTTACGCCGGATCGGCGAGGTCTCACGTGGGCCTGCCCAAAGATCATAATCCACCGTCGAGGGCGGAGCCACCGGTGCCGCGACCTTCCCGATCGACGGACGCGGCTTGTAACAGAACCCGCGCGACAACGTCATTTTGCCCAGATTTCCCTCACGTATCCAAGCCACCGCCTCTTCCCACCCGGTCTCCGACCGACGCTGGAACCCGCTTTGGATCACCACCTTGTGCTTCTCCGCCGCCTTCGCAAGCTCGCGACCCTCCCACACGTTGTGGGACACCGGCTTCTCAACATAAGCATGTTTCCCGTTCGCCGCCGCCGTCGCCGCGATCAACGCGTGCGTGTGGTTAGGCGTGGCGATCACCACCGCATCGATGTCCTTCGCCTCGCAGAGTTTGCGGAAATCGCCGTACTTCGCCACCTTGATTCCGCGCTTCTCCACATCGGCCGCCGTCCGCTCCAACACCGCCGAATCACAATCACAAAGCGCCACAAGCGTCGCGTTCTTGCACTTGATCAGCTCATCCATCAACCCGCGTCCACGGCTGTTGAAACCGATCACCGCCACACGGACGTTGCCATTCGCACCCGCCGCGCGGGCATAGGGTGAAAGCAGCGACCAGGTCCCGGCAAGGGCGGAGGCGGAAAGGAAATGACGGCGTTTCATGATGGGTTGTTAGGTTTCTGTGGATTGTTGTTAGGGTTTGGCGAAATGCTTCCAGTGGCTCTCGATCGCCGCAGAGTCGATCTCGCCCTGCTGGATGAGGAGTTGATAACGGAACGTCAGCGTCTCGCCTTTCTTGAGCGTGTGATTGCCGAGGGTTTTGTCCTTTTTCCCCTCGAAATCATGGATGCCGAACGGATTCGCCGCGAAAAGCCCGTAATCCCGCGCATGCCACCACGTCGGATAACGCAGATTCGACGGATGATCGAACAGCGCCGCGACCACCGGTTTCCCCGTCTCATCCGGCCCGTGATAAGCGATCCACTTCGCCCGCTTGCCCCAGATGTCCAGATCCTTCAGCCCCTCGCTGTTCACCGCGTTCGCCTTCGCCTGCGGACCTTTCAGACGAAGCGTCCGATCCGTCCTCACCGCGAACATCCCCTCCTTCGTATCACCGAAAAGCGCGTCCCCATCCGCCGCCGTCAGCGCACACTCCACCGTCACCAACAGGCTACCGTCCGCCGCCCTCGCCAACGTGTGCGTGCGCTTCTCCGTTAGATGGGTCTTTCCGCCCGCCGTCCACGCCAGATCCGCCGTGAAAGACGCCACCCCTTCCGTCACCCCGTGCCGAACCATCCCCCTGTGCTCGATCTTCGCATCCTTCCCATCATGAAACGCCCAGAAATCATACCCGTTCACCGCCCCATGCGCCATCCAGAACGACCGGTGATGCGGGTGGTCCCGGTCCTCATCCTTGAAATCATCCTTCATCGGCCAATGCCGCGTCAAATTCGCCCCACCCGGCGCCAACAGCGGATACAAATACGGCACCCGATGGTCGCTGCGGTATTCCGTAATCAGCTTCTCATCCTCCATCACCCGGATCCCGCCCTCCGTCGGATCTAGGCTGAAACCGGCGATTAACGGCAGCGCGGAAACAAAAAAAACAGCGGTAAGGGTTTTCATGGGAGCTTGATAACGCCGGAAACTGCATGAAATTGCCCGCAACAGGAAGTTTTTAGGAATAGTCCGTTCGGGTAAGCCCTCTCAACCACGCCAATGAGTGAATTCGCAGACCTCGTCGACGCCCACTACCAAGGGCTTTACCGCTTCGCCCTGTCGCTCACGCGCTGTGCGGACGTCGCGGCCGACCTTGTTCAGGAAACCTTCTGCGTCTGGGCCGCCAAAGGCTCACAACTTCGCGACCGTTCCAAAGCCAAAACCTGGCTTTACACCACCCTCCACCGCGAATTCCTCGGCCACCACCGCCGCGCATCCCGCTATACCGACGAACCCATCGACGAGGAAAAGGAAGCCATCGCCGCCCCCGAAAGCGATGCCGACCGCCAGATGGACGGCCAACGCGCCCTTGAACTGTTAGGTGCGCTCGACGAAACCTATCGCGCTCCCGTCGCCCTCTTCTACCTTCAACAACACAGCTACAAGGAAATCGCCGCCATCCTCGACATCCCCATCGGCACCGTCATGTCACGCCTCTCCCGCGGCAAGGAAATCCTCCGCCGCCAAATGACCGCCGAGCCCTCCAGCGGCCCCAAGAACATCCTTCAACTCTCACCGGAGGCCCTCGGACAACGCCATGGATAAAGACCAGGCCAAATTTCTCCTCAACAGCTTCCGCCCCGATGGCGCGGACGCCGAAGACACCGACTTCGCCGAAGCCCTCCGCCTCGCCGCCGAAGACCGCGACCTCGGAAACTGGCTCGCCCAAGAGCGCACCTTCGATGCCAACTTCTCCATCGCCCTCACCTCCGTCCCCTTGCCCGAGAACCTTCTCGAAAACATCCGCGAGTCCCTTGCCTCCCAACGCGGCGACGTCCCCCAGGCCCAAGACACCCTCGATGCCGCCATGATCGGCGCCATCGCCACCCTCCGCGTCCCGGATAGCCTCCGCACTTCGATCCTCGCCGCCATGGAACGCAGCGGCCCCGCCGAGCGCAAAACCCCCTGGCTCCGCCGCCTCTCCATCCCGCTCGCCGCCGCCGCAGGCATCGCCCTCGCGTTCATCTTCACCCGTCCCGCCTCCGGCCCCGTCATCGCAAACTCCGCACCCCTCAAGGTCGAAGTCGTCGAGGCCGGCTTCATCAACGCCTATCAGTCGCCCCTCTTCATGCTCGACAATCGGCATGAAAACACCGGCGAACTCTTCCAGCTCCTCGACAAGAAGAAACTCCCCTGCCCATCCCTTCTCCCCAAATCCCTCGCCCGCCTCAAAGGCATCGGCTGCCGCGAACTCGTCGTCGATGGAAAACGCGGGTCTCTGGTCTGTTTCGATGAAACCGAGCACGGCACCATCCACCTCGTCATCTTCAAACGCGAGGACGTCAGCGACGACCTCCCCTGCGAGCTCTCCCCATCCTTCACCCAACGCGGAAACTGGGCCACCGCCCGCTGGTGCGATGGCACCCACGTCTTCGTCCTCATCGCCGCCGCGAAAAAGGAAAGCCTCGCCGAACTCTTCTAACTGCTCGCTCTAACGAGCCTCTCTAACCGTCCGTCCCGCCGCGCTCTTCCGCGATCTCCTCCAGCGCCTCCAACAACGCCTCATACGCCGCCGCCTCCGCCGCCGGATTCGCCCGCCCCTTCAGGCAGGCACCGAACCACTCCGCCAGCACCGCCCGTCGATCACTCGGGAAATGACGCGCAAACCCCGTGCCATCCCCCTTCAGCCGCGCCTCGTCCCGCCGCCCGTGCGCCCGCCGCAACACCTGCGCATACCGGCTCAACGCCCCATCCAACAAAACCCACGGGAAATTCGGATTCCTCGGCGGCCCCATCCGCAACTGCCGCCGATCCCCCGTCCCCGCCGTCAACTTCCCGCCCAGATCCATCCGCAAATCCGGCAGCTTCCCCCCCTTGAACCACGCCGCCGCCGCCGTCCCCAGCGCCCCCAGAACCGCCCCCGCCCCATGGCTCAGCCCGCCCGTCGCGGCATCCACCGCCAATCCCGCCGCCCCACCGGCGATCCCCGCCGCCAACGTCAACTGCCCCCGGTCCAACCCCCACTTCGACCACGTCTCCGCACTCTCCAGATCAATCCCCGAAAACGCCGCCGCATCCCCATCCGCCTTCAACAAATGATGCCGGTAAATCTCCAGCCACTTCGAAAAACACCGCCCCTCATGCCCCGCCAGCGACTCGAAATACTGCTTCTCCAGTAATTCCTCCGCCCTCCGCCGCCGCGCCTCCACCCGCAGATCCACCTCCTCCAACGTCAGCGAAACCCGCAACCCCAGCGCATCCCGCAACAAATCCACCAACGCCTCCGCCGCCAGCTCTCGCCGCTGGCCCCACTCCCGCTGCACCAGCTCGATCGTCCGCTCCAACAAATCCCGATGCTCCTCCTCGATCTCTAACAGCGACTTCAGCAGCCGCAGCCGCTCCTCGAACCGCGCCCGGTGCGCGTCAAACGTCCGCGTCAGATTGAACGCCCCGCCCAACTTCTCCCGCCACCGCTCCTCATCCGGCCCCGTCGCCCCACCCCGCCGGTTCAGCAGCGCCAAACGCGGCCGCCCCGTCCACCGCAGAATCTCCATCTCCGCCAGAAAATCATCACGCAACGGCCGCGACGGATCCACCACATACAACACCCCCGCCCCATCCAACAACGGCCCTAACAAACGCTTCTCATCCCCGAACGCCTCACCCCGCCCCTCCACAAACCGCCGCAACGTGTCCAACCCCGGCGTCCCCGCTCCATGCAGTTCCTGGATCGCCCGCATCGCCTCAACCGGCTGCGAAAACCCCGGCGTATCGATGAAACGGATGCACTCACGCCCGTCAAACACCACCGGATGCACCTGGCACCGCGTCGTCTCACCCGGCGTCGCGCTCACCCGCACCAACTCGTTGTCATCAATCTCTAGTAAAGTCGCGATCACCGCCGACTTCCCCATGTTCACCCGTCCCACCACCGCGAACGACGGCACCTCCGCTTCCATACGATCCTTCATGGCACCGCCACGATCGACCGGGTTTCCTCGATCAACAACTGCGGCCTCCGCACCCCGCCCGCCGTCTCCACATGCACCAGCCCGTTCATCCGCACCTTCTTGCCCACCAGCCCCTTGAACGTCTCCGCATCCAGCCCCTCCGGCGCACTCTCCGTCATGAAATACCCCCGCACATCACCACCCGCCGGCTCCTCCGAAAACTCGAAATACAACGTCTTCCCCGAGTCCGACGACCGGATCCGCGCCAAAGTCCCCTGCACCACCACCTCCTCACCCGCCTTCTGCAACAGCAAATCACTGTCCTCCACCTGATAGAACCCGCCCCGTTTCATCACCTCCGCTTTCCGCTGCTCCAAAGCCGCCGCCGCCGCATCCTGCCCCTCCGACAAACCCCTCGCCAACTCCTCCGCCCGCGCACTCGCCGCATCCCCGCTCCGTTGCCCCGCCAACGGCACATCCGCCCCCCCGGCCGTCGTCGCCACCGCCGTCGCCGTCGGATCCTTCGGCACCGCCGCCAGCGGATCCACCGGCTTCGTCCTCGTCAAAAACCAACCCACCGCCGAAATCACCACCACCGCCACCAGCACCATCAACACCACCGGCTTGCGCGACCCCTGCGCCGGAATCCTCACCGGATGCACCATCGGCCGCATCACCACCGGTGCCGGCGGACTCACCACCTGCTGCACAATCACCTGCGCCGGCTCCGGAGCCTTCCTCCCCGTCGCCACCGCCAACATCTCCCGCGCCTCATGAATCGTACACGTCCGCACATTCCCCCGCAGCCACTTGATCCACCCGCCCAGCCCGCCGCCGGCCCCATCCCCCACAACCCGCCCCTGCCACCCCATCGCCGCCTCCGCCAAGCCGATCAACGGCTCCAGACTCCGCTGCGACTCATCCGCCCCCAACCACTTCAACGGAGAAATCCAAAACGTGAAATCCCGCCCGCTCCCCTCCTCGCCGATCACCACCGTCCCCAACTCCGTCTCCACCCAACACGCCTCCTCCGCCAACACCTCCGACAACACCCCCGAAACCTCCAACACCTGCTCCAACAAATAAATCGCCTCCGGTGGCGAAAGCGCACCCTGCCCCAACCGCTCCGACAAAAGCTCGCCCTTCACCCACTGCGTCGCAATGAACGGCATCCCGTCCACCGGATCACACCCACCCCCCACCACCGACCGCAATGCCGGATGCGCCACCCCCCGCAACCTAGCCACCGCCACCGCATACGCCGTCCGCTCCTCCTCCTGCAACCCGCCACCCTCCATCCCGAACGGGAAAAACCGCCGCAACGCCACCTCCTCACCCGTCTCCCCGTCCACCGCACGGAACACCACCCCCCACGCATCCTGCGTGACAAGCTCTTCAATCTGGAACCGACGGATCAACGACGCAGGACATAAGGGTTCACCGCCCGTACGCCAAGCAGCGATATCCGGCCCCCGGCCAAAATTCACCCCACCGGCAGCGGCACCACCCGCACCTGCGGAAACCGCCCCGGCTGGTGGAAATTCGGCTCACCCCCGCCCAAATCCCCCGCCGTCACAAACCGCTGCTCCGGCGTCCCCAAAATAAACGTCACATTCGCCACCGATCCCGCCCCGAAGCTCAACCGCGCCCTCAAAAACTCCAACGGCACCGACATCGCCGCCATCCACGACCCATCCGCCGCCAAATCCGAAAACGTCGCCACCCCCGGCATCTCAATCTCCACCTCCTCCGCCCGCACCCGCGGCCCCGTAAACTCGCAGCACCACCACGCCCCGTTCGGAGCCAGATTGAACTCGAAATACCGCCCGCTCACCGGATCCCCCAAAAACAACTCCGCCACATCATACCGCCACAACTCCGCCTGAAACCGCCCCGGCCTTCCCTGCGGATGCAACACCGCCGGCCTCCCATGCCCCGCCACAAACCACAACCGCTCCCCATCCATCGCCAACGAAAACGAAGCCGGTACCCCCAGCCCCTCCCCATGCCAATCCCTCCCAAGCCCGAACAACGGCAAATCCAACTCCCCCCACACCAACCGCTCCCTGCTCTCAAAAATCGTCATACCCTCACCGTCTCCCCCCACCCATTCCCCTGTCCAGAGAGAAATCCAAACCGCCTGCACACCCATGGAATCCATCTCCCCAATCCACTCGAACCGCCACTCTTTCCAGACCCGACTCGAGACAGGCAGCCCGTTGTTCGCTACCACCTTGGCCCTCATTACCCGTGCAAAATGCGCGACGCGGAGCAGCATGACTATCTCTCCGGTCGAGCTGAACCGCTGGCAGGGACTTCCCCTGCGCGACTTCCTATTCTTCCTCCTCTAACATCGCCGCAAGCGTCTCATCACGCTCGGCCATCCGATCCACCTTCTCGATGAACCCAGCTTCGAGCTCGGAAGGACTCGACACGATGGATCGGGAATACCGTGCGATCCCATGACGCATGGACGGCAAAGCCGCCTCGGCAGAGCCATCGTGATGGTGTGTGAGCACCGTCAAAGCAACTGCTGCCGCCATGGCATCCCGAGTGAGCATCTCGGCTCTCATTTCATCCAGCTCACCCAAGGTCTCGGGCAAAGAAGCGAGCAACTTGGCAATCTCCTCCTCGATCGTCAGGCCAGCCTCGATCGCGGCACTCCAAGCCGCTTCCGACTTCGCAAGTCGCTCAATCGCGACCACGAATTCATCATCCGAAAGCTCAATGCGACCCCGCAACTCCCCCAGCGCTCGAATCGACTCGGAAGGTGCCTTTGCCGGCTCTGCCTCCCGATCCGATTTGCACCCGGCCAGAAATAGCAAAACGCTGCCAAGACAGGTTGTAACGATTCGATGCATGCTTTTCATCAACGACGAGGGTTGGGCTGGGACTTTTGCTTTCTCCAGTGGTTGCCGTGATTTATGTGGAATGGCTCAGGCGGTAGATGAGAACAGATGTGAATGAGAGACGCCGAAGTGGGTGCCTCGTGATCATTCTAACAAAGAAAGGGGTGGGTGCCTTTAGTGATGGCTTGGGGTGAGCGTGGTCAGGATTTTTTGCGGCCGTGGGGTGGGATGCCGAGGGAGACACGTTTTTTGTAGACGGTGGAGTGTGCGAGATTGAGTTTTGCGGCGGCTTGGGCGTCTGTCATGGTTCCGAGGACGGAGATTTCCTTGCGGGTCCAGGAGTTGAGGGGTTTGGGGGGGCGTTTGTTGATGTAGCTTGCGCCGAAGGGGGGGATT
>SYAP01000067.1 GCA_005787565.1 Verrucomicrobiaceae bacterium | reverse complement strand
GTTGCAGGGTTGAGCGGGTGGTCTTCGGGGATTCCGGCTTCGACTTTTCCGACGAGATCGGCGCCGACGTCGGCAGCTTTGGTGTAGATGCCACCGCCGACGCGGGCGAAGAGGGCGATGGAAGATGCGCCGAAGGAGAAGCCGGTGATGATCGTCATTACCTGTGAAACGGCGGTGGCGCTTCCGGTGCCGATGGTTTGTGAGAAGATGGCGAAGAGCGAACCGAGGCCTAACAGCCCGAGTCCGACGACGCCCATGCCCATGACGGAGCCACCGGCGAAGGCGATTTCCAGTGCGGCACCAAGACCTTTGCGGGCTGCCTGGGTGGTGCGGACGTTGGCTTTGGTGGCCACTTTCATGCCGATGAAGCCGGCGAGGGCGGAGCAGAGCGCGCCGACGACGAAGGACAGGCCTACCAGCGGGTGGGAGGAGCTGCTGGAGTATCCTCCGATTACGAGAAGGAGGGTGATGGATGCGACAAACACGGCGAGCACCTTGTATTCGGCGCGGAGGAAAGCCATGGCTCCTTCCTGGATGCTGGCGGCGATGTTTTGCATTCGCTCATTTCCGGGGTCCTTGCGGGAAACCCACGCGGATTTCCAAAAGGTGAAGGCCAGGCCGAGCAATCCGGCGACGGGGACGAGGAACAGCAGGAGCTGGGTGGTGGTCATAATGGGTTTTGGGCTAATGAGACCCTAACGCATTACTCTTTTTTGTCTGCTTTCGTCAATTGGCAAGCGATTGGGATGGGTGGGGTAGGGAAGCCGGGACTCGGGGTGGCGGCTGGGATGGGGGGAAGTAAAAAAGGTGTCTCCTTCTATTTCAAGAGAGGCGGTGGTGGCGTTTTTGGAGTCAGCGGCGTTTTGCGGGGCGGGCGGCGGCGACTTCGGCGATGAGGCGGTGAAGGATGAGGCGGTGGTCGAGGCCGGTGGTGACGAGTGATTGGTCGGCCTTGAGGGCGGCTTCCATGACGTGGCGGAGGCCGTCGAGGGAGAATGCGGCGGCGGCTTGGGCGCAGAGGAAAATCGGATAGACGTTCACGCCGGAGCCGTCCTTTTTCTGAGGGAGCCATGAGCGATCGGCTTCGGGCAGGCGGTTGAGGATGGCGGTGAAGCTGTTGTAGCTGGCAGGCGAGGCTTTATAGGTGTCGAGAATCAGTTTGGCGAAGAAGAGGTTGCGGACGGTGGGGATGATGGACGCGCGGATGATGCCGATGGCGGACTCGTCTGCGGCGAGTTGTTGGTCGATGAGCTGGATGGCACGTGCGGCATCGCCCCGTTGGAGGGATTGGCCGATTTCGAAAACGATGGCGGCGCGGGAGAGCGGAACGAGTTGGCGGACGGCGTCGACGGTGACCTCGCGGGACTGGGGGCCGAGGTAGAGGTCGAGTTTTTCGAGTTCGTTGTCGATCTGTTGGGTGGCCTCACCGGCGAGCATGACGAAGAGTTCCAGGGCGTCGTGGGTGAATGTCAGTTGATGCTCGGTGGCGCGGTTGCGGACGAGGTGGGCGACCTGTTCTTCCCAACCGTCGCGTGAGGTGTCGATGCGGTCGTAGATTTGGATTGACGCGTTTTTTTCGATGAATTTCCAGAAGGAGCGGCGTTTGTCCACGCCTTGTGCGGTGAGGAGGAACTGGACGCCGTTGGGCAGGCCTTTTTCGAGGGTGGTGCGGAGGCTTTCGACGCCGGCTTCGGTGCGTTGTGATCTGCCGGTGACGTTGTCGCCTAGGAAGTTGGCATTGCGGAGCCAGACGACCTTGTCGCCGCCGAACATGGGGACGGTGAGGAGGGCCTGGATGGTGGAGGAGCAGATCTCGAAGGCGGAGTCTGAATTATCGGAAATGCCGTCGATGGTTTCGTGGGTGAAGCCGTCATCGACGCCGCCGGTGAGTTGCTGATAGAGTGTGTGGGCCTTGTCGCGGACCTGGCCCTCGTCGCTGCCGACCACGGCGTGGATTTTCACGTCCTGGAGGTTGGGGGATTTGGTTTTCGCTGCCACGGGCGGGTCTTAGACGGAGCGGCGGGCGCATGCAAGCACCGGACGGTTCACCAGTATTTGAGCGGGATGGTGAAGTTGTCGCCGGGCTTCACGTCGATGACAGCTTTCTCGAATTTCGGCTTGGAATTTCCGATGCCGTTGCTGATGCCGACTCCCTCGCGCGGGATGCCGACGATGTTGGTGGCGAGTTTTCCGTTTTTGTCCTCGTCGTGAAGGATGGCGATGGCGTATCGGCCGGCGGGGACGTTCTTGAATTTCAAAACGACGGTGCCGGGTTTGGAGGGAGTTTGGGACTGATGTGCGGCGGATTTGACGGCATCGGGAAAGCCTTTGTCGTTCGAAAAAAGCAGTGCGGCGACGACGCCGTTGTTGTTGCGGACGCCGGTGACGGTGACGGTGATTTCTGCAGCTTGCATCACGCCTGTGAGGAGAATGAGTGTGATCAAGGCCCGGATCATGGCTGGGAAACCTTAACGAAATCTCAGTGTGATGCAACCGGATCGGAT
Source organism: Verrucomicrobiaceae bacterium (assembly GCA_005787565.1). Lineage (GTDB taxonomy): Bacteria > Verrucomicrobiota > Verrucomicrobiia > Verrucomicrobiales > Akkermansiaceae > Luteolibacter. Next base: position 4,686 of record SYAP01000067.1, on the reverse strand, counting down.
AATAAATCGGCGATGGCGGACTCGAAGGTGGGAAATCGGAATCGGAATCCATCGGTTTCGAGCGCTTTGGGGATGGCCCGCTGGCCTGCGAGCAATGCGCCACCAAATTCGCCGAGCACGATCTTCAATGCGAATCCCGGTGTAGGAAGCATTGCGGGGCGATGGAGGGCGGCGGCGAGTTTCTTGGTGAAGTCGGCGTTTCGTTCCGGGTTTGGAGCGCTGCCGTTGACCGGGCCGGAGAGGGTGTCGGATGTGGCGACGTGCACGATTGCGGCGCGAAGGTCCTCGACGTGGATCCACGGCATCCATTGCTTGCCGCTGCCGAGCCGTCCTCCGATGCCGGATTTGAAAACGGTGATGAGTTTCTTGAATGCTGAGCCTTTGCGTCCCAGAACGATGCCGATGCGGATGCGGACCACGCGGACGCCTAGCGATTCGGCTGATTGTGCGGCGGATTCCCACTCGCGGCACAAATCGGCAAGATAGCCTGAGCCTGGTGCTGCATGGTCGGTGAGGATCTCGTCGTGGCGATCGCCATAAATGCCGACAGCGGATGCGTTGACGAGCACGCGTGGGCGTTGGTCCGGGGGTAAGGTGCGCATGGCCTCGACCACGCGTTGGGTCACGCCGATGCGGCTTTCGTGAAATTCGCGCTTTTTGCTTTCTTTCCAGCGTTGGTCGATGGGTTCGCCGGTTAGATTGACGACAGCGGCGTGGTTTCGGAAATCCGGTTCGTTGGTCCGCTGCCAGCGGTCCACTGCGGGAGCAGTGCCGGTGCCATTGCGGCTGAGCCCGGTGACTGACCAGCCTTGGGTGTGAAATTTTTCAGCCAAGCCTGTTCCGACAAATCCGGTGACTCCGAGGATTGCGACGCGTTGGGGTTCCGACATGCCGCACCATGCGTCGGAATACGATCCGGTAAAATGGATTTTCTCAATGGCGCTTCGGGTGTAGGAAGGTGGCGGATGTTAAAAGCGCGACCCAAGCTCCGGCGTTTCCTGCAACGGGTGTTGCTGGGGGCTGGTGCATTTCTGTTAGGCTGGTTCGCGCTGCCATTTGCGGTGCCGTTGCCTGCCGGGCTTGGTGGGCCGCCGCCCAGTTCGCCCGTGGTGCTGGACCGGCATGGGGAAGTCATTCACCATCTGACACTCGGCGATTCGACTCGTGCGAGGCCTTTGAATTTCGAAGAGATTCCGGTGGATCTCATCGAGTACACGCTGGCAGCGGAGGATAAGCGATTTTGGTCGCATGGCGGGGTGGACTTGTTGGCGAGCGCGCGGGCGGCGATGGATGCGCTGCGTGAGAGAGAAGTGGTTTCCGGGGCATCGACCGTGACCCAGCAGCTCATCAAGATATCCTCGCCGCCAGGACGCCGCGGGTTGTGGGTGAAGGTCCGTGAATCGCTTGCGGCACGTCGGTTGGAGATGACTTGGGACAAACGCCGAATTTTAACGGAGTATTTCAACCGGCTTGACTATGGGAGTTTACGGATTGGTCCTGCCGAGGCAGCGCGGTTTTATTTCCAAAAGCCGGTTGCGGACTTGTCGCTTGGAGAGTGTGCGTTGTTGGCGGGCCTGCCCCAAGCGCCTTCCCGGCTGAATCCGCTGAAGCATCCGCAGCGGGCGATGAATCGCCGTGCGGTGGTGCTTGCGAGACTTGCCGCTTCCGGGAAGTACGATGTTTTCCGTATTACATCCGCTTTGGCGGAAACGCCGGTTTTCAGGCCACTGGTTGAAGCCCGATCGGCTCCGTGGATGGAATTTCCGCCGGGTGATGGTCCTGTGCCGCGCACGACGCTTGATCTGGCAATCCAGAGCGATCTTGAGGCGATCGTCGGTGAGGAAACGGCAAGGCTTCGCCATGCGAACCTGCGTCATGCGGCGGTGGTGGCCATTCACAATCCGACCGGGGAAATCCTGGCACTGGTTTCCTCGTCCGATTGGGATGATCCCCGTGGTGGGCAGATCAATGGAGCATTGTCTCCGCGGTCGCCTGGTTCCACCCTGAAGCCGTTCACCTATCTGTTAGCCATGCGTGACTTGCAACGGACACCGGTTTCGATCCTTGCCGACATTCCGACGACCTTCCGCACGCAGCAGGGCCTGGATCTTCCTGAGAATTATGATCGCACCTGCCGCGGCCCGGTCACTTTGCGCATGGCATTGGCGTGTTCGCTGAATTTGCCGGCGTTGCGCGAGCTGAACGCGCTGGGCGGCCCGAAGCCGCTTCTGGAATTGTTGGAAAAACTTGGAGTGAAGACCCTTGGATCAGATCCGGAAGAACATGGGCTTGGCCTTACGCTCGGCAATGCTCCCGTGCGGTTGTTTGAACTGACTCAAGCCTATTCGACGTTGGCACGGCTTGGGCAGCATATTCCTCCTGTGATGATCCTGGGGTCTAGCAGGGATGAGGGCCAGCGGATGTTGGATGGGATGAGTTGCTATCAGATTGCGGATATTCTATCAGATCCGGTGGCGCGGGCTCCACTGTTTCCACCCGGCAGCCCTCTTGATCTGCCATTCCGCTGCGCGGTGAAGACCGGGACATCATCGGATTTTCATGACAACTGGTGCATCGGATTCACGCCGGAGTTCACCGTTGGGGTTTGGGCCGGAAATTTCGAGCATCAACCGATGAAGGGGTTATCTGGGATTGATGGTGCGGGGCCTATTTTCAGGAGGTCGATGATGCGTTTGCATCGTGAAGTCCCAGCCACCTGGTATGCGATGCCGGATGGTCTGGTTGAGGTGATGGTTGATTCGCGAACAGGCAAGCAGGTTTCGATGGATTCCGAGTTGCCGCAGGCCCGGCGTGACCGGGTGCCTGTGGCGTTGATTCCGCCGGTTGCGGTTGTCAGTGATTACGATGACGAGGGCCGGGCATGGTTGGATCCGTCTTACTCCACTTGGTTCAACAGCGTGGACAATCGAAGGCGCAACGAGTTCGCGATGAGTCACACGTTGCCAGCCGCCGAGCCGCTGAGGATTGTAAGTCCGGTCGATGGAATGACCTATCTGTTGGATCCGGACATTCCAGGAGGTTCGTCAAGATTGAGGCCGGTCAGCAATCTTCCCGGTGTGGTTGATTGGTCATGTGCAACCTTGCGAATTGAAGAGATGGATGGGGCGGAGCCTGTGATTCATCTGGTGGCAGGAAGCCATGAGCTGATGGCTAGAGATACCCGTGATGGCTCAGTGCGGGTGATTCGGATTTTTGTGAAGGACTTGTGAAGGGTGGTTGGTAGGTAAGTTTTCCAGATGTGCGTCCGCAGGTCCCTGAAGCTCCACAAGGTCTCGCTCGCGAGGACGTCCGCATCTCGTTACTTTCTAGCTCCTTTCTTGCCCTTGGTGTCGAATTTTGACGGAATGCCTCGATGCCGATGCATCCGCCATGGGTGAAGTGCCGATCTCTATCTTACTCGGCGGACTAGAAGATTATTCTTCAAAAAACTCCAAAAAACCTCCAGGAGATTTAACAGAATTATCCTTGCGTGTAGTTCGGTGACGTGATCGACTTCGCCATGCGCAAGCCACGATGGATTGTTAAGCCGGTTGCGGTGGGTGGGGATTTGGGTGAGGCGTCAGGAGGCGCGGGTGGGGGTGGGTTGAGTGGGAACGGGAATGGGAATGGGAATGGCGCGCCTGGCAGGGCGGGGAAGCCGGTGATTTATCATTGTGTTTCTCGGGTGGTGGAGAGGCGGTTTGCTTTTGGGCCGGATGAGAAGGAGAAGCTGCGGATGTTCATGCGGATGTATGAGAATTTCTCGGGGAACCGGGTGCTTTCGTATTGTTTCATGTGCAATCACATCCACTTGCTGGTGGAGATCACTCCGGCTGCGGCGGGTGGGTTGACGGATGAGGAGTTGCTGCAGCGGGTGGGATGCATCCGGTCGGAGGCGCAGGTGGCGGTGTTGGCGAAGGAGTTGGCTGAGGCGCGGAAGGCGGTGGCTGCGGGGGTGGTGAAGGATGCGGCTTCCTATGTGGCGGCGATCCATGAGCGGTTCACCTGGCGGATGCATGATCTTTCGCAGTTCATGCAGGGGTTTTTGCAGCGGTTTTCGATGTGGTTCAATTCGAAGCACGAGCGGTCGGGGCATTTGTGGGAGGACCGGTTCAAGAGTGTGATTGTTGAGGATGGTGTGGCGGCGCGGACGATGGCGGCTTACATTGATCTGAATCCTGTTAGGGCAGGGATGGTTGGGGATCCGGCGGAGTATCGGTGGAGCAGTTATGGTGAGGCGATTGGTGGTCCCGTGAAGGACTGTCGTCTCACGGGATCAGGGGCGAAGGGGAATGGGAAGAAGGCGCGGGAGGGGCTTGTTAGGGCGTGTTTGGCCCATGAGGGGGTGGGTTTTGAGGCGGAGCGGTGGAAGGATGCGTCGCGGATTTACCGGCGGTTGATGGGGATGGCGCTTGGGAAGAACAAGGGCCGGGCTGCCGTCGAAGGTCGGGGTGTGGTGACGAAGAATACAGGGGAGATGTTGGAGTCGGAGGATAATGAGACGGTTTTGCCGGATTTGGGGATGGCGGGGATGTTGTTGTGCAGGATCCGGTATTTTACGGATGGTGCGGTGATCGGGAGCCGTGCGTTTGTGAACGGTGCGTTTGAGGGGGCACGGGAGCGGTTTGGCGCGAGGCGGAAGGATGGAGCGCGGCGGATGCGAGGGAGTGGATCGGCGGCGAAGGG
>SYAP01000066.1 GCA_005787565.1 Verrucomicrobiaceae bacterium | reverse complement strand
TCCGTGGCCCTCTGGCCCGCCTAACCTTGAGGGGGCGAGGCGGGGTTTCAGGGGGCTTGGGACCCGGCACCAAGCGATCCCGCAACCCATTTTGGGCGCGGATTGCCCCCCGGCTACCCACTAAAAGTTCAGCAGCGCCTTCAATCGTGGGCGTTCTTGGTACCGCCCGGCCTGATTTCGTCCAGAGGATCAAAATGGAATGATCGCGGCAGAACACCCTCAGGCTATCATTTTCCATGCACCGCGATCGCCGCAACATACTCCGCTGCCGGATCAAACCCGATGTCAACCGGGGGATCGATCCACTTGAAATCTACATACTCGGTACTTGATAGGCGCAGTCCGGAGAATTGTCCGGGCGTCGAGTCCAGTGAGTATTGCTCCGTTGGATCATTCACTTGCAATCCTCGGACTCCGAGCATCGCGATCTCAAAGGTGATGTAATGGACTATCACATTCACGATCGTGACAAGCTCTTGGAGCACTTGAACGTGAGCCTGCGTTCACTCGAGCGATAGCCAGTTGACATCACGTCTTACGAAGACCCTGATTGGAAGGATCACGCAAGTCCCCGAGCCCTGTTCGAAAAGAGCAAAACCCGGCGATAAGGCCCCTGGTTGGATTGGAGTTTGATCCGCCCGCGACTCCATATCTAACATTCTTCTGAAAAGCCGAATGAAAACACCTTGCCGCTTTCTCGCTTCAACGAAAAATAGCCTGTTTTGGCTCGGCTTGAATGAATCTAATACCCCACGGCATCAACCCAAGGGGAGGCATCGGCGTGGCGTCAAAAGATTGACGACTCCTTTTCCCCGGCTTTCCTAGCTCTTGGGCTCCATTTCCCCCCGGCGATTGATCAACGCTACGACGTCACACCTCAAAACAGCCATGATCTGACATACTTCTCGTGGTGGCTTATCTCCCTTGTATATCTCGCGTTTTGGACCACATGGTTCATTTACCGACGTTTATGCGTCAAACGGAGTCAAATATACGCGGACCCAACCAACGACCCACCTAAGATGATTACACAATCGCCCCACCTGACTCCTACCCCAAGAACCCACCCCTAACCCCCCCAAAGGTCACCCCGAACCTCGCCAGATACTTCTTCAACCGGTCCGCATCATTCGTCACCGCCCGCCTCGCCCGCGAGACCGCAAAAATCTCCCGCCCCGCATCCGAAAGCGTCCGCGCCCTCCCGCACACCCCCACCACATACTCCAACTGAACCCGGTCGAACGGATCCAGCCCGTCCACCACCTCCCTTGCCAGCACCCGCTCCAAGTCCACCTCCACAACCCCGCACCCCTCCTCACCCGGCCGCCGCCAATTCTCCCGCAGCCTCTCGATCTCCTCCTCAACCTCCTCCACCCGGATCCTCCCCCTCGGCGCAAGCGTCGCCATCCGCGTCACCGCCGCATTCAGATCCCGGAAATTCCCTAACCACCGACTGTCCGCGCCCTCCGCAAAATCCAAAAACGCCTCCCGAGCCTCCTTATTGAACTTCACCTCCCGCCCGTTCGGCAAACGGTGCCGCCGCAACTCGAAATCCAGATTCGGCTCAATATCCTCGCGCCGCTCCGCCAACGACGGCAACCCGAACGTCCACAAATGGATCCGCGCCAACAAATCCTCTCGAAACCTCCCCCTCACCACCCCCTCCCGCAGATCCCGATTCGTCCCCGCGATCAGCTGAAAATCACTCGTCACCGGCCGATCCGCCCCCACCGGCAGGAAACTCTTGTCCTCCAACGCCCTCAACAACATCGCCTGCTCGTCCAACCCCAACTCCCCGATCTCATCCAAAAACAACATCCCCCCATCCGCCTCCCGCAACAACCCCGCCCGATCCCTCTGCGCCCCCGTAAACGACCCCCTCACATGCCCGAACAACGCCGACGCCGCCGTATCCCCCGTCAACGTCGCACAATTCACCTCCACAAACTCCCCCCGCAACCCGCCCCGCTGCTTCCGCAAATCATAAATCCGCCGCGCCAAATGCGATTTCCCCGCACCCGTCGGCCCCGTCAACAACATCGGAGCCTTCGAACTCAACGCCACCTTCTCAATCCGCTCAATCAACCGGTTGAACCCCGCATTCCGCGTCGCAATCCCGCTCTTCAGAAAATCCGTCACCTCCACCCGCTCCTCCGCAAACCGCGTGCTCAACGCGTCATACCTCGATAAATCCAAATCGATCACCGAATACCCCGCCGCCGGCATATCCCTCACAGCCTTCGACTTCCCATCCCTCGGCGGCGAGGTCTGGATCAACTTCCCCGGCAAAACCCCAGCCTCATTCAGCAGAAACAACGAAATCTGCGCAATGTGCGTCCCCGTCGTAATGTGAATGAAATACTCCTCATTCTCCCGATCAAACTCATACCCCCGCGCCCACTCGCGCAACGCCCCATACACCACCTCCAAATCCCACGGATCCTTCCCATAGCTCACCTCATGCAACCGCCCCTCCGTCTCCGGCGAAACCTGCCTCACATCCTCCAAAACCCGCCGCGCCAACCTCGAAAACACCGGCTCCGCCAACAACTCCAACCGATCCCACAACAAATCCTCATGCTGAAACAACGAAACCGTCGGCCGCCAAAAATCCCAACGCGAAACATCCTCCCCACCATCCAACTTCGTCCCCAACAGCCCAATCAGCACTCGCTTCATGGATAATACCTTATCTCATCCGCTAATAATCCTTCAAGACAATCCAACACCAGAATTCCCACCAAAAAAAATCTACAACCCACAAACCCCTCATCACCAGACAATTAAAACCGCAAACCCCACCCAGAAACCCAACCTGGCACGCCCCATGCCAAATACCCATCTGTCCACAACAAAAACCTGAACCCACCCACCAAATTTACCACCATGCCCACCATCCACAAAACCGACGACGCCCTCGGCTTCATCCCCCTTCCTAACAACGAAGGAAAACCCATCACCGTCATCGCCACCGATCCCATCCGCGACTCCTTCGACGAAACCTGCCTCCAGCAAGCCGTCAACTCACGCATGGCCCCCGGCGTCACCGACCTCATCCTCAACCCCGATGGCCACGCCGGATACGGCGCACCCGTCGGCTGCGTCATGGTCTCCCCAACCCACATCTACCCCGGCCCCGTCGGCGTGGACATCAAATGCTCCATGTCCCTCCTCCAACTCGACATCCCCGAGGACATCATCGCCGACAAACGCACCCGCCGTGCCCTCATCGAAGCCATCGTCGCCCGCACCCCCACCGGCGCAGGCCGCGGCCAACGCTCCGTCAAACGCGCACGCCACGTCGATCGCGAAACCGGCACCCTCGCCGTCACCGAAGGCGCCACCGAACGCGTCTGCCAAGCCCTCGGCATCCCGCCCGAATGGGCCACCCGCTGCGAGGACTCCACCCACCGCGCCCACGACGGGACCTACGACTCCCTCCAAAACCGCCTCGACTTCATCCTCGCCACCCAACGCGTCAAAAACTTCGCCGACAAAATCGGCCAACTCGGCTCCTACGGCGGCGGTAACCACTTCGGTGAATGCGAAATCACACGCGTCATCGACCGCCCCTCAGCACGCGCCACCGCCGACGTCTTCGGCCTCCGCGATGGCCACGTCTCCTTCCTCAGCCACTGCGGATCACGCGGACTCGGAAACCTCCTCGCCCAAGGCCAGTTCAAAGACCTCGAGCAAAAATTCCGCGCCTGGAACATCCCCTTCCCCGCCGGCGATCGCCAACTCGTCTACGCACCCCTCGGAACCCCCGAGGCCAACGCCTACCTCGACGACATGGCCATCGGCGCAAACTTCGCCACCGTCAACCACCTTCTCATCAACGCCCTCGTCCTCGAAGCCTTCCAGGAAGTCCTCCCAGGCTCTAACGGAACCCTCGTCTACTTCATCTCACACAACATCGCCCGCGAGGAAATCATCAACGGCTCCAAAGCATGGGTCCACCGCAAAGGCGCCACCCGCGCCATCCCCGGCGGCCACTTCTCCCTCGCCAACACACCCTTCGCCCAAACCGGACACCCCATCCTCCTCCCCGGAAACCCACGCGATGGCTCCGTCGTCATGGTCGCACAAGGCGGCGCAGAACGCTCCGCATGGTCCGTCAACCACGGCGCTGGCCGCTCCATGGGCCGCAAACACGCCGCCCGCACCCTCGACCAAAAATCCGTCGATGCCGATTTCGACGCCTCCGACATCCTCACCAACTGCCGCAAATACCCCATCGACGAAGCTCCCGACGCCTACAAAAACTTCCCCGAAGTCCTCCGCTCCGTCGAAGCCGCTGGCCTTGCCACCCAAGTCGCCAAACTCCACGCTCGCTTCGTCATCAAGGACGAATCCGCCGCCGACGATTGACCCACTCCCACCTCATTCCTGATGAAAGCCATCCAGCTCGACGGCTCACACGGCGGCGGACAAATGCTCCGCTCCGCCCTCACCCTCGCCATGATCACCGGCCAACCCTTCCGCATGACCCGCATCCGCGGCAAACGCCCCAAACCCGGACTCATGCGCCAACACCTCACCTGCGTCAAAGCCGCCTGCGAAATCTCCGACGGCACCGCCGACGGCGCGGAAATCGGCTCCACCGAACTCGTCTTCCGCGCAGGCCAACTACGGGGCGCATCGTACCAATTCGCCATCGGCACCGCAGGCAGCACCACCCTCCTCCTCCAAACCCTCCTCCCCGCACTCCTCCACGCCACCACCCCATCCACCCTCCGCCTCGAAGGCGGCACCCACAACCCCCTCGCACCACCCTTCGAATTCATCGAACGCGTCTTCATCCCCGCCCTCCGCCAAATGGGCGCCAACGTCGAAATCTCCCTCACCCAATCCGGCTTCATCCCCGCAGGCGGCGGCATCATCGAATGCCACATCCAACCCTGCCCCAAACTCCAACCCATCCACCTCCACCAACGCGGCGAACTCACCGCCCTCCAACTCCGCGTCCCCACCCGCAACCTCCCCCTCTCCATCGCCGGCCGCATCCTCGATGCCGCACTCGCCACACTCCCCTGCGAAGACGCATCCATCGAACCCCGCGAACCTGGCCCCGGAAAAGGCGTCTGCTGCCTCTATCAGGCATCCTTCACCCACGCCCCCGAACTCGCCCGCGCCTGCGGCGAACTGAACGTCACCGCCGAACGCGTCGGCCGCCGCGCCGCC
>SYAP01000065.1 GCA_005787565.1 Verrucomicrobiaceae bacterium | reverse complement strand
GTTCATCGCAAGGCACATCGAACATCCAGCACCTCGCCACTCGAATCCGGCGTCGGTGAAAATCTTCGGCAACCCTTCCTGCTCGCACTGGATCGCAACAATCTGCGAACCCGGCACCACAATCGCCTTCACTCCCGCCGCCACCTTGTGCCCGCGGATGTATTTCGCCACCTCACGGAAATCGGAAATCCGCCCGTTCGTGCACGATCCGATGAACGCAACATCAATCTTCACACCCTTGATCGGCGTCCCCGCTTCCAACTTCATGTAAGCGAGCGCCTCCTCGATCGTCGCCTTGTCCTGCGCCGTTTCAGCAAGCGCAGGATCCGGAATCGACTCGGAAATGGAAATACCATGATCCGGAGAAATCCCCCAAGTCACCGTCGGTTCGATCTCCGCCGCATCAATCCGGACAACGTCATCAAAATGCGCGTCCGCATCCGACGCAAACGAAAGCCATCGCGCCGCAGTCGCATCGAAATCATTCATGTCAACATAGGGACGACCCTGAAGATAAGCCACCGTCTTCGCATCCGGATTCACATAACCACAACGCGCACCACCTTCGATCGACATGTTGCAAACCGTCATCCGCTCCTCCATCGACATCCGGTCGAACACATCCCCCGCATACTCATACGCATAACCAATCCCGCCCTTCGCCCCTAACAGACGAATGATATGCAAAATCACATCCTTCGCATAAACCCCCGGACGAAGATCCCCGTTCACCTCGATCCGCCGCACCTTCAACGCCTCAAGCGCCAGCGTCTGCGATGCCAGAACATCACGCACCTGCGTCGTCCCGATCCCGAAGGCAATCGCACCAAACGCACCATGCGTCGCCGTATGCGAGTCACCACACGCGATCGTCGTACCCGGCTGGGTGATCCCCTGCTCAGGCCCAACCACGTGAACAATCCCCTGCTTGCCGGATGACAAATCGAAATACGTCACCCCGAAGTCATCCGCATTCTTCCTCAAAGCAGACATCATCTCAGCAGCCAACGGATCCTGCGGCGCATCCTGATCAATCGTCGGAACAATGTGGTCCACCGTCGCAAAAGTGCGCTGCGGAAACTTCACCTTCAACCCGAGATCCCGCAACATCCCGAAGGCTTGCGGCGATGTCACCTCATGAATGAGATGCGTCCCGATGAAAAGTTGTGTGCGGCCGTCGGCAAGTGTGCCGACCCGGTGTGCGTCCCAGACTTTTTGAAAGAGGCTCTTGCCCATGATACGATTCCCACCGGGGTTGACGGCGGGCGGGAAAAGTGGCGGCACGCTCGCAAAATGTCAAAGCCACATGCGCTTCGAACAAATCTCAGCCCTCAAACAACCCCCAACTCGATCACCAACCCGGCGATGATCCCCCCGAGAACCAAAAACCCCAACACCGCCAAAGCAATCCGACCCCACCGCCGACTCTGCTTCGACCTCGTGTCCGTCCCGTCAATCCACTGCTCCCAAGATGACTCGGGCTTCGCGCCGGACCGATGATAATGACGCACCTGTGCCTGAAAACGCGATGATGTGCTGGGCGGATCGGATCGGTTCATAACAAACGTCTTGACACCCCCGGGTCCTAGTGACCTCGCCCCGGGCTGTCAAACTTCAATCAAACAAAAGAAGCGCCTGCCCGGTCGATCCAGACAGACGCCTTGAAACAGTGGGATGCTATCCCTAAATCACTTGCCGGAATATTCAACCTCAGCCGGAGCCGACTGGGTCGGAATCTCCTGAAACTGGGGAAGCGGCTTCAGCTTGGGAGCTTCAGCTTCTCCTGTACAACAGCAAGAAGCGGATACAAGAGCCATAGCGACGGCGGCGAGAGCGAAAACAATGCGGGTCATGGATGAAGGAAAGGCAATAGGTTTAATCCGGAGATTGACAAGCTTCGACAGAGACTTCTCATCTCCCATGGAAAATCAAGCACACGGCCTGCACCAAATGGAACAGGCCGAGTTGACAAATCACTTGGCCGGAGCGGTGTAGGTCGGCTGGGCTGGTGCGCTCGGGCAGCAGGAAACAGCGGCGAGGGAACCTGCGGCAGCAGCGGCGATAACGGCGATTTTGATGAATTTCATAGTGGAATTTTGGTTGTGGTTGCTTTCTCTAACCCGGGCGAATTTCGCAAAGGTTGGCGCGAGATTAACCACCACGATTCATGCTGCAAGGCAAAAGACGGGTCAAAAACACAGCCAACGAGATCCACCGAAACCATCGGCAGGATGAACATTGACGAGTCCCCCGTTTCGGTCCAATGTCCCGCCACCCGCCCCTGCGGAGCAACCCCTACCTCTCCCAATGACCATCATCCGTCGTATCTTCACCGCAATGTTCGCTGCCTCCCTCATCGGCATCGCTGCAGCCCAAGAAGGCAAACTCAAGATCGCTACCGTCGACATGCAGGAGCTCTTCAAACAATACTACCGCACCAACGAAGCTCAGAAACAGATCAACGTCGAACGCGCACGCATCCAGAAGGACAACAACGAGCGCCTCGCCCGAATCCGCGAACTCGAAAACAGCCTCGGCAACCTCCGCAAACAACTCGACGATCCCGCCATCAACGACTCCCGCAAACAACAGCTCTTCAAAGACTGGCAGATGCAACAACAGGAAGGCATCGCCCTCGACCGCGAACGCCGCGAATTCCTCCAGCGCCGCAACCAGGCCCTCAACGAGAAAATGGTCCAACGCATGAAGGGCATCCTCGAGGAAATCCGCAAACTCGTCGAAGAACAGGCCAAAACCGATGACTACGACTACGTCTTCGACAAATCCGGACTCAGCACCTCACAAGTCCCATTCCTCCTCTACACCAAGGACGCCACCGACATCACCGCCGGCCTCCTCAAGGACCTCAACAAGGACGCTCCTGCCGAATCCCTCCCAGCCGAAGGCGAACCCGCTCCGGAACTCCCGGAAGCACCCGTCGCACCCGCTCCCGGCGTCCCTGCCGACGGTGCCGAGTAATCGAAACCCTCGCCCGCAGCCACCTTGGCCTTCGCACTCTCGCTTGAGGCGCTTGTTCAACTGACGGGCGGCCAACTCGTCAGAGGAAACCCGGACCTCTCCTTCCACGGCGTCGCCGCGCTCGATGCGGCGGGGCCCGACGAAGTCAGCTTCCTCGGTAACGAAAAATACCGCGCACAGTTCCTCGAAACCCGCGCCGGAGTCGTCATCCTCCCACCCGGAATCAATGCCGGGCCCCAAGCCACCGCCCTCATCTCCGCCGCCAACCCATCGTTGGCCTTCGCCGCCGTCGTCAGACACTTCTCCACAGGCACCCGCGAACTCCAACCCGGCATCCACCCCCGCGCCATCGTCGAACCCGGCGCAATCCTCAATCCCACCAACGTCCGCATCCACCCCGGTGCCGTCATCATGACCGGCGCAACCATCGGCGACGGCACCGAAATCGGACCCAACGCCGTCATCGGCGAGGAAGTCACCATCGGAAACGACTGCCGCATCATGGCCAACGTCTCCATCCGCGAACGCTGCCGCATCGGCAACCGCGTCATCCTCCAACCCGGCTGCGTCATCGGCTCCGATGGCTACGGCTACGAACTCCACGAAGGAAAACACATCAAAATCGACCAGGTCGGCATCGTCGAAATCAACGACGACGTTGAAATCGGCGCCAACTCCACCATCGACCGCGCCCGCTTCGGCAAAACCGTCATCGGTCAAGGCACCAAAATCGACAACCTCGTCCAAATCGCCCACAACGTCGTCATCGGCTCCCACTGCCTCGTCGTCTCCCAAAGCGGCCTCGCCGGTAGCTCCAAACTCGGCAATTACGTCACCGTCGCCGCCCAAGCCGGCGTCGGCGGCCACGTCACCGTCGGAGATCGCGCCACCCTCATCGGCCGCGCAGGCGTCACCGCCAGCGTCCCAGGCGACGAAACCTACGCCGGAAAACCCGCCCTCCCCATGCGCGAGGAAATGAAACTCCAGGCCCACGTCCGCCGCCTCCCCAAACTCATCGAACGCGTCAAAGCACTCGAAAAATCCATCGCCCGCCCCGACTGACCGCCCCTCACACCCCGTCGACGCCACGCCATGAACCGCATCCCCTGGGACAAAGTCTTCGCCTTCTCCGCCTTCGACATCGTCAAACTCCTCCTCAGCGCAGGCATCATCGTCGTCGTCACCCGCATCCAGCTCGTCAGCGACAGACTCTCCGCACTCCTCATCGCGCTCCCCCTCACCTCCCTCCTCGCCATGATCTGGATGCACTCCGGCGGCCAAACGCCCACCCGCATCGCCAATCACGCCGAAAGCACCTTCTGGTTCGTCCTCCCCACACTCCCCATGTTTCTCATCCTCCCATGGATGATGCGAAACGGCTGGACCTTCTGGCCAGCACTCGCCGTCAACTGCCTCCTCACCGCTGGATTCTTCTGGGCCACCGTCTTCATCCTCCGCCGCTTCGGCATCGACCTCCTCTCCTGACTCCTCCCCCCTTTTTCAAAAAAATCTCCCTCCCAACTCAGATTGGGCTTGCCCGAGACCCCATTCCCTGATTTTACCCCCTCTCCCGGCTTTCCTGCCGGTTCCGCCCACCATTGTTTTGAGCGATCAAGCCCCGTCCCAGCTTCCAGAAAACGTCATCCCGTTCCAGCAGGCGAGGCCCCATTCGCGATTTCCCGGTTTACCCATGAAAAGTGATCTTGTTGATAAGGCTTCTGAAATCGTCACCGACCCCCTTGTCTTGGTCAACCTGGTCTCCCAGCGTGTCCGGCAACTCAACAGCGGGCGCTCCCCGCTCATCCCTACTCGCCCCACCATGGGCGCTGCGGACATCGCACTGACCGAGATCATCGAGGGCAAAATCAAGCTCATCGAAAAAGACCCGGTCGCTCCTTGAGCACCGCCCATCGTCGGCTGCACCCATGAGTTCCGAAATCGCCACCAACCGCAAGGCCGGCCGCGACTTCCACATCCTGGACAAATACGAAGCCGGACTCGAACTCAAAGGCACCGAGGTCAAATCCATCCGCGCCGGGAAAATCAACGTCTCGGACGCCTTCGCCCGCGTCGAAGGCAACCAGATCTTCCTCTACGGCTGCGATATCCAACCCTGGCAAACCGCCGGCGAATGGTTCAACCACACCGCCAAACGCCCCCGCCGTCTCCTCCTCCACAAACGCGAGATCCTCAAACTCGCCGCAGCCACCGCCATCAAAGGCTGCTCCCTCCCACTCCTCCGCATGTATTGGAAAAATCGCCGCGTCAAAGTGGAAATCGGCGTCGGAAAAGGCAAAACCCACGCCGACCAACGCCACGACCTCAAGAACCAGGTCGAACTCCGCGAAGCACAACGCGAAATGGCTCGCTTCAACCAACGCTGAAGCCATGACCCGGCCTGCGGCTCCACGGCCACCTTGGGCGGCACCCCTCCCAGCCACCGCTGCCATCATCGCCATGGCCGCCGCCGTCGGCGCAGCCTCCGCCTTCTTCCTCTGGTCGCTCGACGCCGTCACCCGCCTCCGCTTCGCCCACCCATGGCTCCTCTGGCTCCTCCCATCCGCAGGATTCGCCATCGCCTCCATCTATCAGAAAATCGGCCGCGCCGCCAACGGCGGAAACCAACACATCTTCCGGGAAATCCACCAACCCACCTCCGGCGTCCCCCGCCGCATGGCCCCGCTCATCTTCCTCAGCACCCTCGCCAGCCACCTCTTCGGTGCCTCCGTCGGCCGCGAAGGCACCGCCCTCCAGATCGGCGGCGGCATCGCCGCCGCATTCGCCCGCAACTTCCACACCAAACCCGAAACCGTTAGAACCATCCTCATGTCCGGCGTCGCCGCCGGCTTCGGCGGAGTCTTCGGTGCCCCCATCGCCGGCGCCATCTTCGCCCTCGAAGTCCTCGGAAAAAACCACCGCAAACTCACCGCCCTCATCCCCTGCCTCCTCGCCTCCTCCCTCGCCCACCTCACCTGCCTCGCCTGCGGCGCGAAACACCTCCACTACACCGTCTCCGCCACCCTCCACTGGGACCTCAAACTCCTCGGCATCATCGCACTCGTCGCCTTCGCCGCATCCGCCGTCGCCGATGCCTTCGTCCTCGCCTCCCACACCCTCACCCGCCAACTCACCCGCCTTCTTCCACACCCCGGCTGGCGCGCCTTCGCCGGCGGCTCCCTCGTCATCGCCCTCGTCCTCCTGATGGGAAACCGCGACTACCTCGGCCTCGGAATCCTCGCGGAACACCCCTCCGCCGCCACCCTCCCCGCCTTTTTCCACGGCCCCACCGCCTCCCCCATCGCCTGGCTATGGAAAACCCTCTTCACCCTCGCCGTCGTCACCACCGGCTTCAAAGGCGGCGAAGTCACCCCCCTCCTCTTCATCGGCGCAGCACTCGGAAATACCATCGCCACCACCTTCGGCGCACCCTTCGATCTCACCGCCGCCCTCGGCATGGTCGCCATCTTCGCCGCAGCCACCCGCACCCCCATCGCCTCCACACTCCTCGGCATCGAGTTCTTCGGCCTCGCCCTCACTATCCCCCTCGCCCTCGCCTGCCTCACCGCATGGAGCCTCAGCCGATCCGCCGGACTCTACGCACTTCCAAACAACCCCTCCCCACCCGCCTCATGAAAACCGACCCCCTCGTCGCCTCATCCCGCCGACTTGTCAAAGCCCTCCACGGCCTCGAATTCTCCGCCCCCGTCGCCCACGTCTATCAGCCCCTCGATTACGCCCGCAAACCCCACGAACAATACCTCCAACGCTACGGCTCCGGCCAAAAACGCGTCGTCTTCCTCGGCATGAACCCCGGCCCCTTCGGTATGGCACAAACCGGCGTCCCCTTCGGCGAAATCTCCGCCGTCCGCGACTGGATGGGCATCTCCGCCAAAGTCGGAAAACCCGCCAACGAACACCCCAAACGCCCCGTCGATGGCTTCGCCTGCACCCGCTCCGAAGTCAGCGGCAAACGCCTCTGGGGCCTCTTCGCCGACCGCTTCCCCAATCCCCACGACTTCTTCCAGGACCACTTCGTCCTCAACTACTGCCCCCTCGTCTGGATGAGCGCCACCGGCGCAAACATCACCCCGGACAAACTCTCCGCCACCCAAATGGCACCCGTCGAACAAGCCTGCCTCACCCACCTCGCCGAAGTCCTCGAAATACTAAAACCCTCGTACCTCATCGGCGTCGGCGGCTTCGCCGGAGAACGCCTCCGCCGCGCCGCCGAATCCTCCGCCCCCACCGCCACCCTCGGCCGCATCCTCCACCCCTCCCCCGCATCCCCCGCCGCCAACCGCGGTTGGGCCCAGGCCGCCCTCAAACAACTCACCACCCAAGGCATCTGGTAAATCTCACTCCCCCAGCGTCCCCCGCAGCCGCGAAACCAACTCCGCATCCTCCCCCTGCCCCCGCTCCTTCAACGCCGACGCCAGATTGTTCAACAACCGCACCAAAATCGTCCCCGGATCCGCCGTGCTCCGGATCGACGCACGCTGCGCCTTGTCCAAATCACTCCCCGCCTCCACCAGCGTCGCCTGCAAATGCAACCGACCCTTGTCGAAACAATCCACAATGATCGGAAACCCCTCCTGATGGATCCGACACAGGAAATGCCCCGGGAAATTCACACCCTCCACCTCCAGATTCATCCGCCGCGCCACCAGGATGTAAACCAGGCACAACCCTAACGGATTCGACAAACCCTCCGCAACCGCCCACGCCAGATCCGAATTACGGGGATCATAGTAATCCTTCCGGTTCCCTGCCAGACGCCCGCTCTCGAACAAAAAAGAACGCAACCCGTTCTCATCCACCACCCCCGCCCCCAACGCATCCTCCGCCAGCAAATCCAACGCGTCCGACAACGGCTGACGCAACGTCACCCCGTCATGCAGAAAATCCGACAACACCCGCAACAACGCCTCGAACGATTCCCAATCCTCCCTCAACGCAGCCGCCCCGCCCGAAGGAATCACCCACTCCCGCTCCAACATCATCCGCCTCCCCGGCCGCAACATCTCCCCTAACAAATCCCGCTCCCCATCCGTCAGACTCCGCGTGCCCGATGCCAGCCACTCGCTCAAATCCCCCCCGCACAACGCAAACCGCTCCGCCACCCGCGTCCGCACCGCCGGCGTCTCATCATCCAACAACCGGATCAACGCATCCAGTTCACCAGCATCCGGAGGGGCCACATTCATTCGCGAATGCAAATCCCACCATCACCCTTATGCAAACCGCAAATTCCCTAAATCAATCAACCGGGATCTTCCAACTGACAGAAAAAGAAATGGTGCGCGATACTGGGTTCGAACCAGTGAATCTTTGTTCAATCCTTATTTTTCAACGGATTCTTCGTAAGTGGTTGATTATAGGTCATTAAAAGTTATTCATGTTGTTGTTGAATCTCATGGAAATGTTGCCAATCTGTTGCCAAGGCTATGGCGAGCATTCGAAAGCGTGGAAAGTTCTTCGGCG
>SYAP01000064.1 GCA_005787565.1 Verrucomicrobiaceae bacterium | reverse complement strand
GGCCATTCCAAACCACACCACCATCATGCAGCCGGATCCCCAACTCCACCGCCGCAACCTTCACCGCTGCCGATGCTCCAGGCACCCTCAGCAAATCAAAATGCCTACCCATCAACCGGGCTAACAACGACTCCTCAGACTCCTCAAACCACTCGATCCCCAAATCCTTCTCCCACCCCTTCTTCCGCCCGCCCGAAACCGCAAACGGAATCCCCGCAGCCGTCGCAAACAGAATCAACCGCGCCACCTCCACCTCCGAAACATCCTCACCCACCCGGATCAGCGCCCGCTTGAACCGCCGATACCGGAAAACATTCGCCTCACACCTCAAACCCGATGGATCATGATCCACCAAAAACTCCTCCGCCAACCAATGGGCATCACTCCCAGCAATATCCCGCAACAACCCGGCCCCATCCCCGATCTTCCCGCAAATCAACCCCAACCGCCCTAACACCTCCGGACTAACCACACCCTGCACCAATGGCGCATGCCGGTTCTCCCAAACCCCGAACTGCGCCACATAATTCGCCCCCCCAGCCTTCGCCCCCGGCCCGAAACACGACCGCTTCCACCCACCAAACGGCTGCCTCTGCACAATCGCCCCCGTGATCGGGCGATTGATATAAGCATTCCCAACCTCCACCTCATCACGCCACCGCCGGATCTCCTTCGCATCCAACGAATGAATCCCGCCTGTTAGTCCAAACTCCGAGTCATTCTGGATCCGGATCGCATCCGCCAAATCCTCCGCCCGAACCAACCCCAAAACCGGCCCGAAACACTCCGTCCGTCGGAACCACCCTTCCGCCTTCACCCCAAGCTTGATCCCCGGAGTCCACAAACACGGATTCCCATCCACCTCCCGCGGCTCTAACAACCACGACTCACCCTCCTCCAGCGTCGTCAGCGCACGCTTCAACGCCTCACCCGGCTCACGAATCACCGGCGGCACCGTCGTATCAAAACGCCATGCCTCACCCACCACCAATGATGCCGCCGCATCCCTCAACTGCCGCAAAAATCCCGGATGATCATAAACCTCCGCCTCAAGAATCGCCAGCGATGCCGCCGAACACTTCTGCCCCGCATGCCCGAACGCGCTCTTCACCAAATCCTTCACCGCCTGATCCGGATCCGCCGCCGCCGTGACAATCAACGCATTCTTGCCACTCGTCTCCGCAAACAACCGCAACTCCGGCTTCCACGAAAGAAACATCCGCGCAGTCTCATAAGCGCCTGTTAGAACAACTGCGCCAATCCTTCCATCCGTCACCAGCGCCTTCCCGATCTCATTGTCAGGACACGGCACAAACTGCAGAACCTTCCGCGAAATCCCCGCGCGCCACAACGCATTCACCATCACCCACGCCGTCCTCACCGTCTCCGGTGCCGGCTTCAAAATCACCGTATTCCCCGCCACCAGCGCTGCCAGAATTCCACCGCAAGGAATCGCATGCGGGAAATTCCACGGAGGCGTCACCAGCACCGTCCCGAACGGCACCAACTCCGCTCCATCCGCCTCCATACGGCGCGCATAGTAGTTCGCGAAATCCACCGCCTCGGACAATTCCGCATCCGCCTCCGCCACTGCCTTCCCACCATCCATCACCATCGTCGCAATCGCCTCCCCACGGCTCGCCGCCAATTCCGCCGCACACCGCAGCAACAGTGCCGCACGCCAGTCAAACCCCAACGCCTGCCACTCCCCACGCGCCTCCACCGCCGCCACCAACGCCCGCTCGATCTGCCCCATCCCCGCCAAACCATGCGTCCCCCTCACCACTCCCGGCCGCGATGGATCCACACACTCACCCTCCATTTCTCCATCCACCTCCACCCCATCAATCACCAACGGTATCCGCACCGCCCCACGCCCATCCATCTCCTTCACCAATCCACGAATCCACTTCACATTGTTAGAAAGCGACCAATCCGTATCCGCCTCGTTGTGAAACTCCGCATCCAAAGGCAATGCCACAGGCACCTCGCTCGCCCGATCCTGCAAGCGCCTCGGTCCCGCAGCCACCTCATCCTTCATCGCACAAGCCCGTAAAAACCGCCCCTTCTGATCCTCCCACGAGGCATCACCCTGCTTCATCCCGAACAAATGCCGCAGGAAATTCTCCTCCGCCGTATTCTCATCCAACCGCCGCATCAGATACGCGATCGCACTGTGGAAATCATCCCGCGCCACCACCGGTGCATACAGCAAAAGCCCGCCCGCCACCCCATGCACCGTCCTCGCCTGATGATTCGCCATCCCTTCTAACATCTCAAACTCAACCCTCTCCTCCACGCCCTCCCGCGCCCGCAATAGCAACGCATAAGCAATATCAAACAAGTTATGGCTCGCCACACCAAGCCGCACCACCGCCGCATTCTCCGGCCTGCACCCCTCATGCAACATCCGCTTGAAATTCGCATCCACCTCCTCCTTCGTCCCATAAGGCGCACACGTCCAATCATGCAACTCCGCATCCACATTCTCCATCGCAAGATTCGCCCCCTTCACAATCCGGATCTTGATTCCCACCCCACCTCTCGCCACCCGCTCCCGCGCCCAATCATTCAACATCCGCTGCACCGGCCACGACTCCGGAAGATATGCCTGCAACACGATCCCCGCCTCCAGTTTCAAAAACTCATCTTCATCCAACACCCGCCGGAAAACCTCGCACGTCAGATGCAAATCCCGGTATTCTTCCATATCAAGATTCACAAACTTCGCCCGCCCACCCTTCGGATGCGCCATCGCCGCCCGATACAACCTCCGCAAACGCTCCGCGATCCGATCCACCGTCTCATCACTCCCGACCAGATGAATCTGGCTGAAAATCGCCGAAATCTTCACTGATAGATAATCACAATCCTCACTCTCAATCCGCCCGATCACCGCCGCAATCCGCTTCTCCGCCTCATCCTCACCTAGAATCGCCTCACCCAGCTGATTCAAATTCATCCGCATCCCCGCCTCACGACGCTTCCGCAACAGCGGCTTCAACTTCTCATCCTCCGACGGCAGAATCACCGATTCACTCTGCATCCGCATCGCCGCCGTCACCGCCGGCATCACCACCTCAGGCAACACCGCGGAAACCGCCGCACCCACCCGCATCGCCACCCGCTCCGGCAGCGAAAGATAATCCGGCACCCCATACCCAGCCAACAAATCACGGAACCTCGCCGCCGACCGCCGCACCGTCGGCGGACGAAACACCTGATCCGCCATCGCCAAAGTGAACGCCTTCCCCGCAGGATCCCGCATCATCCGCGCCATCTGCGCACCCTGCCGCTTCTCCGCAATCCCCTCCACCGCCCTCGCCGCATCCAACAACTCCCCAGCCAACCCAACCGCCTCACCAGCCAACAACCCATCATCCTTCGGTGAAGCATTCAATCGCGCAAGTCGCTCGGAAAATCGGCTGGAATTCATTTCTTCACAATCGCACGGCTGTCTTGACCGATCCCGACGCCGGACGCATCCCTAGTGGCACAATATCGGACTTTCCTCTCCCGCATGCCTGCCCACATCGCCTTCCTCGACCGGGTCGCCTCACCGCGATTCTGCGAGCGACTCTTCGCACACCTGCCCGACGTGGTCTTCTGCCTCAAAGACCGCGATCGCCGCTATCAGGCCGCCAACATGGCCTTCGCCGCACGCATCGGCCTCGATGACCCCAAGAAACTGCTAGGAAAACGCGCCGAGGATTTCTTCCCCGCCCACCTCGCCGAAGCCTACCGCGACCAGGACATCTCCGTCCTCGAAACCGGCCGCGAACTCTCCGACCGCCTCGAACTCGTCACCAACCGCGATCGCTCGCTCGGCTGGTACCTCGCCACCAAAGTCCCCCTCCACGATGCCGCAGGAAACGTCATCGGCGTCGCCTCCATCTCCCGCGACCTCGGCGCACCCCGCGAGGAAGATGTCGAATTCTCCGGCGTCCAACGCATCGTCGCCCACATCCAGAACCACCTCGATGACGACCTGAAACCCAACGACCTCGCCGCCACCGCAGGCCTTTCCCCCTCCCAACTCGACCGCCGCATGCGCCGCGTCTTCCAACTCACCACCTCTCAATTCATCCGCAAATCCCGCATCGAACACGCCGCCCAACTCCTCACCACCACCCGCCGCCCCGTCGCGGAAATCGCCCTCGAATGCGGATACGGCGATCAAACCGCTTTCACCCGCCAATTCCGCGCCACCGTCGGCCTCCCCCCCGCCGCCTATCGCGAACACGCAAGGAGGCACCATGAATGAGCCCGCACGCATCGGCCTCTTCGGCGGAACCTTCGATCCCATCCACCTCGGCCACCTCAACCTCGCCACCGCCGCACGCGACGCCCTCAACCTCGATCAGGTCCGCTTCATCCCCTGCCAGATCTCCCCACACAAATTCGGCCGCTCCATCAGCAACGCCCAAGACCGCATCGACATGCTCAAAGCCGCTACCCGCCACCTACCATGGGCCGTCATCGATGATCAGGAAATCCTCCGCGACGACCCATCCTATTCTTATCTAACAGCAGACGCCGTCGCCTCGCAGTTTCCAAACGCACAACTCCACTGGATCCTCGGCGGCGACCAATGGAAGGCACTCCCCACCTGGAAAAACATCGACCACCTCGCCAAAACCGTCGACTTCATCATTCTCGCCCGCGATGGAGAAATCCCCGAACCTAGGAAAAACATGATCTATCAGATCGTCCCCGGCGACCACCCCGCATCCGCCACCGCCATCCGCGAATCCTTCGCTAAGGGTGCCATTAATCACCCATGGCTCCCTCCCGGCGTCGCACCCATCATCCTCGAACGCGGACTCTATCAGAAACCAATCTGAACCGCACCCTTCTCAGCCCACAGCACCCACGCCATGATCACGGAAACCTTGCCAACCCCCACCGGCCTCTTCCTCAACCGCATCGCCGCCACACCCCTCGTCCCCATCACCCTCGACGCGGAACTCGGCCCCATCTGGTGCAAACTCGAATTCCTCAACCCCAGCGGCTCCACCAAAGACCGCATCGCCCGCCACATCCTCGAAAAAGCCAAACGTCGCGGCATCCTCAAACCCGGCGATACCGTCGTCGAGGCCTCCAGCGGCTCAACCAGCATCGCCCTCGCACTCGCCTGCGCCCAAATGGGCTACCACTTCCGCGCCTTCATCCCCTCCTCCGCCACCAACGAACGCAGCCTCATGATCCGCGCCTTCGGTGGCCAGGTCTGCCGAGTCGAAGGCGGCATGTCCTCCGTAATGCACGCCGCCACCGCCGCCGCCGCGGAACACGGATGGTTTCCCGCCTGCCAGTTCGAAAACCCCGATAACACCGAAGCACACCGCCTCTTCACCGGACCCGAAATCCTCTCACAAATCGATGGCGGCTGCGTCGATGCCGTCGTCAGCGGCATCGGCACTGGCGGAACCCTCCGCGGACTATGGGAAGCCTTCAACGACGCCGGATGCCCCGTCCGCGCCTTCGCCGCCATCCCCCGCGAAGGCACCGCCTTCGGCGGAAACGCCGAGTGCTGCTCCCTCGCCTTCAGCAAGGAAGTCCCCGGCGTCGTCGAATGCCTGTCAGCCCTCTACGCCGATTGGAAAGCCGGCCCCCACGGCCACCACATCGAGGAACTCTCCATTCACGAAGACGAATGCCTCAACCTCACCCGCCGCCTCTGGGCACTCGGATTCCCCGTCGGCCCCTCCTCCGGCCTCAACCTCGCCGCCGCCCTCCAAGCCAAACGCAAACTCGGCCCAAACACCAACATCGTCACCGTCTTCCCGGACCGCATGGAACGCTACTTCTCCCACCGGGTCTTCGAAACCCTCCGCTCCTAGCCCCCCTGGGCACGCCGACAGACTGCCCTTCGTAGCTTCAGCGAAGTAGGGTCTCGTCGGCACGCGAATGGACCAACAAAGAACCGAGCGAAGCCTCTTCTGCCAGGCTCTTCCGCATGGCCACGCTTCAAACTATCCCAACGGCTCCCCCCCATCTGGCTCTCCACCCACCAATCAA
The DNA here is from genome assembly GCA_005787565.1 of Verrucomicrobiaceae bacterium. GTDB lineage: Bacteria > Verrucomicrobiota > Verrucomicrobiia > Verrucomicrobiales > Akkermansiaceae > Luteolibacter. The sequence continues at coordinate 249 of SYAP01000064.1, read as the reverse complement.
AATGATCCTGATCCGTTTCGAGCCGGAAATCCGCATCTGCTGGTTGACGGGTAATGACCATCCCCCGTCAGCACACCCGACATCCCAACAACCATGAGCAACAACACCGGCTCGCAACAACCTTTCCGCAGCACCAATCGATCCCCCCTTGCCGCCATGTGGTCGCTTCTCAAAACCTCCTATCACACCTCTGGCGGCTCTGCGTGCTTGGCGGGCGAAGCCTCGGTGTCCTCTCAAATTACTCAACTT
>SYAP01000063.1 GCA_005787565.1 Verrucomicrobiaceae bacterium | reverse complement strand
TTCGTCAACCGATCCGGGCGACGCTAGCCTTGGCGATTTCTTCGAGGGCTTTGAGGGCTTGCGCTTGCCGTTGGCTCAAATCGAAACCGTTTACGGCTCGACGAAGATCCTCGCAGGCCGACTGGGCGAAGCCTTTGGCGCAGCCGACGGAGGTGGAGCAGTGGTCGGGGTATCGTGAGTTGGATGATGATGCGCTGGATGAGCTGGCGGGGGAGATCGTGGAGGAGGTGAGGAAGCGGGGGCCGTTTTTGTCGTTGGGGGATTTTCTGAACCGGCGGCCGGGAGGTTCTGGTGATGAGCAGTGGATGGGGGCGGTGCAGGCGGCGATCGAGGGGGTGGGTTTGAATGAGGCGTTGAAGGGTCCTGGGCGTGTGGCTGGTGCGGGTGATTTCGGGAATTTGCCGGGGGCTGGGTTGGGTGATGCGGGTGGCGGGATGGCGAGGTCTGCGGGGATTCCGGGGTATTTGATGCAGGCGGATGTGCTGGCACCGGTGGCGAACCAGCTTTCGCCGCGGGGTGATACGTTTCGGGTTCGCGGGTATGGATCGGCGAAGGATGCTGGCGGGAAGATCATCGCGGAGGAGTGGTGCGAGGCGATTTTCCAGCGGTTGCCGGAGTATGTGGATCCGCAGGATGAGGCGGATGTGGCGCGGGCGGATTTGAAGGGGGCGGTGAACCGGTTGTTCGGGCGGAGGTTCGAGATGGTTTCGTTCCGATGGCTGCCGCGTGGGGAGGTGTGATTTTCAACCGATTTGATTTTATGATGAGACGATGTTTTTGGGTTTTGGTTCCGTTGGTGATGGTGGTGTTTGGCCACGGGGTGGTCCTTGGTGAGGCTCCTCGGAAGTGGGCGAACGAGGTGCGGTTGTTGTGTGTGGATGTGGCAGCGGGTGCGGACAAGTTGATTTTGTTAGAGAAGGGTGAGGACGGGTGGGTGGCGCGCTGGAGGCTTTCGGTTTCGTCGGCTTTTCTAACGGATGGGTTGGGGTTCGGGTCGCGTGAACTGGCGTTGGGGATCGATCCGACGCCGCCGGTTTCGAATGGTTTCAACGGGCCGCCGGTGGCGGTGGGGGAGGCGATGGAGGTGGTGCCGTTTCATGAGTTCAGGATTCCGGCTTCGGGGACGGGGACGGCGGTGTTGATTGCGGATGCATCAGGCGGGGTGAAGCGGCCGTATCGGGTGGTGGTTTTGGATAGCAGTGCGGGGCGGTTCGGTGCGGGGAGCATTCTGGTGCAGAATTTCACGACGGCGAAGGTGGGAGGGAAGTTTGGCGGGAAGGCGGTGCAGGTGGGGCCGGGGGAGGCTGAGGTGGTGGTTCCGGGGGTGGACCAGGAGCCGGGGATGGCGCAGATCACGTTGGCGCGTGCAGAGGGGGAGGGGTGGTCGGTTTTTTGTGACACCCGGTGGCCTGCGAAGGCGGAGTATCGGAGGTTTCTGTTGCTGATTCCGAGGCAGGATGGGTCGATTCATCCGTTTGTGATGCCGGAGCATCCTCCGTTCAGGTAGTGGAGGCGGAGGGTGGAGGGGTTGGTTGGGCGATGAAGCGGGTGGGGGGATCACAAGTAATTTTGTTCAATTTGTGTCTCCTGTGATCAGAGATGGGTGGAAAGGGAACGCCCCGTGCCGCGGGGTGCGGGACGGGGCGTTTGGGTTTTTTGGGTTTGGGTTTTGGGGAGGGGTTACTTGTGGAGGATTTTGGGGACGGAGGGGGCGCGGAGGCGGTGGGACTCGGGGAGGGCGGAGCCGAGGAGTGGGCGGCAGTAGTGGTGGAAGGCTTCGGTGACGCCGTTGCCTTCGGCATTGATGAAGTCGTCGGGCATGTGGCGGGTTTTGCCGGCGACGGCTTCGAGTGGGACGAGTTCGTAGTCGACGCTGTAGTTGAGGACGGGGCGGCGGATGACGACGGAGCCGTCGACGTTGTCCCACATGGCGTATTGGACGGCTTTTTCGCCGACTTCGCGGGCTTCGTGGGCGTCGCGCTCGGAGCGGACTCCCATGAAGCAGCGTTGGAGGTAGCCGAAGGTGTCCGAGCGGACGCGTTTGATGCCGAGGCCTTTTTTGATTTCCTGGACGAGGAGGTCGCCGAGTGCGCCTGTGCCGGAGAGTTGGAGGTTGCCGTGGGAGTCGCGTTCTTCGCCCATGAGGCGGGAGATCATGGGGACGCCATCGGCATCGGAGATGCCTTCGGAGACGGCGATGGTGCAGAGGCCGTGCTTTTTGTAGACGCGGTCGACGTCTGCGAGGAAGTTTTCGACGATGAAGTGGCGTTCGGGGACGTAGATGAGGTGTGGGCCGTCATCGACGTATTTGCGGGCGAGTGAGGAGGATGCGGTGAGGAATCCGGCGTGGCGGCCCATGACGACGCCGACGTAGACGCCTTGGAGGGCGCGGTTGTCGAGGTTGACGCCCATGAAGGCCTGGGCGACGTAGCAGGCTGCGGAGCCGAAGCCGGGGCAGTGGTCGTTTTCCATGAGATCGTTGTCGATCGTCTTGGGGATGTGGATGGCGCGGAGTTCGTAGTTTGCGGCTTTTGCCTGTTCGTTGACGATGCGGACGGTGTCCGAGGAGTCGTTTCCGCCGACGTAGAAGAAGTAGCGGATGTCGTGTGCCTGCATGACTTTGAACATGCGGGCGCAGTATTCCTCGTCGGGTTTGTCGCGGGTGGAGAGGAGTCCGGAGGAAGGGGTATCGGCAACTTGTTGAAGGTTGTGGGTGGTTTCGCGTGTGAGATCGACGAAGTTTTCCTCGATGATTCCGCGGACGCCGTGGACGGCTCCGTAGATGGAGGTGACCTGGCTGAATTTGCGGGCTTCGAGGGCGACGCCGACGATGCTTTGGTTGATGACGGGGGTGGGACCGCCGCCTTGGGCGACGAGGACTTTTCCAACTAAACGGCTCATGGGGCGCGAAGGATTTGGTGATGGCCGGAAAGATGCAAGCCGGAAGGCTGTTTTAGGCTTGGAAGGATGGGATGGATCGGAAAGATTGGCGGATTTGGTATAAGTGTGGGGTGGTGTGAGGGGGCGAGGTGTTTGAAAGTGAGGAGAAATGGCGGCAGAACTTTTGCCTTGGAGTGGTGGGCTGGTGTTCCTAGAGTCCGCCCGGCCACCGCCAATTTTGTCATGCCTCGCAAAGATTTCATCATTCTCAACAAGCTCGGGATTCATGCACGCCCAGCGGCGCAGTTCGTGAAGACGGCGAACCGGTTTCAGGCGGATATATTTGTGGAGAAGGATGGTGAGGAAGTGGACGGGAAGAGCATCATGGGATTGATGATGTTGGCTGCGGGCCATGGCTCGGTGATTGCGGTGAGTGCGGAGGGAGCGGATGCGGATTCGGCGCTTGAGGCGTTGGGTGAGTTGATCGCGCGGAAGTTTGAAGAGGATTGAGTGGGTTGGTTTTGGGTGTGATGGGTGGTTCTGACGTTTTTGGGATTGCTTCCGCGGAGGGTTTTGGCTAAAAGCCGCGCGCGTCGAAGGTGTAAGATCCGAGGCGTGTTCTAACCTAATTTTTATGCCTCCACGTCCAAACAATTCCCGCCGCCCGACCCGGGGCCGTTATGGTCCTCCCACCAGTTCCACGAAGGATACTGAAGACAAGGCGGTGGAGGTTGAGGGTGAGATTTCCTCGGTTTTGGCGGGGACCATGTTCCGGGTGAGGTTATTGAGCGGGCATGAGGTTTTGGCGCACATTTCCGGAAAGATGCGGAAGCGTTTCATCCGGTTGGTGGTGGGCGACAAGGTGAAGATGGAGATGTCACCCTATGATCTGAGCAAGGCGCGGATTGTTTACCGGTTGGGATAAACGATTCCGTTTCGGTTGATCGATCTCATGATCGCCGGATTTTGATGGATGCGCGGGGATGATTTTCTCCGCGCATTTTTGTTTTCACTCGATGCCTGCTTCTTCGAGTTCGATGGCGGTGAGGTCGCGTGTGGAGCGGCGTTCGATGACGATTTCTCCGAGGAGTTGGTCCTGGCGGACGACGAATTGGTTGAGTTTCATCAATTCGAGCATGGCGAGGAAGGTGACGATGACTTCGGCCTTGGTGGTGGCGGATTGGAAGAGGTCTTCGAAGCGGCGGGCTTCGCCGGGTTGGAAGCGGTCGAGGAGGAATTCGATTTTGTCGGCGACGGTGTAGCGGTCGTCGATGATGTCGCCGAAGTCGTGTGATTCTTCGAAGCGTTTGAGGACGTTTTGGAAGGCGCGGATGAGGTCGAAGATGGAGACTTCGGCGAGGGGTGCGGGTTCTTGTGGGGGGGCTTGTTGGTCCGGGTGGTGGGCGAAGCGGCCTTCCTGTTCCATTTCCCGGAGGCTGAGGAAGCCGGCGGCGTCCTTGAATTTTTTGTATTCGATGAGTTGTCGGATGAGTTCCCAGCGTGGGTCGTCCTCTTCGGCGTCTTCTTCGGGTGGTTGGTCGACGCGGGGGAGGAGTGTGCGGCTTTTGAGGTACATCAGGTTTGCGGCCATGACGATGAACTCGGAGGCGAGGTCGATGTTGAGGAGTTTGAAGGTGTTGATGTAGTCGAGGTATTGGCGGGTGATTCGCTCGATGGAGATGGAATGGATGTCGAGCTCATCTTTTTTGATGAGGTAGAGGAGGAGGTCGAGGGGGCCTTCGAAGATTTCGAGGCGGACTTTGTAGTCATTGGCTTCCACGCCCCGGGTGGTAGGGGATGGCGGGCGGGTGTGCGAGGGGAAATTTGGTCTGGCGTCGAAAGAGGTGAGGGGATTTACTGCCAGCGCGACGCGGGATCTTCATCATGCAATCCGAACAACTGCAAAATTTCAATGAACGGCTCAGCCAGTGGGTTGCGAGTCAAGGGTTCTGGTTTCAAGTGCGTTATTCGATGGCGTCCGGTGGGACGAAGGGGGTGGCGTTGTTCCATTTTCTGCGGTTGAGTTTCCGCTTGTTGATTTTCTTGCTGATTGTGTCTGCGGGGTTGGGGGTATGGTTGGTGAAGCGTACGGAGAGCCGAGGTTTCCGTCAGGGGTTGGAGGGTTCGATCGGAACGGGATTCAGTGCGGAGGAGGTGAAGATGGAGGGATTCAAGCGGGTTCAGGGTGAGTTGGCGATTGCGCGGGTGGTGGGGCGTGGGGGCAAGGGGACGTTTTTTTCGGAGATGGAGATCCGGGACATCAAGTGTCGGATGGGTTTGTTGGACGGTTTGCGCGGGGTGTGGGAGCCGGGGGTGATTTCGGCGGCGCGGTTGGAGATGGATTTGCGGGCCGGGGCTGATGATGCGGAGTCGTCCGCGAAGATTGGTGAGGCGGTTTTCCGGGAGTTTTCGAAGGTGAAGGTGCAGTCGATGGAGGTATCGGATGCGACGTTGCGGTGGGGCTATTTCGAGCGAGCGGGGCGGATTGATGGGAGTTTGCTGAAGATTCAGCGGGTGGAGCAGGGTTGGCGATTGAATTTCCAGGGAGGGACGTTTTCGCAGAGTTGGCTGAAGGATTTGCCGATTGTTGACATGATTGTGATCGTGACTCCGGATGGGTTGACGTTTGAAAAGGCGGAGTTGGGCGAGGGGACCGCGAGTGTGGATTTTTCCGGGTTGACGGTTGAGGGTGGGGAGCGGCCTGTGGTGGATGGAGTGGTGAAGTTGCGGCGGATGCCGATTGAGCGGATGGTTCCGGCTGCGGCGAGTGATTTTGTGGAGGGTTCGATTTCCGGGGATTTCCGGGCATCCGGTTCGACGAATACGGGTGAGGGGATTGGTTTCGAGGGGCAGGTGGTTTTGGATGGTGAGGATTATGTGACGTTGCGGGACCGGATCCATTTGTTGCGCGCGTTGACGGTGGTGGATGTTTTCAACAACTATGGTCGTGTGGATTTCCGGGAAGGGAGTTTCCAGTTGAAGACCGGGGGCGGGCAGATGTTGCTGAGCAATCTGGATCTGGTGGCCGGGGATTTGATGACGTTGCAGGGGCAGATTCTGGCGCGGCCGCCGACGCAGGAGGAGATTGCGAAGGGGTTGGCGACGAGTGGGGCCGGGGCTTTGGCTCCGGTGTTTGATCCTGCGGCGGATGCGACGGATGAGGTTTACCGGCCGGAGGATGATCCGGATTTCACGTTGCGGAAGGCTGGGAAAGAGGTGAACAAGGATCGGCAGATGAAGGTGGATGACCCGAATCTTTCGTTGTTTGACCGGATCGCGCTGATTGCGGATGCGCGGGAGCTTCAGGAGCGTGAGACGGAGCGGCGGAGTCGGCAGTTGCAGTATGAGGGTGGGTGCCGGATCACGCTGCGGTCGGATGCTTTTGACAGCGCGCAGTTGTTGCGGGAGATGCTGCCGGTGGATCCATCGAACGGAAGGATTCCGATGGATGTGCCGATCGAGGGGGATTTGTTCAGCCTGACATTGAAGCAGGCTGAGGAGCTTTATATTCGCGGGAAGCGTTGAGGTTGGTCGCCGCGCGGGGCGTGGGCGCGGTTTTGAGTTTCAGACTGCGGCGGATGAGAGGCCGAGGCTGGCGTAGATTTCGCGGGTGGCGTGGCTTTTGTTGAGGGTGTAGAAGTGGATTCCGTCGACGGATTGGTCCATGAGTTCGGCGCATTGTTGTGCGGCGTAGTGGATGCCGACGCGTTCGACGGCTTCGGGTTGGCCGTTGGCGCGGGAGAGGGCGCGGATGAGTTTGGCGGGGTAGCGAGCGCCGGCGGCGAGTTCTGCCATGCGCTTCATGCCTTGGAGTGAGGAGACGGGCATGATGCCGGCGATGATGGGGATGTGGACTCCGGCGAGGGAGCAGCGGTCGCGGAAGTCGAAGAAGTCGTGGTTGTCGAAGAAGAGTTGGGTGCAGATGTAGTCGGCGCCGGCGTCGACTTTGGCTTTGAGGAAGTCGAGTTCGGCGACGCGGTTGGGTGTGGAGGGGTGGCCTTCCGGGAAGGCTGCGACGCCGATGCCGAAGCCGCGTGGGTCTGGGTGTTGGCCGGATTCGTTGAATTTTTTGATGAAGGAGACGAGGTCTGCGGCGTGGCGGAAGTCGCCTTCGGACCAATCGTAGTCCGGGCGGTCGCGTGGGGGGTCGCCGCGGAGTGCGAGGATGTTGGCGACGCCGGCGGCGGCGTAGCGGCGGAGGATGGCTTCGATTTCGGCTTCGGTGTGGCCGACGCAGGTGAGGTGTGGGACTGGGGGGATGGAGGTGGTTTGCTTGATGCGGACGACGAGGTCGTGGGTGAGTTCGCGGGTGCTGCCGCCGGCTCCGTAGGTGACGGAGACGAAGGAGGGGGAGAGGCCTTCGAGGTCGCGGATAGTCTGATAGAGTTCCTCCCATGCGGCGGTGGCGCGGGGTGGGAAGAACTCGAAGGAGAGGGAGGGGGTGCGGGCGGCGAGGATGTCGCGGATGTGCATGGCGTGAAGGGTGGGGTGGAAATCGTTTGAGGGAGTGCGAAACTTTGGAGTGATGCCGGGGTTTTCCCTTGGCCGCCCCGTGGAACGGGCCTAAACAAGCCTTATTCGATGATGAAAACAATCCCTGTTTCTTTGCTTCTTGCGGGTCTGATGATTCCGGCAATTTGTGTGGCTGAGTCCGAGTCGACGCCACCGGGTAAGCCGCCGGGTGGTGAGGCGCCGAGGCGTGGTGGGCCGGGAGGTCCCGGAGGTCCGGGTGGACCTGGTGGTGGACCTGGTGGTGGACCTGGTGGTGTGCCTAGTGGTGGGTCTAGTGGTGGGCCTAGTGGTGGGCCTAGTGGACCGGGTGGGGCTGGTGCGATGATGGAGGCTTGGAAGAGGGCGGATGCGAATGGTGACGGGTTGATTTCGCGTGCTGAGTTTGATGCGATGCCGCGGATTTCGAATTTGGAGGAGGGGAAGCGTCAGGCGTTGTTCGGGCGGCTTGATAAGGATGGTGATGGGAATTTGAGCCGTGAGGAGATTGCGCGGATGGGACGGCCGCAGGATGGGAGGCAGGGGCCGCCGATGCCGAGGTTGGCGGAGTTGGACAAGGACAAGAGTGGCGGGATCAGTCTTGAGGAGTTCAAGGCGGGTGAGTTTTTCAAGAAGTTGCCGACGGAGCGGCAGGAGAAGATGTTTGAGCGGTTAGATACGGATGGGGATGGGCAGATCACGCCGAAGGATCGGCCGAAGGGTGGGCCGGAGGATCGGCCACGTGGTCCTGAGGGTGAGAGGCGTCCGCAGCGCCCGGATGGGGATCGGCGGATGCCGGAGCGGTCGGGTGGCAAGGGGCCGAAGGATTTGAGGGGGATTTTGGGGTCGTTGGATAAGAACTCGGACGGCAAGGTGGATTTCGAGGAGTTCCAGCAGGCACCGTATCACCAGGGGTTGAGCGAGGATGAGCAGGAGGATCGGTTCGAGGGTTTGGACAAGAACGGGGATCTGGTGCTGGATGGCAAGGATGCCGCGCCGCAGGTGGAGCGGGAGAAGCCGAAGAAGGCTGAGGTGGAGTGATGGGTCTTTGTTAGGGAGGCAGGTGGGCAATGTTGGTTTTAAAAAGCCGTGACAGGATTGATGAGAATCGACCTTTGGCTTTCGGAGTTATCTTTCCGCCCCAAAAATTTCGTCGCCGTATTGCTGTCTGAGGAAAAGGAGGTCCGGAGCATCTTTTTCCCGGTGTGTTTTTTCCTTCATTCTCCATAGGAGTTTGGGTGATGCGAAGGGGATTTGTACTCCCATGATGTTGCGGAAAATGGCTTCTCGGATGGCTTCATCGTAGGCGATTCCGCAGGCTGGAATGCTCCCCAAAACAGATCCATCAGTTATGAGAGTCCCGGCGCGTGAGCGCCACCGACTCCCATGAAAAGAAAACGACACACCCCCGAGGAGATCATCAAGAAGCTACGGAGCGCCGAAGAGGCCTTGGCCGGCGGCAAGACCGTAGAGGAAGCCTGTCGGCTCATTGCGGTTAGCATGGCAACCTACCAGCGATGGAAGAGTCAGTATTCCGGCGTCAAGAAGGACGCCTTGAAACGGCTCAAGGAA
>SYAP01000062.1 GCA_005787565.1 Verrucomicrobiaceae bacterium | reverse complement strand
GCGTTTGTGAACGGTGCGTTTGAGGGGGCACGGGAGCGGTTTGGCGCGAGGCGGAAGGATGGAGCGCGGCGGATGCGAGGGAGTGGATCGGCGGCGAAGGGTGTTTTGTGGAGTTTGAGGGATTTGAGGAAGCGGGTTTGAGGGTTGAACTCGATGATTCCGCTAGAGAAAATTTCTGAAGTTAGGGAGGGATTGTGGCGGGGATGAATCAGAGAATTGTGTTTTCACCACGACTGGCGATGTCGACTTGGCCGCCACGGATGATGAGATGTTGGTTTGCAAACATTTCGCCGATGACCCGCTGGTAATCAGGGCTGTTTTCGTATTGAGGGTTTAAGTCGGCAAGTTGTTTGAGCAGTTCGTTCATTGGAAGCGGTCCTTGGGCCAGCACGGCAATGACCTCTTGGAGATGGGGGAACGACTTCTCGGGTGTCTGTCCACCCTGGTAGAGTGCTGCGGCAAGGACGAAGGCGCTTGCGAGGATGTAGATCCCGAGGGGTGAAGAGTGCCTACTTTCCACATCAACTGAAACCGCAATGATTCCAGAGAGTATCCCAAGGACTGCAAATAGGATTTTCATGTGTCGTTACGCCATCAGAAGGGCTGTCAGCGATCAATCTTGAAGTTGGTTGGCGGCAGGGGTGGTAGAGGAGGTGCAGGGGGATGACGCACAAAAAACTCCAGGAGTTTTACCAAGATTTTGCTTGTTGGGGTGATGGGTGGGTTGGCTTGGTCGAGGGGGGTTAGTCCTGGAGGTAGGTGCGGGGGCGGTAGAGGAGGGCGTAGGGGATGAAGATGATGGCGGTGCCTAGCATGAGCCAGGTGAAGAATTGGAAGTAGGCGGCTCCTTGGAGGCGGCTTTGGCCGCCGACGTAGGCGGGGCGGGGCGGGGCTGGGTTGTTGGCGTCGGTGGATTTGGGGTCTTTGATGCCGAGTTGTTGTTTGCGGGTTTCGAGCCAGGGTTTTTCGGGGCGGAGGCGGTCGGTCCAGGAGGGTTTTTTGTCGGGCTCGGGTTCCTGGCGCTGGATGAGGAGGCCCATGTCCCATGGGGTGAGGGGGGTGCGGTCGGGGCCGGGGGTTTGGATGCGGGCGGTGCTGGAGTTGATGATCTGATAGGTGATCTGTTGGTCCCAGGGGTCCTTGAGGCCGCGGATGAGGGTGTTTCCGGATTTTTCGTCGGGGAGTGCGCCGGTTTGTTTCATGCGGGTCTCGATGGCGGCGGCGGCTTTTTCGAAGGTGGATTGGCCGGGGATTTCGAGGGAGAGGGGTTCGCCTTGTTTGAGGCGTTGGATGAGATCGTCCTGGGTGCCGGTGATGCCGTCGAAGCCGGGGAGGATGATGGTGCGGGGGTCTTTTCGCCAGTCAGCGGGGAGTTTGGCGACGGCTTGTTCGAGTTGGTTGGCGGCGGAGTCGGGGATCTGGATGTAGTGGCTGACGCCGACGACGAGGACGTTTCCGAGGGCGACGGCACCGAGGTAGAGGCACATGATGAAGGATTTCATGGTGCGTGGGGCCTGGGTGTAGGCGTATTCGAGGGAGACGATGGAGACCATGACCTCGCCGGCGGTGAGGAGGGCGAAGGCCAGGACCTGCCAGCCGATGTTGGGTTTTCCGCCGGCGTCGATCCATTGCTGGATGAGGGCGACGAGGGCGAAGGATCCGGCTGTTAGAAAGAGGCCGATGCCGATTTTGCGGAGGGGAGTGAGGGTCCAGAGCCGGTTGAGTAGCGGATAGAGGACGAGGGTGAAGATGGGGATGAAGGAGAGGACGAAGACGGAGTTGAGGGATTGGACTTGGGAGGGGAGCCATTCGAAGCCTAGGAATTGGCGGTCCATGTCCTGGGATTGGAAGATCCAGGTGGAGCCGGTTTGGTCGAAGAGTGCCCAGAAGATGGCGACGAAGGCGTAGAGGGGGAGGAGTTTGAGGAGTGCGGTGAGGCCTTCGCGTGAGAAGGCCTCGCGGAGGAAGCGCCAGCCGCCGGGTGGGACGTGGACGAAGCGGTGTCGACCGATCCAGAAGACGAGGGTGGCGAGGAGCATGAGTGCGCCGGGGATGCCAAAGGCCCAGTGGGGTCCATACCATTCGAGGAGCCACGGGGTGATGAGCATGGAGACGAAGGCTCCGATGTTGATGGAGAAGTAGAACCAGTTGAAGAGTTGGGGGAGGAGGTGGGAGTTTTTGGAGCCGAATTGGTCGCCGACGTGGGCGGAGACGCAGGGTTTGATGCCGCCGGAGCCGAGGGCGATGAGGACGAGTCCGGCGAGGAGCCAGGAGGGGGATTGGCCGAAGAGGCCCATGCAGGCGAGTGCGGCGTGGCCGATGCAGTAGACGAGGGAGAGGAGGATGATGGTGCGGTATTTTCCGAGGAAGATATCGGCGAGGAGTGCGCCGAAGAAGGGAGTGAAGTAGACGGCGACGTTGAAGAGGTGGTATTTGGCGGTGGCCTCGGCCTCGTTCATGGGGGTGACGCCGCGACCGTCCATGAGGTGGAGGTATTGCGCCATGAAGACGACGAGGACGGCCTTCATGCCGTAGAAGGAGAAGCGCTCGGCGGCCTCGTTGCCGATGATGTGGGGGACGCCGGGTGGCATGCCCTCGATTCCGGCGGGTGAGGTGCGCATGTCGGTAGGCGGGAAGGGGGAGGCGGAAGGCGGGAGTTTTACCAGCGGACGGCGGCGGCGGCCCAGGTCAGGCCTGCGCCGAAGACGACGAGGACGATGTGGTCACCGCGTTTGAAGGCACCGGTGCGGTTTGCTTCGTCGAGGGCGATGGCGACGGCGGCGGCGGAGGTGTTGCCGTATTTGTCGAGGTTGACGAAGACGCGGTCGTTGGGGACGGCGAGGCGGTCTGCGATGGCGTCGATGATGCGGAGGTTGGCCTGGTGTGGGATGACGCAGGCGATGTCTTCGGGTTTGAGGTCGGAGCGTTCGATGACTTTCTCGGCGGCTTCCTTCATGCGGGTGACTGCATGTTTGAAGACTTCCTTGCCGAGCATGGCGAGGGTGGCGAGGTGTTCGCCGGCGTTTTGGGTGGTGATGGGGCAGGCTGAGCCGCCGCCGGGGATGTTGAGGAGGTGGGTGAGGCGGCCGTCGCTGCCCATTTCGGTGGCGAGGATTTCGCCTTGTCCGGGTTCGGCGCGGGTGAGGACGGCTGCGCCCGCGCCATCGCCGAAGAGGACGCAGGTGGAGCGGTCTTCCCAGTTGACGAAGGCGGAGAGTTTTTCAGCGCCGATGATGAGGGCGTTCTTGAAAGCGCCGTCGGAGATGAGGCGCTTGGAGATTTTCATGGCGTAGAGGAAGCCGGAGCAGGCGGCGGAGATGTCGAAGGCGACGGCACCGACGGCACCGAGGTTTTGTTGGACGTAGCAGGCGGTGGCGGGGGTGAGGGTGTCCGGGGTGATGGTGGCGACGATGATGAGTTCGAGGTCCTCGGGAGCGATGCCGGCTTGTTCGAGGGCGCGGCGGGCGGCGTGGGTGGCCATGTGGGAGGTGAATTCGTCGTCGGCGGCGATGTGGCGTTGTTTGATGCCGGTGCGGGTGACAATCCATTCGTCCGAGGTGTCGACGCGGTCGGCGAGTTCGGCGTTGGTCAGGATTTTTTCCGGAACATAGCTGCCGGTGCCGGCGATGCGGACGGGGATGGACGGCGACGTTTCAGTCATGCGCGGCGAGAGTGGAACCGGGGTGCGGGGGCGACAAGCGGGAAGTTGGGGTGCCGGGGAGTGTTGAGATTTCCGGGGGATGGGAAATCACTCCGAAGCTTGGGCGGATTCGGTGGTGGGGAGTGCGAGCGCGGCTTCGGCGAGGGCTTTTTCGATGCGGGGGTTGACCTGTTTTTCGACGGTTTCGAGGCCGACGCGGATGGCGTTGCGGATGGCGAGGGGGCTGGAGGAGCCGTGGGCGATGATGACGACGCCGTTGACGCCGAGGAGGGGGCTGCCGCCGTAGGTTTCGTAGCTGCTTTTTTCCTTGAGGGCTTTGAAGGCGCCTTTGGCGAGGAAGGCGCCGGCCATGCGGATGGGGCTGGCTTTGATTTCGGTTTTAAGCCATTTGGAGACGGCTTTGGCGGTGGCTTCGCAGCTTTTGAGGACGATGTTTCCGACGAAGCCGTCGCAGAGGACGACGTCGAGTTCGGTGTCGAAGAGGTCGTGTCCCTCGACGTTGCCGATGAAGTGGATGCCGGGGGTTTGTTTGAGGAGTTTGAAGGTTTCCTTGGTGAAGGTGGTGCCTTTTTCGTCTTCCTCGCCGTTGGACATGAGGCCGACTTTGGGGTCTTTGACGCCGAGGACGCCGCGGGCGAAGGCGGTGCCCATGATGGCGTAGGCGACGAGGTGCTCGGGTTTGGCTTCGGGGTTTGCGCCGGCGTCGAGGATGTTGCAGATGCCGTGCTCGTTGGGTAGGGGAGAGGCGATGCCCGCGCGGTCGATGCCGGGGAGGGTGCGGAGTTTGAGGGTGGCGGATGCGACGGCGGCGCCGGTGTTTCCTGCGGAGACGAAGGCGGTGGCGGTGCCGGATTTGACGAGGTCGATGGCGACGTTGATCGACGAGAGTTTTTTGCGGCGGACGGTTTTGGCGCCGGGTTCGGCCATGCCGATGACTTCGGGGGCGTGGACGATGCTGACGCGCGGGTCCGTGAGGTCGAGGCCGTGTTTTGCGGATTCGGCTTCGAGGGTGGGCTGGTCTCCGACGAGGAAGAGGTGTTCCATTTTCGGGTACATCCGGAGGGCGTCGATGGCTCCGAGGATGTTGATGGCGGGGGCGTGGTCCCCGCCCATGGCGTCCAGTGCGACTTTCATAGTGTAGAGGCGGGGTTTGGAGGGGATTTGCGGGTACGGAAAATCACCGCGAGGGGAGGGCCCGACGCGGTAATTTGAAGTCCTTTCCCGAAAACGGGATCAGAGTGCTTCGACATCGAGCACCTGGCGGTCACGGTAGTAACCACATGAGGGGCATGCGATGTGCGAGGGCACGCGGCTGCCACATTCGGAGCAGCTCTTGAGGATGGGTGCACGCCAACGGTTCGCGCCACGGCGCATTTTCTGACGGCTTTTGGATTGGCGGCGCTTTGGAACGGCCATGGTATTGTTCTGGTTAGGGTTGGTCCTTGAGGTCCTGGAGGGTGTCGAGTGCGGACCATCGGTCATCGCCCTCGGCGCGGGGCGGGGTTGCTAGCCCATCATCGGGAGTTTTGTCCACTGCTAAATATCGCGGATCGATTTCGCAGGGCATGGGGACGTCCGCTTCGTCGCATCTCGGGTTGATGGGGAAGTGGATGAGAATTTCCTCGCGGACGGCTTCGGTGGCATCGATTTCGCCTTCGGAGGTGATTTCGAGGGAGACGGCGGCGGGGTCGAGGCGGATGGTTTGGACGAATTGTTGCAGGGTGACCACGCAGGTGAATTCGAAGGGGGCTGAGAGGCTGCCGGTGAGGAGGAGTTCGGAGCCGAAGCGCTGCACTTGCAGGTCGTATTCGAGCGGGCCGACGGGTTTGGCGTCGTCCGGGGGGAGGTCGAACACTTCCTTCGGGAGTTCTCCGGCGAAGTGTTTTCCATCGTCCGGCAGCGTTGCCAGATCCACAATCAATCGTTTCATGGGTGGAAGTTAACCCGCGGGCAGGTGTCGCCGCAACCCCGCAGTGTGGGGCTGTGCGGCGGATTTTCCTCTCGCCACGTCGCCGAGTGCCGATAGCCTTCGCGGGTCATGAACATCAACGTCTCCCTGTTGTCGCGCATTTGCGAAGCTCCCGGCGCTCCTGGATTTGAAAAGGAAATCCGCAATCTGGTCCTCGCCGAACTGGAAGGTCTCGCCGATGAGGTCAGGGTGGACAACATGGGCAACGTGATTGCTTTCAAGAAGGGAAAGTCCGCCGCGAAGAAGACGATGGCGGCGGCGCATATGGACGAGATCGGGTTCATCGTCACCCACATCGACGACAAGGGCTTTGTGCGTTTCAATCCGGTGGGTGGGTTCGACCCGAAGACTCTAACATCCCAGCGGGTGATCATTCATGGACGGAAGGACGTTTTTGGTGTGATGGGTTCGAAGCCGATTCACATCATGTCTCCGGAGGAGCGGAACAAGACGCCGCAGATCAAAGATTACTTCATTGATACGGGTTTGCCGAAGAAGGAGCTTGAGAAGCTTGTTGCGGTTGGGGATTTCGTGACCCGGCATTCTCCGCTCATCGAGCTTGGGGATTGTGTGAACGTCAAATCCCTGGACAACCGCGCGTCCGTTTTTGTTCTGATTGAGACCCTGCGTGATCTCAAGAAAACGAAGCGCAAACCGGCTTACGATTTTTACGGAGTGTTCACGGTTCAGGAGGAAGTCGGGCTTCGCGGTGCGCAGGCGTCGGCGCTTCAGGTGCAGCCGGATTTCTCGTTCGGGCTCGACACGACCATTGCGTATGATGTTCCGGGTTCGACGCCACAGGAGCGTTGCACGGCGCTTGGCGAGGGTGCGGCGATCAAGTTGATGGATTCCTCGGTGATTTGTGACTACCGAATGGTCGCTTACATGAAAGCGGTGGCGAAGCGTCACAAGATCAAGTGGCAGCCGGAGATTCTGGCGGCTGGTGGGACGGATACCGCCAGTTTGCAGCGGATGACGGCTGGTGGCTCGATTGCCGGTGCGGTTTCGATTCCAACGCGGCACATTCACCAGACGATCGAAAGCTGCCACAAGGAGGATCTTGCGGCGTGCATCGAGTTGCTCGCGGCGTGTTTGTGCGAGTTGGACAAGCACGACTGGAGTTTCTGAGCGGAGCGGGAGTTGGCCGTTAGAGAGTGGCCGGTAGTTGCTTCGGGTGTGATCTTTTCATGGGATGTGGCACTCGGGGCAGAGGTTTCGATTTCCGAAAAGGGGCGGTGATGGTGTCAAATGTTCCGGGAAAAAATTTGTTAGATGAGTGTTACCGTTCGAGGTATTTGCGTGAGCCGCCTACGTATTTCACGGCCCAGGATTTGACCTTTGCCTGTTCATCAAGTGACAGGGTGCGGACGACTTTTCCGGGGGAGCCGAGGACGAGGGAGCCGGGGGGGATGATGGTGCCGCCGGTGACGAGTGCTCCGGCGCCGATGATGGAGCGCTCGCCGATGACTGCGCCGTCGAGAACGATGGCACCCATGCCGATGAGGACCTCATCCTTGACGGTGCAGGCGTGGAGGATGGCGGAGTGGCCCACGGTGACGAGTTCACCGACGTAACAGCCATAGTCGTCTGCGAGGTGGATCACCACGTTGTCTTGGACGTTTGAGCGCGGGCCGATGACGATTTCATTGATGTCTCCGCGGAGGGTGGCCTGGTACCAGATGCTGGATTCCTCATGAATTGTGACTCGCCCGATGACGTCCGCGCTTGCAGCGATGAATGCGCTTGGGTGGATGGTTGGTGAAATCCCCTCGTAAGTTTCGATGGCCATGGCGGAGGGTAAAATCCGATGTTTTGTCACGCCAACCGAAAAAGCAGCAGGGTCATGGTGGGTCTGGAAGGAGTCCCTCCGGAATGTTTTCGGGATCGAAATCCTGCGGTCGATTGCGGCGGACCCAGTTCCAAGCGACGGGGACCAGCCAAGCGATGAGCGCCAGTTTGAACAAGGCCATCCAACCGACGGCGGACCAGAAGAAATAGAAGGCGGCGGCCAGCATGCACAAGGAGCCGATGAAGATGGCGGATTGGAAAAGCCAGTTGATCATCGAAGTGCCGCCGATGTAGCGGCAACTGCCACCGATGGCGAAGCGACGGGAGATCAGTGCGAGAACGAGTCTGCGGAAGGAGTCCCCGCGATCCGCGAAGTTCGCGAAGCCGACATAATGGCCGCTTTGGAATGCGGCGCATTTGCCACGTGAGTCGTGAAGGTGGCAGACGTAGCGTTTCGTCTGATAGCGTGTGGGAGCAAATTGCAGTCGGATTTCGCGAAGCGATTCCAGCGGGATCTGATAGTCCGGGATGCCTTCAACGGATTTTACTAACAGATTTCCTTGAATGGCCCAGCGGGTTTCCTTTTCGATGACGGAAACCCGGCAGCGATGCTCGACCGTCAGCGGAGGTGGCTGGCTCATGGCAAGAGACAACCGGTGGGGGATGCCGGAGACCAGCGGAAAATCGCGAAGGGGGGCGGCTACTCGAGGGTGATGGTTTCGTCGAGATTGAGCATGAGGTGTGCGGCGGCGGCGTAGGAGGCGAGTTCGATGGGATCGATGGTTGGATCGCGGGGAGAGGCACCGATGCTGATGAAGTCGTTGGCTTCTTGCGGATGGGCGGCGAAGTGGGCGGCGAAGTGATCGCGATTGCGGATGAAGACGGCGAGTTGGTCGGCGTCGGCGCGGTATCCGGTGGTGAGGTGATAGCCGTGTGCGAGGCGAGTTTCCGGAGTGGTGCCGCCTTCGCGGATCATGCGTTGTGCGAGGTGTCGCGCGGCTTCGATGAAGGTTTCGTCATTCATCAGGGCGAGCGCCTGGAGCGGGGTGTTGGTAATTTTGTTTCGCACGTTGCAGACCTCGCGGCCGGAGGCGTCGAAGATGGTTTCGCGCGGGGGATTCACGGCGCGTTTCCAATAGGTGTAGAGGCTTTTTCGATAGAGGTCTGGGCCTTTTGATGTATCGTAACGGGTGTTGGGATCGTGTGATACGGCGGTCCACAGTCCATCGGGCTGATAGGGTTTCACGGGGGGGCCTCCGAGTTCCGGGTTGAGGAGTCCGGATGCGTGCAAGGCGAGATCGCGGATGGCGAAGCCGTCCATGCGGAAGCGCGGGCCGCGGGCGAGCAGGCGGTTCTCGGGGTCACGTTCGTTGAGGGCGATGTTGGAACGTGATGATTGGCGGAAGGTGTGGCTGGTGGCGATGAGGCGGTAGAGGGCCTTGACGTCCCATCCGGAGGCCATGAACTCGACGGCGAGCCAGTCCAACAATTCCGGGTTGACGGGCAGTTCGCCTTGCGAGCCGAAGTCATCGGCGGTTTTGACGAGGCCTACGCCGAAGAGGTGTTGCCACATGCGGTTGACGACGACGCGGGCGGTGAGGGGATTTTCGCGGCTGACCAGCCAGCGTGCGAGTTCGAGGCGGTTGGCGGGCATTTTTCCGTCGGGTTTGAGGACCTTGAGGACACCGCGTGAGAGGGTTTCGGATTTGTCCGGCTCGTTGTACTGGCCACGGCCTAACAGGTAGGTGGGGGTGGGTTGTGGAGTTTCGCTCATCACCATGACGGGCACGCGGCCGCCACCGGCGTTTGCGGCTTTGGCTTCGAGTGCGGCGAGGTGTTCGCGGGCGGTGATCAACTCGCGATCGAGTGTTGCGAAGTAGTCGTGGATCGCGCGGTTTTCCTCGGCGTTCCGGGATGTTTCCGGTTTACGGATCGCGGCGAGAACGGCAGCCGGGGGCGGATTGGAGTTGGTATCTGCCGGTGCGGTACGGCTCACATGGAGGCGCAGGCGGCCGATGTTGTGATCGGCGTAGGTCGAGCGGTGGTCGAGGTGGAGAATGAGAAACGAGTCTTCCGCGGTGGTTGGGGATTCGAGGGTGACGTAGGCGCTGACGGTTTCGGCGGAGACCTTGTCGCCGAACACCGCCCAGCCGGATTTCGGGTCGCGGTCGATGGCTTTGTCGATGGTGAAATTCGCTTGCTGATAGGTGGCGGAGATCTGGCGGACGGCGAGCGGGCGCGGGGTGTCCTTTCCGGCTTCGACGCGCAGGTCTGTTAGGACGAAGTTGCCATTGACGCTGCGTGCGAGCTTGCGAGGTGCGCCGAAGGTGGGATCGGGCAGGGCATCGATGCGCAGGGCGGCGACCGGTTTTCCATGGGTGGGGATGCGAATGGTGTAGTCGACCTGTTGGACGTTCTGGCCTTCGAAGAGCAGCGTGTGGTCGGTGTCCGCGATCAACCTTCCTTGGCCGTTGGTGACCTCCGCCGAGGTGAATTCCTCGACGGCGATCCATTCTTCCGGGGCGCGGGAAGTGGCGGAGGATTGTTCCTTGATCCACGCGGCGAGGCGTTGTGGTGTGGATTTCTCAAGGTGTTGGACGTTGGTTGTGGCGTTGGAGATTTGGGCCTGGAGCGCTGCGGGAATGGAGCGGAGCGGGGAGACGGCTTCGAGGATCGGTTTGGCGCTGACGCCCGCGCCGATTCCCTGTTCGCCGATGCTGTTGAAGTAGGCGAAAAACTGATAGAACTCGCGTTGTGAGATGGGGTCGTATTTGTGGTCGTGGCAGCGGGCGCAACCGGTGGTGAGGCCGAGCCAGACGGTGGAGGTGGTTTCGACGCGATCGATGACGTTTTCCACGAAGTATTCCTCGGCGAGCGCGCCGCCTTCGCCGTTCTGGCGGTGGTTGCGGTTGAATGCGGTGGCGAGTTTCTGGGATTCGGTCGCGCCGGGCAACATGTCGCCGGCGAGCTGTTCGATGGTGAAGCGGTCGAAGGGCATGTTGTCGCGGAAGGCGGCGATGACCCAGTCGCGCCATGGCCAATTGGTGCGGCCGTTGTCATTCTGATAGCCGTCGGTATCGGCGTAGCGTGCGGCATCGAGCCAGAAGAGGCCCATGCGCTCGGCGTAGGCGTCGCTGGCGAGCAGGCGGTCGACGTAACGTTCGTAGGCGCCGGGGGCGGAATCCTCGATGAAGGATTTCAGGGCGGCGGGGGAGGGTTGAAGGCCTGTTAGGGCGAGGCTGGCGCGGCGCGCGATGACCTCGGGCGGTGATTCGGGGGAAGGGGAGAGGTTTTCGGTTTCGAGGCGATGTTGGATGAAGCGGTCGATCGGGTTGTGCGCGATGGCGGCGGGGTTTTTCAAGGTGGGTGGCTCGGCTTTGAGCGGCGGGACGAAGGACCAGTGTTCCTGGTATTCGGCTCCTTCATCGACCCAGCGCTTGATCATTTGCTTCTGTTCCTCTGTTAGATGGCGGTTGGAATCGGTGGGAGGCATCGGGTCATCCTCGTCGAAAATGCGGTGCACTGCCTCGCTGCGGGAGGAGTCGCCGGGAACGATGGGGGCGATGCCCTTGACCATGGCGGTGGCGAGTTCGCGTTCGTGGAGGGCAATGTCGCCTTCGCGTTTCGCGGCGTCCGGGCCGTGGCAGTGGAAGCAATTTTCCGAGAGGATAGGGCGGATGTGTTGGTTGTAGCTGAGTTTTTCCGAGGTATCGAGTTTGACTGTTTCGGTGCGTGCTGCGGGGCGGTTCAAGCTGCCTGCCTCGGGCAGATTGGCGAGGGTGCTGTTGTATGCTTCGACGGCGGTGGGGCGCGAATGGGAGCCGGTTCCGGGGAGATTCCCGTCGATGTTAGAGAATGTGGATGGTTGCCGCTTGGATGCGATGGCAGCCAGGCCGGCGACGACTGCGACGGCGGCGGCGATGGCTGGCCAGCGGAGAAAGCGCGGGCGTTGTGCAGCGATGGTTTCCGGAGTGAAAGGGATGAGGGTTTTCCCCGAGGTTTGAGTTTCCGGTGTTTCCAGATGTTGGAGTGACGTGTGGATGGAGGACTGATGGAGCAATGCTGCGCGGAGTGCCGGGTCCTCGCGGAGGAGTGCGTTGAGGGTGCGCGTTTCCTCCTGGCTGATGCTGCCATCGAGGTAGGCGGAGATGAGGTGTTCTTCCCTGTGGTTCATGTCAGTCGGAGGATTGGTTGATGCAGCGGTGAAGGGCGAGGCGGGCGCGGTAGAGGAGTTGGCCGATTGCGGCGGGTGTGGTGTCGTTGGAGAGGGCGAGGTCCTTGAGGGATTGATGGCGGTAGTAATGGTCTTCGATCACCTGGCGTTGGCGTGCGGGGAGGGAATCGAGGCAATGTTGCAGGCGGTTTCCGGGTGTTTCGTTGTCTAACAGAGGTGTGGCTTCGGTGGCGAGGAGGTGGAGGACATCGTCGTCGAAGACGAGGCGGTCGCGTTTCCTTCGTTTGTGGAATGCCATGATCTGGAAGAAGGCGACGCGTTGCGCCCATGCCCAGAACGAGGTGCCGGGTTCGAAGTCGTCGCGTTTGCGCCAGAGGACAAGGTTGATTTCCTGGAGGACATCGTCGGCGTCGGCGCGGTGGCCGATGGATGCGATGAGGTAGGCGGAAAGGCGCTCCTGCACGCTGGCGACCCATTTCCCGAAGGTGCGGGTGCTGTCATTGTTTTCGGGATCGGACATCGAGTGAGCGGTCATGCGAGGATCTCCTTGACGACGTGGCCGTGAACGTCTGTTAGGCGAAACTGGCGGCCTTGGAACTTGTAGGTGAGTTTTTCGTGGTCGATTCCGAGCTGGTTGAGGATGGTGGCGTGCAGGTCGTGGACGTGGATTGGTTTTTCGAGGATGTTGTAGGAGTAGTCATCGGTGGCACCGAAGGTCATGCCGGGTTTGATTCCGCCGCCTGCCGCCCAGATGGAGAAGCAGCGTGGGTGGTGGTCGCGGCCGTAGTTGTCGCGCGCGAGTTTGCCCTGGCAGTAGGAGGTGCGACCGAATTCGCCGCCCCAGACGACGAGGGTGTCTTCGAGCATTCCGCGCATTTTCAGGTCCTTGATCAGTGCGGCGGAAGGTTGGTCGGTATCGCGACATTGGCCCGGGAGCTGGGTGGGCAGGGTGAAGTGCTGGTCCCAGCCCATGTGGAAGAGTTGGACGAAGCGGACGTCGCGTTCCGCGAGGCGGCGGGCCATGAGGCAGTTGTAGGCGTAGCTTCCGCGGCGTTTCACATCCGGACCGTACATGTCGAGGATGCTCTGCGGCTCGTCTGATAGATCGGTGAGTTCCGGGACGGACGTTTGCATCCGGTAGGCGAGTTCGTATTGCTTGATGCGGGTGGCGATTTCCGGGTCGGCGAATTCGTCGAGCTTGCGGTGGTTGAGCTCGGCGAGGTCGTCGAGCATCTTGCGGCGTGAGTTGGCGGTGAAGCCTTTTGGATTCGAGAGATAGAGGACGGGGTCGCCGATGCTCATGAATTTGACTCCGGCGTGTTGGGTTGGAAGGAAGCCTGAGCCCCAGAGGCGGTCGTAGAGGGGTTGGCAGTTCGGCCGGCCGGAGCCGCGGGAGACCATGGCGACGAAGTCCGGCAGGTCCTTGTTCACGGAGCCGAGGCCGTAGGAGAGCCATGAGCCGATGCTTGGTCTGCCGGGGATTTGCGCGCCGGTTTGGAAGAAGGTGATTGCGGGGTCGTGGTTGATCGCCTCGGTGTACATCGAGCGGATGAGGCAGATGTCATCGGAGATGCCGGAGATGTGTGGCAGAAGTTCGGAGATTTCCATGCCCGACTGGCCGTGCTTTTTGAATTCGTATTTGGTGCCGGCCAGCGGGAAGGATTTCTGGTTCATCGTCATTCCGGTGACGCGCTGGTTCATTTCGACATGCTTTGAAAGCTCCTCGCCGAAGTGTTTTTGGAGGAGCGGTTTGTGATCGAAGAGGTCCTGTTGGGACGGGGCGCCGCTTTGAAAGAGGTAGATCATCCGTTTGGCCTTGGGTGCGTGGTTGGGCACTTGAGGAGGCGGGGTTGCGGCGGCGAAGAGGTCGCGGTTCAGCAAGCTGGCGAGGGCGGCGACGCCGATGCCTTTGGCCGTTTTTCCGAAGAAATGGCGGCGATTGAGGAGCAATTGAGATTCGCTGAATGGATCTGACATGGCGGTTGGTGACGCAGTTGTTGTTAATGAATAGCCGAAAACCGCCCGGCTTAACGCGGAAAATTCATGAAACATCCATGTCCCTGGCCGCGGAGGTTCATCGAATCACGTCGGCCTCCGGGTTTGACCTTCCGCCTGTCCTGCCGCTAGCCTCCGTCAGCGCCTCATGATCCGACCCATCGTCCAATACGGCAATCCCGTCCTTCGCAAGCAATGCCAGACCGTGTCCAAAGTGGACGACGAGCTGCTTCAACTCGTCGATGACATGTTGGAAACGATGGTTGATGCCCATGGTGTGGGCCTCGCCGCCCCGCAGATTGGCGTCGATCTGCGCCTTGCCGTGGTCGATGTTTCGCACGATCCCGAATGTGTTTCGTATCTCAAGGTCAACGGACAGCATGCCGAACTTGAATCGATCATGCCGCTGATTTTCATCAATCCCGAGATCGAGTTCGGCCCCGACAAGGAGTTCGGCATGGAAGGCTGCCTCAGCATTCTTGGCCTTCGTGCCGAAGTGAAGCGACCCATTGACGTGAAGGCGACGCTTCCGCAGCTCGATGGTTCTGTCCTCGTCATCGAAACCGACGGCCTGCTCGCCCGTGCGCTGCAGCACGAAATCGATCACCTCAACGGCGTCCTCTTCACCGACCGTCTTCCCGCCGCCTCCAAGGTTGCGATGCGCAATCGACTCAAGCGCATCGCCAACGAGAACGGCTACAACGGATGAATCCGGAGCGAGTCCGGTTCTCCATGTGTTAGAAGACCCCGCATGCACAAGGAAACCGACCGGCTGATCGAAATTGTCCGCGCCCGCCTCAAGGTTCCGGCCGAAGCCGCCGCTTTTATCGAGGCGGATCTGCGGGGCAGCATCGCCACGGAGAATCCTCCGGCGGGGCAAATCGCGACGCTGAACCGCCGTCTGTCCAGAGGCAGAACGCTCGCGTGGATCTTCACCCTGCTCGCTGCGATCGCCGTCCTTGCCGCATCGTTTGGCAGCGTCAGGACCTTCCGATTGTTGGACAGTAGAACCCCTAGCCAACGCTTGCTCGCATCCCTTTCCGGCAACGAACGCTTGAAAATGGCCGCATGGATCGGCCTCAACGATCCCCACGAGTCTGCCCAAGCATGGCTCGACGCAGAGCCGACAAATCTTTCCGCCCGCGAACTCTGGATTGCCACGGCCTCATTTGAGGTGCGAAACGTTGAAAATCTCAAACAGTTTGTCGCCGAGTCCGAGCGTATGGATCCAGGTAACGGTATCTATCAACTTCATTTGCTGTTAGCAAAGGTTCGGAGCAGGGGAACGGTCCATATTCAACTCGATGAGGAGGTAGATCTCGTTCTTGCACACGACCATCTCCAATCCCGCCTAGGCTCGCTCCAGCTTGAAATCCATCAACTGATTGGTCGCAAGTTCGACTACGCTGCGGCAACCGCACGGATCGGCAGTCTTCATCGGTTTCACAACCATTCCGAACCAGCAGCTCAATTTGCGCAGCTTCTTACCACAGTTCGCAATCAGGTTGTTAGTGAGGAGGTGTATCTACGTCGTTACGAACGACTGCGGATGTATCTCGAGAAATCCGCTCCATTTCTTCAATCAAGATCGTTCATTGCACCACCTCCGCCTTATGATTTGCCCCCACTTCTTCCAAAAGACAACGTTTCAACAGCGGGAAAGTCCGAAATCATTCAGCCAGACAGGCTTTCTTCACTGTTGGAGAGTTGGGCAGAGCACGTTCCGAATGAGGAAGGGTCGATGGAGCCGGCCTACACCAACCTCCACCGCGCCGGGCTCACCCACGAGCTAGTCAATCCGCTCAACCAGATGCAATGGGCGTGGATGGACCGGCGGATGGCGGTTCATGCGGCGTGGGGGATCATTGCCCTGACGATCCTGACCTGCTTTGTTCCGCTTTTGCGTGGTATTTTCACCCACCATGCGGCCAACGCGCTCCAGTGGATGATGCCTGCGCGCGATCATTTTTTCGCCGCCTTCGGCGCGTGGGTGGTCACCGTTGGCACGGCCATCATCTTTCTAACAATGGGTCCCCGGCCGCGGGTTGCCCGGCTGGATTCGGAGCTGGATCTTTATTTCTATGTGCCGGTCGCGGCCATGTTGTTGTTGCTGGTTTTCAGCTTCACCGCGCTGTTTCACCGTTGGCGTGGGCGTTTGTTGGGTTGGAAGGGCGTGCATCCGCTGATGTTGACTTTGCCGATCCCGGTGGCGTTGTTTTCGTTGTGGGTGCAGTTCGCGTGGCATGGTGAGCCGCGGTTGATGCGGGTGAATGCCTCATGCGCCGGGTTGTTCGGGCTCATCACGATGTCGGGCCTGCTCTATCATACGTTGGGCGATGCCAGCCGCACGCTTGAGCGCACGGTTCTGATCAAGCAGTTCATCAAGTCCCTCATCGTCACGAGCCTGCTCATGTCCGCCACTGCGGGAGCCTGTTATCTGCACGAACTCCACTGGGGAAAGCAGGATCGGCTGATCAACCATGCCCACGGCCGACCGGTGTTTTTCGATCTTCGCGATGAACTGCTCCGCCAATCGCACGAATACCAGCTCCAGTCGCTCAGACGGCAGCCTTGATCATTTCCGGGGTTGAGCTTCCCTCCGACCCTGCTTGAATCCCCGCGTCGCAACCACCACAGATCACCATGGGAAGAGCATTTGAATGTCGCCGCCGGGCAAAGGAATCGCGTTGGGCCACCATGTCCAAGGTGTTTCCGAAGCTGGCAAAATCCATCACCATGGCCGCCAAGGATGGCGGTCCGGACCCGGAATCGAACGCGCGGCTGCGGGTGGCCATTGCCAACGCGAAAGCGCAGAACCTATCCAAGGACAACATCGAGGCGGCCATCAAGCGCGCCGCCGGCAAGGATGCGGCCGACATTGTGGAGGTGAATTACGAGGGAAAAGGTCCGCACGGCTCGCTGTTCTACATCGAGTGCGCCACCGACAACTCGAACCGCTCCGTCACCAATCTCAAGACCATCTTCAACAAGAATGGTGGTCAGTTGGTGAATTCCGGGCAGTTGGATTTCATGTTCCAGCGGCGCTCGGTGATCGAGTTTCCGGTCCCCGAAGGCCGCAGCCTGGAAGAGATTGAGCTCGAATTGATTGACGCCGGCCTTGAGGAGCTGGATGTTGAGGAAGGTGTTGTTTCTGTCATCGGCGAATACACGAACTTCGCCAGCTTGTGCCAGGCCGTCGAGTCGCTCGGAATCGTCGCTACGAAGTCCAGCCTGCAACGCCTGCCCACGCAGCCGATCGAGCTGACCGAGGCGCAGATGGAGGAGGTGGAGAAAATCCTCGACCTTATCGAAAGCGACGACGATGTGCAGGCGGTGTTCACCAATCTCGCCTGATTTCACCACGCGGGATGCGATTTGCCGAAGGCGGATGATCTAGCAGAAATCTCGTGACCGGGCCGGAATTCGATTGAACTTACGCCATGACCAAACACGTGATGATCACCGGCTGCACGCGCGGCCTTGGGCTTGCGATGGCCCGTTCGTTTGCTGACCGGGGGTGGATCGTTTCCGGCTGCGGAACGAGTCCCGATGCCGTTGCGCGGTTGGTGGCGGAACTTGGGTCCGGGGAAATTGCCCATGTGATCCGCAGTTGCGATGTGACTTGTGAGAAGGAGGTGGCCGCTTTTGCAGGGGACGTTCTGGCCGCAGCGGGTGCGCCTGATTTGCTGTTGAACAACGCCGCCGTGATCAATCCCAACGCTCCATTGTGGGAGGTGACGCCGGAGGATTTCTCGCGGGTCATCGACGTGAACCTCAAGGGTATTCATCTGATTCTCCGCTCGTTCCTTCCTGCGATGATTGCGC
Source organism: Verrucomicrobiaceae bacterium (assembly GCA_005787565.1). Taxonomy (GTDB): domain Bacteria; phylum Verrucomicrobiota; class Verrucomicrobiia; order Verrucomicrobiales; family Akkermansiaceae; genus Luteolibacter. Next base: position 7,516 of record SYAP01000062.1, on the reverse strand, counting down.
GTGGCAGCGGGATGGTGGTTAATTTTTCCTCCGGCTGGGGTCGATCGACCTCGCCGGAAGTCGCGCCGTATTGCTGCACGAAATGGGGCGTCGAAGGGCTCACGCAGGCACTGGCGCAGGAACTCCCTAACGGAATTGGTGCGGTTGCGTTGAATCCGGGAATCATTGATACCGACATGCTGCAGAGCACGTTTGGTCCCGGTTCGTCGGATTTTCCGAGTCCGGCCGACTGGGCGATCAAGGCTGTGCCATTTCTTGAAGCGATCACGGTCCGCGACAATGGCAAGGCATTGACGGCACCGTAGGCACCTGGCGCTGTGGGACGGCAGTGGCGGTTCCAAGCGCAAATGGAACTTGAAGTTGGCCGTGCCGGGATTATTCGTCGCGCCATCCAAGATTATGGGAGAAAAGGAATATCTCGAACTTTCGCGCGTGCCCGGCATTTCCAAAGGCAGGCTGGGGCTTGCGGCGTGGGTGGATTCGCCGCGGGTGCAGCGTTTCATTGTCGTTGTGATCCTGATCAACGCGGTGATCCTCGGCTTGGAGACGTCGGCATCGGCGATGGCGCGTTGGGGCACAGCGCTGTTGGTGTTGGACAAGCTCTGTCTCGCGGTTTTCCTGATCGAGATTGTGATCAAATGGATCGCCTATCGCGGCCGGTTCTGGCGGAGCGGGTGGAATGTCTTTGATTTCCTGGTGGTGGCCGTTGCGGTGGTTCCGGGTGCTGGACCGTGGGCGGTGTTGAGGTCGTTGCGCGTTCTGCGGGTGCTGCGTCTGCTCACGGTGGTGCCGTCGTTGCGGAAGGTGGTGGCGGCGTTTCTCCACTCCATTCCCGGCCTCGGCGGTGTGGTGATGGTGATGGCGATATTCTTCTACACGGCCGGGGTTTTGGCGACGCGGTTGTTTGGCGAGGCCTATCCGGATTGGTTCGGATCGCTTGGGAAGAGTTTATACACCTTGTTCCAGGTGATGACTCTTGAAAGCTGGTCGATGGGCATCGTGCGGCCCGTGATGGAGAGTCATCCGTGGGCGTGGGCGTTCTTTGTGCCGTTCATCGTCATCGCCACCTTCACCATCCTGAACCTGTTCATCGGGATCATTGTTTCCACGATGCAGGAGCTTTCGATGATCCCTGAAACCCAGCCTGCCAGCCCGGAGTTGGCGGAATTGTTGGAGCGGATGGAAGCTGATCTCAAGGTCCTGCGGTCCACCGTCGAGCGGCTTCAGGGGACGGTTCCGCGGACGGATCGGAAGGGCTGACCGCCTATTCCCCAAGGTGTGCGGCGTTATTCCGGGTGGTGCGCAGGTATTTTGTTTGTGCCTGAGGAGCATGCAGCCAAGGAGCAAGCGGTGAGAGAGGGAAGGATATGAGGGAGGGTCATGTGTTTTTATACAGGTCCCGTCATTTCCATTCGCGTCGCACAGTCAAGGGGTGGAAATCCATTGAGCGCTTGCAAGAAGAGAAATCCTCGGGACGTTCATGCCAACATCCGACCCAAAACCACCATGCGCCAACACACACTCATCACCGCCATCATTTGCATCCTTGTCGGGCTTTACGGTTACACCCAGGGTACACCCAACGCGAAAACCGGAGTCGTTTCCAAAACCGCGCTGATTCCGGCGTGGATCGGTGTGGCGTTTCTGTTTTCATGGCTCATCTCCACGCTCAAGCCCGCGCTTCACAAACACGCCATGCACCTCGCCGTGGTCGCCGCGATCATCGGTTTGATCGGGTCTTGCATGCCGATCAAAGTGCGCGGTTTCGATTTCTCTCAGGCATCTGTCCAGGGCTCGGTGGTCCTGTTCATCACCTGCGCGGTTTTCTTTGTGGCTGCCATCCGTTCCTTCATCGCCGCCCGTCGCAGCCGCGCGTGATTTCCGCCTGTTCACCGTTTGGGTAGGTGCAAGTCTCGTTTTTCATTCTGGAACGTGAAGCCAAAGTCCGTTTCCCGGTCCGGATATCATGGCCAAGGGCAGTCCCTTCCCGATACCTTCAAATCCGTGATTGGCAGCTTTTTTGCTGGCGATCTCTTCAAGCTTGGATGAGGCGGATCCTTCGGCTCTAGCGACGGCGCTGACGAGTCTCGGGGTGACGCTGGAGGAGGAAGGCGGAGGAGGCGGAGAAGGATGTGAAGGATGTGAAGGATGACGCAGGGGAGGAGAAGGTGGCGAAGGTTCCGAAAGAGAAGGGGCCGGTGGACGCGGATGTTGAGTTGATGGAGCTGACGGTCCGGCAGGATTCGGGTTTGTTAGGGCGGTCGGTGACGGACATCAAGTTGCGGACGCGGTTCGGGATCAATTTGCTGGCGCTTTCGCGGCGTGGGACGGGGTCTTTCCGGCGATTGCGGTCGGAGGCGGTTCGAGCGTGTGATGTGTTGTTGATGCAGGAGACGCCGGATGCGGTGTTGGGGTTTGCCTCGGAATTCGGTAGTGTGCCGTTGGCGGCGAGGTTGATCCGGATTCCCAACAAGCGTCAGGCGGTGGCGGCGACGGTGATCATGGTGGCGGTGATTGCGGGGGCGGCGTTCGGACTTTTGCCTGCGGCGATTTCGTTTGCGGCGGGAGTGCTGGTTGCGATGGCATGGCGGGTGGTTTCTCCGCGGGGGATTTATGAAGCGGTGGATTGGCCGGTGGTGGTTTTGTTAGGTGAGCTGATTCCGGTGGCCGGGGCGATGGAGGCGACTGGGGCGGCGGATCTGGTTGCGCGGGTGGTGTTGGGGACTTTGGCGCAGGGGAATTCGGTGGTGGCGCTTTCGGTGATCCTGATCGTGACGATGACGCTTTCGGATTTCATGAACAATGCGGCGACGGCAGCGATGATGTTCGCGATCAGTATGGTGACGCAATTCGGGGCGCGGCAGGATTCGTTTTTGATGGCGGTGGCGATCGGGGCGTCGTGCGCGTTTCTAACACCGATCGGGCATCAGAACAACACGCTGATTCTGGGTCCAGGCGGGTTACGGTTCGGGGATTACTGGAAGGTGGGGTTGCCTTTGGAGATTCTGATGATTGCGGTGAGTATTCCGCAGCTGTTGTTTTTCTGGCCGTTGTGAGCAGTGGAAGATTGAAGGGGTTTCGTTGAAACAAAAAGCCGGCGGCAGCGCTGATGGAGACGCTGCGGCCGGTTGTTAGATTGTGTTAGGCCGGATCGTTCAGCGGGCCTTGAGGTAGGCGGCCATGTCGGCGATGGCTTGGGGGGTGAGGGCGAGCTGGGCTGGGGAATACATGAGGGATTTCTCCATGCGTTTCATGCTGGCGATGCGGGATTTGGCGATGGTTTGGGTTTGGCCGCCGAGGCATTTGATGATGACGGGGTCGCCTTCTGCGAGGACCATGCCGGTGATGGTGAGGCCATCGGTGGTTTTGATTTCGGTGCCTTCGTAGCCGTGGGAGATGTCACCTGAGGGGTTGAGGATGGCTTCGATGACGACTTCGGCGGGTTGTTGTTTGCCGAAGGTGGTGAGGTCCGGGCCGTGGTCGACGCCTTGGTCGCCGACGCGGTGGCACATGTAGCAGGCGGCGATGGATGCCTTGCCGCGTTCGGGATCGCCCTGGAGTTTGAGGATTTCGGCGGTGGATGGGAGTTTGGGTGCGTTGGCGGGTTCGGCGGGCATTTCGACGGCGACGAGTTTGGCGTTGGCTGGGTCCTGGCCCATGGCTTTGAGGATGCCGTCGATGTTGTAGTCTTTCCAGAGGTTGCCTTTGCGGTTGTTGAGCCACCAGTTGGCGAGGTTTTTGTGGACGAAGCCATCGGTGTTGGCGAGTTGTGCCATGGCGGTGGCGGCGGCGGCGCTGCGGGTGAAGCCGAGTGCTGTTAGTGTGAGCTTGGATTGCTCGGCGCTGACCTTGTTGGAGAGGGCGCGGGTTTTCTGATCGGCGACGGCTTGTGGCGGGTGGAGGCGCCAGGCGAGCCATGCGAAGGCGTCCGACCAGGCATCCGGGGGGGCGGGGAAGTCCTTGCGGAGTGCGTCGTAGACGGCGGCTTCCTTGCGGGTGCAGCCGAGGCCGAAGGCATCGAGGTAGGCGCGGTCTTTGCCGTCGAATTGTTTGGCGATGGTGACGAGGTGTTTGAGGGATTGCTCGACGGGGACATCGCGGAGGCTGAGGGCGATCTCGCGGCGGACCATGGGTGAGGCGTCGGACGCCATTTTTTCGGCGAGTTTGACGACATCACCGCCGGCGGCGCGGATGGCGCGGCAGGCGACGAGGCGGGTGCGTGGCTCGGGTGAGTCGAGGAGTTTGGCGACGATGGCTTGGCCGGAGTCGCCCATTTGAGCGAGGAGCCAGACGGCGCGTGCGGCGATGTGTTTGTTAGGATCATCGAGGAGTGCGGAGACGGCGGGGACGGCTTTTTCGCCTTGGGCCTTGAGGCGGGTGAAGCCGCTGTTGCGGACGTTCACGGCGGGGCTTTTGAGGGCGAGGATCTGGCCGTCGGTGGTGGCGAGGTCGATTTTGGGGACGACGGGTTTGAAGCCTTTGGGGGCGATGCGGTAGATGGTGCCGGAGCCGGTGCCATCGAGGGTGCCGTGGCCGCCGACGCGGGGGTCGAACCAGTCTGCGACGTAGAGCGCGCCATCGGGACCGACGGCGACGTCTGCGGGGCGGAAGCGGGTTTTGAGTTCGTTGTTGGGACGGCCGCCTTGGAAGTCGGAACCGGCGAATTCGCCTTCTTTATTCGAGGTGAGGAAGTCGATGCGTTCGAGTTTGAAGCCAGCGCCATCGGGGACGGGGAGGTAGCCGAAGACGACGTTTTTGCCGGCTTCGCAGGCGAGGAGGAGGCCCTGCCATTTGTCGCCGAGTGCGCCGTTTTCGTAGTAGGCGACGCCGGTGGGTGAGCCTCCGCCGTAGACATCGCCGGAGGGCATGGTGCCGGGGTCTTCCTGGCGCCAGTGGGCGGTGGGGGTGTCCTGGCCTTCGCGTTTGTCGGCCTGCCATGAGCGTTGGCCATCTGCGGAGGAGAAGCCGGCGTTACCGCCTTCGATGATTTCGGCGACGCGGCAGGCTGGCGGGTCGTCGTTGTCGGATTGGAACATGTCGCCGAAGGAGGTGAGGGCCTGTTCGTAGGAGTTGCGGTAGTTGTGGCCGACGATGCGGGCGTTGGTGCCATCGGGGTTCATTCTAACGGAGAAGCCGCCGACCCAGATGTTTCCGTCGTCGGAGGGTTGTCCGGCGATGGCGCGGGTGTCCTGGTACCAGGTGCCGCCGCCGCTTTGGTAGTAGCCGGAGCCGACGCGGAAGGTTTTGCCGGATTTGTCGGTGAAGATGGCGCCGCAGTTGCCGTTGTTGAAGTTCCATTGGCCATCCGGGCCGACGGTGACGGAGTGGAGCGAGTGGTCGTGTTGGCGGGCGTTGAAGCCTGTTAGGAGGACTTCGCGTTTGTCGACGGCGGGGTCGAATTTGCGGTCGCGGTTGACGTCGGTGTAGACGATGAGGTCGGGTGGTTGGGCGACGATGATTTGGTTTTCGAGGACGGTGACGCCGAGCGGGGATTCGAGGTTGGTGTCCTGGGTGAAGACTTCCATGGTATCTGCCTGGCCGTTTTTGTCGGTGTCTTCGAGGATGACGACGCGGTCGCCGGCGGGGCGTTTGCCTGAGGCGTGGCGGTAGTTGACGCCTTCGGCGACGTAGAGGCGGCCTTCGGCGTCGAAGTCGATGTTGGTGGGGTTTTGGAGCATCGGGGTGGTGGCCCAGACGGTGATTTCGAGTTGGTCATCGGCGATGGTGAACCTGTCCTCGGGGACGAGGGTGTCGCCGGATTCGGTTCCTGTGGGTGGCTTCTGGGTGAAGACCTGGAATTTCATGCTGGAGCCCTGGGGGTTTCCGCCTTGGAACATGCCGCCGTCATCGCCGCCGACTTTTGCGGTGAAGCCGCGGACGTTTTCGGGGAGTTGATAGACGATGAGGGATGCGGCGTGGGTGCCGATGCCGTTGTCGTAGTTTTTCTTGTCGATGGTGAGTGGGCCGCCGTTGATGTTTTTGTTGAGTTGGGTGCTGCCCCAGCTGGATTGTGCGGATGCCCAGGTGAGATCGGTGAGTTTTTTGGTGGAGCCGTCCTTGAAGTGGAGGGTGGGTTCGATCCAGTTGGCCCAGTCGTGGGACATGTCGCCTTCGTCGGTGACGACGAGGTAGAGTTCCTTGGCGCCTTCGATGCGTGCCTTGATTTCGTGGAGGCGAGCGGTGTCTGCCTTCATGACCGGGGATTCGGCGACGGGTTTGGCGGGTTCGGTGCGGTTGGAGGTTTGGGGGCGGCCGGCGTTTTCGAATTTGCGGGGGCCGATTTGGGGGAATCCTGCTTCGCGTTCGGTTTGGATGGGGGCGGTGGGGATGTTTTTGAAGTCGCCGGGTTGGACGGGTTTGAGGTTCGCGGGGCGGCCTTTGTCGTCGAGGTTGGCGTTGAGGTCTGCTTCGGTGAGGGGTTTGGATTTCACGCCGCCTTCGGGGACTTCGACGCCGGCGGTCCAGGTGATGGCGTTGAGGACGAGGGTGCGGAAGCCATCGACGGACCAGTTGCGGTGGTAGTGGCCGCCGGTGAAGCCGACGCCGCGGCCGCCGTCCTCGCGTTCGATGCCCCACATGAGGGTTTGTTTTTTGCCGAGTCCTGCGACGCCATGTTCGTTCCAGAGGTTGATGTATTGTTTCATGCGTTCGCGGTCCGGGACAGCGGTGGCGAGGTCGATGACTTTGGCGCGGTCGGCGATGAAGCGCATGTTGTAGTAGAATTCGTCGTAGGCCTCGATGAGTGAGGTGACGCCGCGGGAGACGGGGTGGTTGGGGAGGACTTCGAGTTCGGCGACCCAGTGTGGGTTGACGGAGAAGCCGTCTTCGAAAGCGCCGCCGATCCACGGGCGGTAGTAGCGTTCGCCTTCCACTTTGGAGGGGTGGACGGCGTAGTGCATGAACATGAGGCCGCAGCCTTTTTTGGCCATTTGGTCGACTTTTCCCCAGCCTCTGCCGACGACGCTGGTGCCATCGGCGTAGATGACGAGGGCTTTCGCGCCATCGAGGACGGATTCATCGGAGGGCCAGCCGCTGTGGACCTCGGCCTGGATATCGAGTCCGGATTCGTTGAGGGCTTTGGCGAGGAGCATGCAGCCTGCGCGGAATTCGTGTTCGCCGGGGCCGTGGCTTTTGCCGCCGGCGAGGAAGACGACTTTGTTGGCGGCGTGGGCCTGGGAGACGAGGAGGGTGCAGGCGATGAGCAGGCGGGTGAGGCGAGGCAGGGGTTTTGAAGTCATCTCGAGGTGGGTGGAAGGGTTGCGGATACGGGAGGCGTGGGGAGGTTCTTAGCGGGATTCGGAGGGGACGGGAAGCGTGGTTTTTTGGGGTGGGTGGCTTTTGTTAGAGGGTGGCGATGGTTTCGGCGATTTGGGATTCGAGGCCGGGTTGGGTTTGGATGTAGATTTCCTGGAGGCCTTTGGCGGATTGGGTGACGGCTTTGAGGCCGCCGGGGAGTTGGCGTTGGATTTTGAGGGTGCCGGTTGCGGAGCCTTGGGCGAGGGATTTTCCGCCGTAG
>SYAP01000061.1 GCA_005787565.1 Verrucomicrobiaceae bacterium | reverse complement strand
TCGGTTTTGGGTTTTTCGGTGGGTGGATTTTCGGCGGGTTGGCCTGGGATGAGGCGGTAGTCATCGACGATGCGGGTGGACTCGGGGAAGGTTTTGCCGGTGCGGCGGGCGGATTGGGTTTCCTCCTGGATTTTTTCATCGATCCAGAAGATGAAGGCTTCGTGGGGATCGTAGACGGAGGGTGGGCTGAAGCGGGTGAATTCGGAATCGGGCCAGCGGACCCAGCGCCATGATCCGATGCGCATGAAGTCGGTGAAGTAGCCGGGGACGAAGATGGCTTCGTCGTGGATGATGCGTTGGAGTTTCTGGGTGGCATCGCGGAGTTCCTCTTCGGTGCGTGCGGTGCGGACGAGGAGGCTGAGGCGGTCGGTGTCCGGGCGGCCCCAGACGAAGGTGTTGTTGGTTTGGGGTTTGGGGTTGCCCTTTTCGTCGAAGGCGTTGGAAGAGTGGAGGAACTGGTGGAAATCGGGGACGGGGAGGCCGATGAGCCATGAGCCGAGGGTGATTTCGTGCTGTTTCTGCATTTGTTTTTTGTAGGCGACGGTGGCTTCGAGTCCATCGAGGCGGAGGTCGAGGCCGCAGGATTTGGCGTCTTCGCGGAGCATGGCGAAGATGCCGTCGAAGATGGGCATGGCAGGGTAGGTGACGGAGACGGAGAGTTTTTTGCCTTGGGAGTTGCGGAGGATGCCATCGCGGCCTTCCTGGGTGTATCCGGCTTTGGCGAAGGATTCGCGTGCGGACTTGATGGAGTAGGGGCGGGCGATGATGGAGGGGTCGGAGAATTTGACGTATCCTTCGTTGAAGGCGTTGAGGCGTTGGAAGTCGCCGCGGAAGATGACGTCGATGACTTTCTGCCAGTTGATGGCGTGGTTGATGCCGATGCGGACGTCGAGGTTGTCGAGGGGTTTTTTGGTGACGTTGAGGTAGAGGCCGCGTGGGAGTTTGGGGTAGCGGTTGTAGTAGGTGACGCGTTCGATGTAGCCGTCGTAGACGGGTGGCATTTCGGATTTCTCGTACCAGTATTCGGGGCGGGTGAGGTAGAAGGTGTCGAGTTGTCCGGCGCGGAAGAGTTCGAAGGCTTTGGATTCGTCGCGGACGACGGTGTTTACGAGTTTATCGGGGTTGAAACGATATTTGTAGTATTTCTTGTCCTTGGCCCACCAGTTTTGGACGCGGGTTTGGGTGATTGAGACGCCTTTGACGATGTCATCGGGTTCCACGGTGTAGGCGCCGGAGGTGGGGGGGAAGCGCCATTGGTAGCGTTCGTTGTAGTCGGGTCCGTATTCCTGATAGAAGTGGGGAGGCGAGGGGAGCATGGCTCCTGCGATGGCGGGGGCGTAGATCTTCGCTTCGGGGATGGAGATGGAGAGGGTGCGGTCGTCATAGACGGCGACCTGGGCGAGGTTTTCGCGGTAGTATTGTTTGTGGTAGGGGTTGACGATGTTGTCGGAGACGCGGAGGTAGAGGGAGAGTTGGTAGTCTTTGGCGAGGATGGGGACGCCATCGGAGTAGGTGGCATCGGGGTCGATGCGGAAGTAGATGGTGCGGCCATCGGGGGAGACGGCCCATTGGTGGGCGACGCCGGGGATGGGTTCCATGGTTTCCGGGTGGAGGTTGACGAGGGGGATGTCGATGTAGTCGTAGAGGTCGCCGCGGAAGGAGTTGTTAGAGTTGTCGCCGAAGGGGCGGATGGTGGGGGGAAAGGTGGGGATGAAGCGGCGGAAGACGCCGCCTTTGGTTGCGGCGGGGTCGCCGATTTCGGGTTGTTCCATGCCGTCGAGCCAAACGAGGTCGGCGGGGATTTCGGATGGGGTTCCGGTTTTGATGAAGTCGCCGATGCCGAGGCGGTATTTCCATTTTTCGAGGTCCTGGCGGACGACTTCGGCTTCGAGTTCGAGGGTTGCTTTGGAGTCGCCTTCCGCGTTGGAGATTTTGGTGGCGAGTTCCTCGGCTTTTTCGAGTGAGGCTTTTTGTTGTTTGAGGATCCACTCGCGGATGTAGGCGTTGTATTGGGGGACGAATTCGTCGAAGCCGGAGGTGCGGGTGGATTGTTCGGAGTCGCTGCGGCAGCCGACGAGGGTGATGCAGCCTGAGAGGGCGACCACGGCGAGGAGGAGGGAGGCGAGGTGGTTTCGCATCATCGGTAGTAGCTGAATTTTTTTGGGTCGAAGGCTTCGCGGACGGCTTCGCCGACGAAAGTGATGAGGACGAGGAGGGTGACGAGCGAGACGAAGGTGGAGGAGACGAGCCACGGGGATGAGAGGTTGGCGAGGCCATCGCTGAGGAGGCGGCCCCAGGTGGCGTATTCGGGTGGGAGGCCGAATCCGAGGTAGTCGAGGGCGGTGAGGGAGGAGATGAGTCCCGACATGGTGAAGGGGACGAGGGTGATGATGATGGCGACGGTGTTCGGGAGGAGGTGGCGGAAGAGGATGCGAGGGGTGCTGGCGCCGAGGACGCGGGCGGCGGCGATGTAGTCGCGTTCCTTGTCGCGATAGGCGGCGGTGCGCATGAGGTAGGTCATGCCCATCCAGCCGAAGAGGATGAGGATGGTGAGGATGACGGGGAGGCCCTTGTAGATTTCGGGGACCATGCTGGAGAAGATGATGACGACGAAGAGGAAGGGGATGTTGGAGAAGATTTCGATGAGGCGTTGGACGATGAGGTCGAAGATTCCGCCGAAGTAGCCCATCATGAGTCCGATGGAGATGCCGATGAGGTAGACGATGGGGAGGTAGATGATGGCGGCCTTGAAGTTGACCTGGAGGCCGCCGAAGAGGTAGGCGAGGACGTCGCTGCCGATGGAGTTGGTGCCGAGCCAGTTTTTTTCTTCTGGGATGGGGGGGGCGGGGTGGTATTTGACGGCGCGGAAGTCGCTGGTTTCGAGGGCGAGGAATTGTTCTTTGGTGGTTTTGCCGGTGTAGCGGTCGCGGAGGGCTTTGCCGTCTTTGAATTCGCCGTTGTAGACGGGGTTGCCAACGGTATCCCAGCCATCGACGGGGCCCTGGAGGATGCCTTTGCGCATGGTGTGGCGGAGGTGCATGCGGGCGTTCTGGACGTTGTGGTAGCGTGCGACCAAGCCGGAGTAGGGGGAGCGGCTGCCGGTTTCGTAGTAGATGCCTTCGCGTTGGACGAGGGGGCGGGAGCGTGGGGGGAGGGTGTCGCCGGTGGGGTCGTAGGGGACGAGGGGCATGATGACCTTGCCTTCGCCGGTGGTTGCGAAGCGGCGTTTCATTTCGCGGAAGTCCGCGGCGGCTTCGGCGTTTTCGCCATTGATGCCGAAGTCCTTGTTTTTGTAGTCTTTGGTGACGAAGGCTGGGAAGGTCCATTGGCCGTTGTGTTGGACGGCGAGCGCGCGTTTTCCGACGAGGACCTGATCGAGGGAGGCGATGCCGCCGAGGGTGAGGAGGATGAGGAGTGAGTAGTAGCCGCGTTTGATTTCCTTGAAGCGGCGGATGCGGCGGATGGTGACGGGGTTTGGCGGGCCGGCGACGAAGGATGCGACGATGAGGGAGATTCCGGCGAAGACGAGGATGGCGACGCTGAGCCAGCCGAACCATGGGAAGATGGTTTTGGCGTCGGTGGTGAAGTTGAGCCACGGGAGTTTGCGGCTGGCGTCGAAGAACCAGCGCGCGGTGGGGAATGCGATGTCGAAGATTTCGCCGCAGATTGCGAGAGTCGCGAGGGCGGTGATGAGAATGCCGATGGTCCGCATGCTGTTACTTGAATTTGATTCGGGGATCGACGAGGGCGACGATGAAGTCGGAGATGACGTGGCCGATGAGCATGAGGAAGGCGGCGATGGTGACGGTGCCCATGATGATGGGTGCGTCGCGATCGACAACGGCCTGGTATTGGAGGAGTCCGAAGCCCTGGATGTCGAAGACGCGTTCGATGAGCATGGATCCGCCGACGAAGATGGAGACGAGGCCGCCGAGGCTGGTGGCGACGGGGATCATGGAGTTGCGGAGTGCGTGGCCGAAGACAGCTTTTTTGAAGCCGACGCCTTTTGCGACGGCGGTGCGGACGTAGTCTGCGGCGAGATTGTCCATGAGGTTGTTTTTGGTGAGCATGGTGAGGTAGGCGAAGCCGCCGACGACGTAGCAGGTGAGGGGGAGGATGGTGTGGCTGACGCGGTCCTTGATTTTTGCCCATGTGTCGAGTTGATCGAAGTTCGGGCTTTCCAAGCCGAAGAGGGGGAAGAGGTTCCAGCGTGCGCCGAGGTGGACGAGGAGGATGGCGCCGAGGGCGAAGCCTGGGATGGAGTAGCCGAAGAAGATGAGGACGGAGCTGGAGTTATCGATAAAGGTGCGGTGTTTGAGGGCTTTGAGGATGCCGAGCGGGAGGCAGACGCTGTAGGTGATGATGGCGGTGAGTAGGCCGAAGTAGACGGCGATGGGCATGCGCTCGAGGATCATGCTGTGGACGGGGTCGTTGTAGGTGGTGGAGCGGCCGAAGTCGCCCTGGAGGACGCCGGAGAGGCGTGTTTTGTAGATGACGGCGCGGGGCGGGTATTTGGGGAGGTCGGCGTCCTTGACGGTGGGGTTGCGGCGTTTGAAGCGTTGTTGGCGATCGGTTTCTGATTCGATGCGGACCTTCCAGCCTTCGTCGGCGACGGGTTTCGAGGTTCCGGCGAAGAGGGCGGATTGGATTTCCATGTCCTTGCGTTTGACGTGGACGAGTCTGCCGTCGCCGCGGAGGAGGACCACGGCGGTGGTTTTTCCATCGACGGATCCGCCGATGGTTTCCTTGCCGCGTTCGACGTATTCGCCCTTGGAGATGCGGGTGTCCCGGGGCCAGATGCCGAGCCATTGGCAGTAGGCGAGGAGGATGGGTTTATCGAGGCCGAACTGTTCCTCCATTTCCTCGAGTTGTTCCTCGCTGAGGCCGCCTTGTGATTGGTTGTTGTTAGTGGGCTTTCCGCCTTGGTCCGCGCCGCGAGACATTTCCTGGAGCATTTTGTCCATGGGTCCGCCGGGGACGAAGCGGGTGATCGTGAAGACGAGCAGCGTGATGCCGATGAGCGTCGGAGGGATCAGGAGG
>SYAP01000060.1 GCA_005787565.1 Verrucomicrobiaceae bacterium | reverse complement strand
GGCAGCTTCCGGCACCATCGGCATGTAAATGAGCACGCGGTCTCCCGCCTTGATGCCGTTGCGTTCGAGGACGTTGGCGAAGCGGGAAACATCGCGCTGGAGCTGGCCATAGGTGATGACCCGTTTGTCGCCGGGTTCGCCTTCCCAGATGATCGCCGCCTTGTTGCGGCGCGGGCCGGCGGCGTGACGATCCACACAGTTTTCTGCGACGTTGAGTTTGGCACCGTCAAACCACTTCGCGTAGGGGGGCGCCCAGTCGAGGACCTTTTTCCATGGCTTGCGCCAAACGAGTTCTTTCGCTTCGCGGGCCCAGAAGGTGGCGGGTTTGTCGATCGATTCCTGATAGAGCTTGCGGTATGCCGCCATCGACGGGATCCGGGCGTTGACTGCGAATTCCTTGCTGGGCTTGTGAACGGCGGGAGCGGAGGCGGAGGGCTGGGTTTTCTTGCTGCTCATGGTGAAAGTCGACAGGTGATGGGTTGGCCGGGTGAAAATAGGAACTCCAACAACGTCCGACAAGCCAGCAGACGTGGCTTTTTTCGGGGAGGATCAGTCGTCTCCGGAACAACACGCGCCAGCCAGTTGGAAACAGTCCGCACAAAGGGTGGCAACAGATGTCTCGATGACCGCTTCGAGTCCGCAGCGGTCGCACGGGGGAGAGGGTGGCGGCCTGGATTCCATGGCGGATCAATCACGACGCGTGCGCTTGCTCGGCGGAGGCGGCCCCGGGCGCTTGCCACGGGTTGGCGGGCCGACTGGCTTTTTGGCGGGCCCGGCACCGCGGACGGGGGCAGAACGCTTCGAGGTGGTCGGAACTTTCTTTTTTGCTGGCAAAACCGGCTTTCTCGAGTGCGCCTGAGGCTTGGCCTGGCCGGGATTGGCCAACAGCATCTCGATTTCATGCGGTGCCAGCGCTGCCCATCGGCCGGGTTCCAAATCGCCAAGCCACAACGATCCGATCCGAACGCGCAGCAATTTCGTCACTTGATAGCCCATCGCATCGAACATCACGCGGATCTGGCGCTTCGCACCATGCTCCAACACGACACGAATACGGCGGGGCGATAGGCGCTCGATGGCTTTCGCTTTCAACTTGCCTTCAGGAGTGTAAACGCCAATCAGAAATTGATCGAGGTGCACGTTTTCAAACGACTGGTTGGCAGTCACGAAATACTCTTTTTCGACCGATTTCGAAGGATGCATCAACCGCTGCGAAAGATCGCCATCATTTGTTAGAATGAGCAACCCTTCGGAGTCGCGGTCGAGACGGCCGACGTGGTGGAGCGAATGAAGGGTGCCAGGCAGCAACGTGTAAATCGTGTCGCGCCCAAGCTCATCCTCCTTGGTGCAGACAAATCCCCGCGGCTTGTGAAAAACCACAGTCGTGAGCGATTTCGGAGTCACCCGCTTGCCATCAACACGGACATGATCTCCTTCCGTGATGCGGGTGCCTAAATTCAGGCAGGGGCTGCCGTTTACCTCCACGCGGCCCGCTTGGATCAGCTCATCGCACGCACGGCGGGATCCGACCGCACAGGAGGCGAGGAATTTGTTGAGGCGGGTGCCGTCTTTCATGTGAGGTGGATTAAATACGAAAGGCGCGGATCCCGGTGTGGAACCCGCGCAAAAGAATCATCGCAAAATCGATGATCAACCCTCGTGCTTGGTCTTGGGGAGACCGACCGGTGAACGGCCAGCTTTCCACTCGCCGCGCTCCTTGAGGAGTTTGACGCGTTCGAAGCGCTTGAGAACGGAGCGTTTGCCGCCTACGGTGGCGCTGGATTTGAGACTGTTGTGCTTGGACATCGCGGGGAATGAAGTGAAGTTCGCGGGGCGCGGAACCTAGGGGCTGCTGACTCGGGTGGCAATACGAAAATGGGAAATTTTCCGGAAATCAAACTCCGGCGGTCTCCTCGCTCTCCTCCGATGGCACCAACTGCCTGAAATGGATCTGCCCCACACGCCGGCCATCGGTGCTCGTTACCTTCGCCTCGTAGCCAAGAATCTCAATCGATTCCCCGACTTCGGGAAACCGCCCGAGCTGTTGGGTCATGTAACCACCCACCGTAGTCACCTCGCCGCTTTCGAGAAACAACTCCGGCACATACCCCGCCAAATCATTGAGCGTCATCGAACCCTCGATCACAAACTCATCCTCATTGATCCGCGTAAACGTGACCCCCTCATTGTCGAACTCATCCTGAATATCGCCGACCAACTCCTCGATCACGTTGTCTAGGAAAACGATCCCCACCGGCGTCCCGAACTCATCCACCGCCAGAGCCAAATGCGCGTGCTCGCGCAGGAAAAATTGCAGCAACGTATCCAGCGGCATCGTGTCCGGAACGATCTTCATGTCCCGCTTGATCCGCATCAAATCGGGATCCGGATCGTTGATCAGCTTGAAAAGATCCTTGATGTGGATCAACCCGATCGCGTTGTCGAGATGCCCCTTCACCAGCGGAAACCGTGTGTGCTTGCTCCGCAGGGCGATATCGAGGGTTTTCTGGAAAGGCTCATCAACATCAAGCACAACGACCTGATTGCGCGGCGTCATCACATCGCGCACCCAAAGATCATTCAACTCCAGCGCATTGATCAGAATCTCGCGCTCCGTATCCGTGACCTCCTGCGATTTTCCGCTCTGCGTCACCAACAACGCGAGCTCCTCCGCAGAGTGGATATGCTCCCTTTCGCTCATCGGCTCGATCCGGAAAAACCGCCGCAGAATGAAATTCGCCGTCCCCTGCAGGATCGCGATCGCCCAGTGCGCCGACTTGAAAAACAAATGCAGCGGACCCGCCAAAGCCAACGTCGTTTGCAAAGGCCTGCGGATCGCAACCGACTTCGGCACCAACTCACCCACCACCACGTGCAAAAACGTGAATGACAAAATGGCCAGTGTGAAAGAGATCGCCTTGATCCACCAAACGGACATGCCGGTCATCCAGAGAAACGGCGAGACCAACGCATACACGAACGGCTCACCCAAAAAACCCAAAGCCAGCGAGGCAATGGTAATTCCCAACTGATTGGCTGATAGATACCCGTCGAGATGATTGACCACCCGCAGCGCGGTCGCGTTCCGCACCTTGTCGTCTTTTGATTCCGCATCGATCTGGCTCGGCCGCACCTTCACGATCGCAAACTCAGAGGCAACGAAAAACGCGTTGAGAAATAGGAAAAACGTGATGCCGAAGATGTACAGCGCGGCTTTCCCACCGGAAATCACCTCCTTGGGTGGATCTGGAGCGGCGGATGCCAGCAGGTTGATGCAATCGAAAATCACGGCCGTTAGAGCTTCTCGTAAACACCCTGATCCCTACGCTCCAGCACGGTGAAGCCAGCGCTCTTCGCATCACTCACCGAAAGCGGCTTGGTGATCTTCGGCGTGTTGACCCGGGAAATGACCTTCTTCACCGGATGCTTGCACAGTGGGCAAACCACTAAAGGAGCCCGATCAATGGGCCTTCTCAACTCGAAGCCGCGCGCGCAGATCCGGCACGAATGCTCGGGGTCTTCGGGGGCTTCGGAAACGTATTCGTAAATCGGCATTTCGGGGACGTGGGAGCGGGCAGTTTCCGTCCCACGTCAGGCTGGCACAAAGTGTGCCAAAGGTTTACCAGCTCGACTTGGTCACACCCGGGATCATCCCGGCGGAAGCCAACTCGCGGAAGCTGATACGCGAAAGCCGAAAGCGGCGCAGGAACGCACGGCGACGGCCGGAGAATTCACAACGGTTGACCAATCGGGTCGGGCTCGCATTGCGGGGAAGCATCGTCAGACCGACGTAATCCTTCTCCTGTTTGAGCTTCAGGCGGAGCTCAGCGTACTTCTCGACGGTGCGTGCTTTACGTGCGTTGCGGGCAATCCAACTTTTCTTAGCCATAATTCGGGGGCGGGTTGATATCGGATCACCCGCCCCTTGCAAGCCCAAAGTTGCTCAAATTCCGCAATTAAACCTTCTCCACCCGAAATCCCCACCCCACCCTGCCGGTATCCCACCGGGAAATCGTCCCGTTTTCCGCCGCCCATGATCCACCAAATCACCGCCCTCCTCCTCGCATCCCTCCTCCCACCCGCCCGGGCGGAAGCCCCCTCCGAAGCCTTCCACGAGGACCGCCTCGCTGCCATGGTCGCCACCACCAAAACCTCCATCGCCGCCGGCCGAACCCCCGGTGCCGTCCTCTGGCTCGAACGCAACGGCACCACCTGGCAAACCGCCCTCGGCCGCCGCGCCGTCAAACCAAACCCCGAACCCACCACCGCAGACACCATCTACGACGCCGCCTCACTCACCAAAGTCATCGCCACCACCACCGCGATCATGAAACTCGTCGACCGGAAAAAACTCCGCATCGACGACCCCGTCTCCCGCCACCTCCCCGAATTCAAAGGCAACGGCAAGGAAACCATCACCGTCCGCCAACTCATGACCCACCACTCCGGACTCCGCGCCGGACTCAGCAGCCCCGACGACTGGAAAGGCACCACAAGCGCCATTGAAATCGCCTGCGCCCAACCCTCCGCCCAAGCCCCGGACAGCGGCTTTCTCTACTCCGACGTCAATTTCATCCTCCTCGGCCACCTCGTCGAACGCGTCTCCGCCCAACCCCTAGAAACCTTCTGCGCCAACGAAATCTTCACCCCACTCGGCATGAAAGACACCGGGTACCGTCGCTTCGACCCCGCCGCACCCATCCCACCAAACTCCAACCCCCGCATCGCACCCACCGAACTCCTCCCCGACGACACCATCCTCCGCGGCACCGTCCACGACCCCACCGCCAGCCGAATGGGCGGCGTCGCCGGTCACGCCGGCCTCTTCACCACCGCCGCCGACCTCGCCCGCTTCTGCCGCATGATCCTCAACGGCGGAAAACACGGAAAAACCCGCATCCTCACCGCCGAATCCGTCGCCCTCATGACCTCCGTCCAAACCCCAAAAGCCACCGCCCGCCGCGGCCTCGGCTGGGACATCGACTCCCCCCACGCCGGCCAACGCGGCCTCCATTTCCCCATCGGCGGATACGGACACACCGGTTGGACCGGCCCGTCCCTCTGGATCGATCCCTTCTCACGCACCTTCTTCATCTTCCTCTGCAACCGCAACCACCCACACGGCGGCACCAACATCCTCGGCCTCCGCCGCGAACTCGCCACCCTCGCCGCAGAATCCGTGAAATCCTACAACTTCCTCCACGTCCCCGGCGCACTGGAACCCGACACCTTCACCCCGCCCCCAAAAACCACCACCCCTCCCGCCCCTGTCCTCAACGGCATTGACGTCCTCACCCGCGACCACTTCCGCCAGCTCAACGGCCTCCGCATCGGCCTCATCACCAACGCCAGCGGCCACGACCGCCACCGACGCCCCACCATCGACCTCCTCCACGAGGCCAAAAATCTCACCCTCGTTTCCCTCTTCTCCCCCGAACACGGTATCCGTGGCGACCTCGACCAGTCGAAAATCCCCGACGCCACCGACCCCTCCACCGGCCTCCCCATCCACAGCCTCTATGGCGACCGCCGCGCCCCCACCCCCGCCCAACTCTCCGGCCTCGACGCCCTCGTTTTCGACATCCAGGACGTCGGCTGCCGCTTCTACACCTACATCTCCACCCTCACCCATTGCCTCGAAGCCGCCTCCGCCGCCAAAATCCGCTTCATCGTCCTCGACCGCACCAACCCCATCGGCCCCCTCGTCGAAGGCCCCGTCCACACCCAACCCAGATCCTTCGTCGGCATCCACGAAATCCCCCTCCGCCACGGCATGACCGTCGGCGAACTCGCCCGCCTCATCCACCACGAGCGGAAATTCACCGCCGACCTCTCCGTCATCACCTGCGAAGGAGGAAATCCCCTCGCCTGGTTCGACCAAACATCCCTCCCCTGGAGCAACCCCTCTCCCAACCTCCGCTCCCCCACCGCCGCCCTCCTCTACCCCGGCGTCGGCATGCTCGAATTCTGCAAACTCAGCGTCGGCCGCGGCACAGACTCACCCTTTGAAATCCTCGGCGCACCCTGGATCAACGACGACCTTGCACTCGCCACCGCCCTCAACGCCACCAACCCGCCCGGTCTCCGCTTCACCCCCATCCGCTTCACCCCCACCTCCTCCGTCTTCGCCAACGAAACCTGCCGCGGCATCCGCATCACCGTCACTGATCGCGAAAAAGTCCGCAGCGCCGAACTCGGCATCCTCCTCGCCACCACCCTCGAGAAACTCCACCCCGGAGCCCTCAACCTCAAAGCCTCCATCAAACTCATCGGCGACCAACCCACCCTCGACGCCATCCTCGCCCACACCCCGGACATCCCGAAACACTGGCAACACGCCCTCCAACAATTCGAAACCCGCCGCAAACCCCACCTCCTCTATCAGCGCCCGGAGTGATCACCCCCATCACCCCCATCACTCCTTCAGCGAGTGGATATACTGCCAAATCGCCTCATACTGCTTCAAAGCATCGCCCTCCAGCACATCCCCACGCTGCGACCGATTCCCCTCGGCATACCTCGGCATCTTCGTACTCGGCGTCAACGATGCTGGATGATCCATCCACCGGACATAATAATCAGGCCTCAAACGATCCGGAATCAGCGAGAAATTGATCCCCTCCACCTCGAAAGCCGCCGTCGCCTTCACATCACCCACCCCGTGGCAGGTCGTACATCCAAACCCTTCTGCACCTGATAGAGTCTTGCCGATCTCCGCCAACGCCGCATCCACAGTCACCTTCTCCGGCGTCGATGGCTCCACCCCATGCAACCGCGAAAGCCCCGCCGCCATCGGCTTCGCATGCAAACGGAAAGCCGGCATCCGCATCCCCAACCATGGCCGCGGCCGAGGTGTTAGAGTCCCGTCCAGCATCCCCTCGATGTACGAAGTGTAAAGCATCTCACCCACATAAGTCAGCTGCGGCCGAGTCTGATCCACCCGCTCATTGTGCCCCGCAATGTGCGCCACCAGCGCCTGCGTATCCGCATGCACCGTGTTCAGCAACGCCTGATCACCATCCTGATTGTGACACGATGTGCAGCGCAAAGCCTCCACCTGCCGCCTCGCAAACTCCGCCGAACTATCACGCGCCAACGTCTCCGCACCCGTCTTCACATAAGCCGCAAGCGCCGCGCGATCCGCATCCGTTAGATTGAGCCGTGGCGATTTTCCACGCTTCTCTTCCGGAGCCGCACATCCCTTCGCCGCCCAATCCGTTTTGAAAATCGCATCCAGCGGCGGCACACTCCGGCTCTCCGCCAGCGGCAATCCCGCATGGCACGTCCCGCAATCCAGCGCCTTCGCCAACTCCTCACCCCGCTTCGCATCCCCCTCCGGGAACTCATTCCCAAGCTTCGTCTCCTTGCCTTCCGATTCCTTCGTTAGAAACGCAGCCAACTTCGCCGCCTTCTCATCCGTCAGTTGGAAATCCGGCATCCGAATCGATCCATGATACGCATCCGGCTTCTTCAAAAACGCCACCAACGCCCCTGGCTGATACTTCGACGCCACATTGTTCAGCGGCACCCGGTTCGGATCCGCGGTCCCCGTCCCATCCGGCGTCTGATGGCACGCCACGCAGCCCAGCTCATGAAAAATCGCTCCACCCGCCTGCGCCAACCCCGCATCCGGAGCCGCCGGCTGCGGCACGCCCAACTTCATCGTCAACAAATACGCCGTTAGATCTGCCGCCTGTTGGCGACCCTCCGGCGTCGTCGCATCCACCAGCGATGGCATGTGCGTCGTCGGCTTCAGCGCCTTCGGATCCGCAATCCAACGGTTCAGCCACTCCGCAGTCGTCCGCTCGCCGATCCCGAACAAAATCGGACCCATCTCGGAAACCTCCGGCATCGGCGCAGCACCAAAACCCGTCGCCGACTGATGGCACTTCGCACAATTCTGCTCCGTGAAAATCATCCGCCCCGCACGATGCAGCTCACCCAACGTCGCCGCCTCCGTCACCTCCGTCTTGAACGCCGAAAACGGCACCGTCTGCCTCGGAAATCCCCGCTCCTCCCAATAAAGCCGGAACGCCGCACTACCATCCTCCTTGCTCCGATACGTCAGCTCGAAATCATGCTCACCCGGATTGATCCGCGTCGCCTTCGAGGCCTCCCCAGCCAACTCACCCTCCCGCGAAATCACCTCTTTCCCCGCGATCTTCAACGTCGCCTTCCCCTCCCCCTCGAACGAAAACGACAACCGCTGCCGGCTCTCCACCACCAACTTCCCCCGCCACACCACCTCGAACACCCCCGGCGTCAAAAACGGCGTCGCCGGTTCACCCACCGGTACAGACAACGCCGGAAACCGGTCCAACCGCGTATCCTCCGCCCCCTCCCGCGTGAAAGTAGCCGTCAATTCAGCCGCCGCAGGCAGCAGGCCAAGCATGGAAATCATGAAATAGCGAAACATGGGGAAAAGTCGATGATTGCGGGTGGTCCCAGAATACGTCCGAAACACGCCCAGAGTTTACGCGGATCATCCATTTGCGGGCAAGTCTCTCGATTTCAAGCCCGCCCCGAAACCGCTACCGCGCATCGATAAACAGAGTCAAGTCACGGACAACCTCCGAGAAGACCACCTGCTGCACATCCCGAAGTGGAATCGGGC
This sequence comes from Verrucomicrobiaceae bacterium, assembly GCA_005787565.1. GTDB lineage: Bacteria > Verrucomicrobiota > Verrucomicrobiia > Verrucomicrobiales > Akkermansiaceae > Luteolibacter. The sequence continues at coordinate 3,812 of SYAP01000060.1, read as the reverse complement.
TGTAGTGATCAAAATACTCTCTGGCAGATGAGCTGAAGCAAAAGTCATCGATCAGGAAATCCTCTCCGCCTTCAAAACTCGCAATGCTATCGCCGGGAAGCAGTGACACCCGAAGCCCTTGCGTCTGATAGGTCTTATGAAAAAACGGATAGTCCACCTTGCTGGCCGTCCAACCCAAGCCTGTTAGTGCGCGGACCGCCTTGGTGCAATCGACGCTTCTCCCGGCGAAACGCTTGCATCCGCTCACCCCGATCTCGTTCTCGTCCAAAAGATAAATTTCCCGCGCAAGTTGTGGGAAAACCGATTCCAGTCCTCGTGATTCAAGCCGGCTTCTCCAAGCGGAAATCTGCTCCTCGGGGAGCAGAACCGGGTGGACGATGAACACCTCTCCACTGATCGGCCGGGTTTCTTTCATGTTGTCCAAGCACGTTCCGGCATCATCTAACAGACCGATGAAATCGCCATTCCGCAACAGCAGCCGCTGGACGATCCATTTCGAGATCGGCAATTGCATCAACTTGGAAAACTCAGCTTCAGGGATGGGGGATTCTCCGACCATCTTCCCTTCAAACAGCGAGGAAAAATGAAGGAATTGATCCGCCATGGCCGCACGCTTTTCCTCAAGATCCACAAAAGCAGGCAGTTTTTTGAGTGCGGCGGGCACTGATTTCTGCGGTTTTCCACCCTTGCTCACCACCAACTTCGGACCCGAAGGCGTGAGGTTGACGCTGACCATGGATGACTCGAAGGAAATCGTAGATGGCATTTCCGAAGCACCTCCGGAAGACAACATGATCTCGATTTCCATCGCGGTCGCCGAGGCGAATCCGGCGGATTGAGCAAGATTGGCCAGCCCGGCCTGAGCCGCTGCCAAGCTGTTGGTCCGGCGTCCCGCTTTGAAGCTGCCCGCATCCTTGGCGTATTGCTTGATCCGCGCATAACGTGCCAGAAGCTCCTTGCTTCGCGCCGGTTCCGCCGCCGGCAACTCAAACAGACCGTAGGCTTTCACGGCCGTTTGGTTAGAGCGAGTGATGGAGGCTTCGATCTTCTTCCTGTCGATTCCAAACAGGCCGTTGAGCAGCAACACCGCGTGCTGCGCCTCTCCACCGAGTTGGGCGAATTCCTCGATCATCCATCGCCGTCCCGTCTCGCCCAGTTCGGTGGCCAATTCACGCAATTCGGAAACGGGAAGCACTCCGTTGGTAGGGTCCGCAGAGTTGTCAAAGTAGATCGAAAACGATGGGTTGAAAGATAGAAAGCGTTCTTTGAACCGATCAAAAACCTCCGGCAGGGCACTTGCCGGATCGTCCAGCAGCTGTGGTCTCGCCACGGGTGAGCTTGCCGCAACCAGCCGTCTGGTGTTAGACGAAAAACGATTCAACTCGGCCTTGAACGAAGCGATTTCGTCCCCTTGCGAAAAATCATCGATCCTAGCGATTTTACGAATGGCATACCTCAGGTCATACGCGTCAGCCGGTCGCGAAGCGAGGGTGGTCAATCCGAGTCTTTCAACATTTTCACAGGCCCGGATCACCCACCGGGCACCGGAGGGTTGGCGCAAATGACAGAATCGGCGGGAGTTTTCTTCGTTGAGTTCAGCGGCAAACTCGTAGAACGCATCCATCAGTTCCCGCTCTAGGATCCGCTTGTAATCATAAGTGGCGATTCCCGGCTCCAGGTTGAGCACCTGGCGGAAAAGATCCATTTCCAAGCGCCCCGAGTCCTTGAGAGCGAAGAAAAACGATGCGTAAACCGAGAGCTTCGTGTGCTTGGACCACCCAAAGAGCCCGCGCCTGAGGATGACTTCAATCATCTCAAGCGCACGTTCGTCCGGGGTGGAGCGGATCGGCGGGACATCTGAACCCAACCAGCGTCCCGGCTTGCCTAGCCAAGAATCCAACACTCCGCTCGCCAAGCCGATATCCACCCAGAGAGGATTGGGAAACGGAGTTTGAGTCTCCCACTCGAATTCCTCCAAAAACAAATCACGGGCAAAGTTTGAGGGATATGTTGCCTGCCAGAGGCATGCTCCGAATGAAATCCGTTGGCGCTTCTCCCGAATCTTCCATGTGTGACAAACCTTGGACCATTCCAGCTCCTGCGGGCGGTGCTGGTAACAAAGGAGTTTTGCAGTCGAGGCTGTGACCTCTTCCGGTCCGAACTCGCTGGCAAGCAACGTCAGCAGTTTCGAAGCGACGTTTTCAAAATCGGGATGGGTGTGGTAGTGGCCCGAACTCTCCTGGCCCGCCCAGAGCTTGCCGATTTTCTCGATCAGAAATGCGGCAAGATCTTGGTGATCCTCCGGCAGCTCTGTGGTAGGTGATTTGCTCATGGTTTGGATTTGAAAGTCATTTTCTCCATCTCATCAAAAGACCAAACCCAAACCCAAACCCGCACCCTCACCGCTCCAAAATCTCCACCTCATACCCATCCGGGTCCGTCACAAACGCCATCTTCCTGCCTCCGGACGTAAACTTCTCCCGCCAGCCCGATGGCCAAATCTCAATCCCCGCCTTCTCCACCCCATCGCAATACGCCACAATATCCGGCACCCCCAAGCACGTGTGCATCAGATCCTCCGGACAAGTCGCCGTGTATTCCGGCGAGTGACAAAGCTCCAAAAACACCTCATTCCCCGGCAACTCCAGAAATGCCAGGCTGTTCCCCTGCGGCGATTCCTTCAACTCCCCAAGCTCATAGCCAAGGTTCTTATAAAACGAAATCGAACGGTCCAAATCACGGACACGGATGCGGGTATGTAAAAAGCGGATCATTTCGCCCACACCACGCCCACCTTCGCGAAAAACGCCAGACCGCATTCCGCGTCCCTTTGCATTTTCCAAGCCTTCCATCTTCCTCCTTTCCCCCCACCCCATTCCATGGTACCCAAAACACACCATGAAAACCATCATTGCCGCAGTTGACTTCTCAAACGCCACCCCCGGCATCATCGCCATGGCCACCAGCCTCGCCAAAGCCTACGGCGCGCAGCTCCACCTCCTCCACGTCCTCGAGCCCGAACCCACCTACACCGCATACGGCTTCACACCGGATGAATTCCCCGCCATGCACACCTTCCAGGAAGAGGCGAAACGCCGCGCCACTCACAAACTCGAAGAACTCCTCACCCACGTCGACAGCGCCGTCCCCGGCGTCATCACACGCCTCGTCGAAGGTAGCCCCCTCCACGCCCTCCTCCAATACGTCAAAGAAAACCACGCCGACCTCGTCATCCTCGGCAGCCACGGCCACGGCGTCGTCGCCTCCCTCCTCCTCGGCAGCGTCGCCGAAGGCATGGTCCGCAAAGCCGAAGTCCCCACCCTCGTCGTCCCCGCGGCCTCCGCCTGATCCTTTCGTTAGAAAAAATTCCGCGCCCTTCCCCTTCCACCCGAACGGGTTGCACGAACGTCCGCAAAACGTCGCCTAATCCTTCAAATCATGGCACGCCAACCGCTGCTATCAGGCACACGGTGATTCCAAATTCAGGTTCGCTCTTTGGTTTGGGTCTCCGTGGTTAGCGGATGGTCCGCGGCGGGTCGCGGCGCTCCCCAGTGGGCGTCAGGCCCGTCGCGGCAATCTCAATTCCCGCGACCCAATCAACCCAACCCACCCAACAGTCGCCTCTCAAATTTGGCGATTCCGCGGCCTGAAGTTAACGGAACTCACCCAATCCGCTTCCTCAAATCCCTCAAACTCCACAAAACCCCCTTCGCCGCCGATCCACTCCCTCGCATCCGCCGCGCTCCATCCTTCCGCCTCGCGCCAAACCGCTCCCGTGCCCCCTCAAACGCACCGTTCACAAACGCACGGCT
>SYAP01000006.1 GCA_005787565.1 Verrucomicrobiaceae bacterium | reverse complement strand
GAAGGTTTCGACGTAGCGGCGTTGGCCTTCGGCGTAGAGAGTGTGGAAGGCGAGAGAGGACTTGCCTGAGCCAGAGGGACCGGTGACGACGGTCAGTTTGCCGAGGGGGATATTGAGGTCGAGGCCCTGGAGGTTGTGCTGGCGGCAGCCGCGGATGGCGATGTGAGGTGCGATTTTGGGAGGGAGAGGGGATTCGGATTTCCTTGGCACGGGCGGAGGATAGGCGGGAATCGCGAGTCCGCCAGCGGAAGAATCTATCAGATTTTTGGGGTGAGGGGGTTAGTCCTCCTCGTCCTCTTCGTCATCCTCATTATCATCCTCGTCGTCATCGGATTTGGGTTCGTATTCGCGGCCTTCCATGGCGGCGCGGAAGCGTTCGGGTTCGTCGTTGGTGAGTGCGATTTCCTCTTCGAGGGCTTCGATGGAGAGGGTGTCGGAGGCTTGCCTGCGGCGATCGATTTCCTTTCGGATGCCGAGGATGTAGAGGTCGCGGAGAGCGGTGATTTCCTGGTCGAGGGCTTGGTCGATGAGTTTTTGTTTGGAGTAGAATTCGGCGTGGACTTGGTCGAGGTCTTCGAAGAATCCGCGCATGTCGCGGTCGTCGCGGTTGGGGACTTTGAGGTCTTTGGGGACGCGGTTGCCGTCGTTGCGCCAGGTTTCGATGCGTTCTTCGGAAGCGATTTCGGCTGCGGGGCGGCGGTCATTATCGAGGCGGCGGACGGCGCGTTTGATGCCGCGTTCGAAGCGGTCGAAGTTATCGGAGATGGCGGAAGTGTGTTCGTCGATGGGAGCGATGGCGCGTTGGCGCATGATGGCGCGGGCGCGGTCGAGGAAGCCCATGACATCGAAGGTGGGGATGGCGGGAGGTGTGACTTTGGGAGGGGTGGAGACGACGGCGGTGGCGTCGTCGGTTTTGTCCTCCATGGGTTCGTCGGTTTTGTCCTCCGGTTCGTTGTCGGCGACTTCGGTTTCCGGTTCCGGTTCTGGATCGGGCTCGGGTTCGGGCTCGACTTCGACGATTTCGGGTTCCGGCTCGGGCTCTGGCTCGGGCTCGGGAATTGGGGTGGGTTCCGGCTCGGGTTGGGGTTCAGGAGCCGGAGGGGTGATGGTGGTGGTCTCGGTGGAGGTGGTTTGCGGCTCGGGTTCGGATTTCCCGAGGATCATGAAGAGGGCGATGCCGACGGCGGCGGCTACGCCGAGGCCGGCGAGGACGACTGGTGTGGCGGATGATTCGCTGGATGAGCTGGGGAGTGGGCGAGGGGAGCGGAGGGGGGTGATGGCTGGGACGCCGGGGCGTGGGGCGGCTGGGGTGGCGGTTCGGAGTTTGCTTGCGGCGGGTTGGCTGTTGCGGATGGCGTCCAGGTCTGCGGCCATTTCGGCGGCGGTGTGGTAGCGGAGTTCCGGGGAGGGGTGGGTGGCGCGGCGGACGATGGAGTCGAAGCGCGAGTCGCAGCCGACGATGGTGGAGGGTGGGCGGGGGTCGTCGTTGGGGAGTTTGCCGGTGAGGAGTTCGTGGAGGACGACGCCGATGGAGAAGATGTCGGCGCGGGCGTCGACGGATTGTGGTGAGTTGACGACTTCGGGTGCGGTGTAGTGAGGGGTTCCGAAGATGGTTTCGCCTTGTTCGACTTTGAGGTTGATGGGGCGTGCGAGGCCGAAGTCGCCGATTTTCGGGCGGGATTGGGCATCGAGAAGGATGTTGCCCGGTTTGATATCGCGGTGGATGATGTGGGCTTCGTGGGCGTGGGCGAGGCCGTGGCAGACTTCCGAGACGATGCGTGCGGCATCGAGGGGTGCGATGGCTTTGCCGTAGGCGGAGTGGAAGAGGGATTTGCAGGGGACAAACTCCATCAGGATGTAGAGCATGCCATCGACCTCACCGAAGTCGTAGACGCCGATGAGGTTGGGGTGGTTGAGGCGAGCCATGGCCTTGGCTTCCGACTCGAAGGAGCTGCGGAAGGAGTAGTCCGCGCCGAATTCGCGGGGGAGGATTTTGATGGCGACGGTTCGATCGAGGGAGAGTTGGACGGCGCGGTAGACGGCGCCCATGCCGCCGGTGGCGATGAGGTCTTCGATTTTGTATCCGGGGAAGAGGGGTGCGAGCTGTTCCGGAGCGGGTGCCTGGAAGGTGGCGTGAGGTGTGTCGCTCATGTTGTGAGGGGTGGGGCAAGCCGTGTTGCCGAGGGATGTTTAATACAAATGGAATATTTCCGCAACGCTGTAAGAGCGAAACGGAGAGAAAGTCTTGTTGAAGGTGGCGAAAGATTAACCCGGAAAGGGAGAGAAAGTTTTGGTGAAATCGGGGAGTGGCTTGTGAAATTTGGCGGGAGGGGTCAATCTGGCGGCCATGAGCGAGGCACGGGTGATGGAGTTGATGGGAGAATCGGGGATCCGAAGGATGGTTGCGGCGTTTTATGAGCGAGTGCGGGTGGATGATTTGATCGGGCCGATGTATCCGGAAGGGGATTGGGAGGGGGCGGAGGAGCGGTTGGCGGATTTCCTGATGTTCCGGTTGGGCGGGGTTCCGAAGTACATTGAGGAGCGCGGACATCCGCGATTGAAGATGAGGCATTTGCCGTTCCGGATCGGGGTGGCGGAGCGGGACCGGTGGGTGGCGTTGATGAATGCGGCGATGGAAGAGACGGCGGTGCCGGAGGAGGCGGCCGGGTTTTTGGGGCCGTTTTTCGCGCAGGTGGCGGATTTCATGAGAAATCAGCCGGAGGGGTGAGCGGGGTCACTCGTCCTCGTCTTCGTCCTCATCGTCCTCCTCGTCGCGACCGACGGCTTCTGGGACTGGATTTTCCGGGGTGGGGTCGATGCCGAAGGATTCGATCCAGGGTTCGATGCTTCCGGAGTCGACGAGGGCTTGGCGGAGGGAGATGGCGAGGTCGCGTTGGCCGCGTTTTTCGGCGTCGGCGAAGGCTTCGCGGACTTTGGCGATGTAGGCCATGCGGACGCGGTCGGCATCGACGAGGAAGGCGGAGTCGATTTGTTTTTGTTTATCGGCGCAGTGAGCGGCGATTTTTGACATTTGCGGGGAGAGGTTGATGCCGGTGTTTTCGGGGATTTGTTCCGGGACGCGGAAGTTGACGACGGTGGCTTTGAGGTCGTTGACTTCGGGTTGCCATTGGAGTTGGTCGCCTTTGGCGAGGCCGCGGATCCAGACGTCGAGGTCCCAGGCGAAGGTTTTGGCGTTGGCGGCGAGGGCCTGGGTGCGTTTTTTATCGGCGGCGACGAGGAGTTCCTTGGCGCGGGTTTCGAGTCCGCCGAGGCCTGCGGTGGGTTGGACATCGACTTCGGGTTGGGCGGAGGCGCTTTCGCGGTCTTTGGACCATTCGATGACGAATCCGGAGACTTGGACGGCGGGGTCTTGTGCGGCCCAGCCTTTTCCGGGTTGTTGGATGAGGGCGGAGTTTTGGCGTTGGTCGGCTTCGGCGTCGGCCCATTTGGCGGTTTTCCAGGGTTCGCCGGTGATCCAGGCCCAGCTATCGGTGGGTTTCATGCCGCCGAGCCAGATTCCGTCTTCGGCTTTGATGCCTTCGGTGACGGTGTCGAGGTCTGCGGCTTCGGCGGAGTCGCTGGCGACAGCGAGGTGTCCGCCGGATTTTTCGGCCCAGTCGGCGGCTTCACGGAAGGAGAAGGGGCGCATGACGACGAGGTAGTGGCGTGTTCCGATGGCTTGGGTTCCGGGAGGGAATACGGGGTTGGCTTCGGCGAGGGATTCGCGGGTGGCTTGGAGTGAAGCGGCGAGGGTTGCGGGGTTTGAGCCATCGCGGCGCCATTGGATGAGGAATGGGAGTGGATCGCTGGAGTTGGTGGCGCGGACGAGGCCGAGGTTGGAGACGGCGGCGTGGGAGCCGGTGCCGCGGGGTTGGGTGGGGAGGTTCCATGGGGAGCCATCGACGAGTGACCAGTCGCGTTTTCCGCTGCGGCCAGCGCCGATCCAGAGGCTGGTGTCTGGCGGGACGATTTGGGCGATCCAGTTGATGTCTTCCGGGGAGGTGGGGATGGCGAGGTGGCCGCCGTGGTTTTCGGCGAAGGCGGCGGCGTCTTGCCAGGGGAGCGGGTCGGTGACGAGGAAGTAGTCGGATTCGCCGTGGCGGACGGTTCCGATGGGCATTTCGGCGCGGCCGCCTGAGGCGAGGTCGAAGCGGAGGCGGGCGAGGGATTTGGCCGGGGTTTCGGGTTCCGGGGGAGGGGTAGGGGTGGTGGGTGTGGAAGGTTGGTCGGGTTCGACGGTGGGTTTTTTGTTATTGCGTGCCTGTTCGGCGAGCATTTCGGCGCGTTCTTTGGCTTCGATTTCGCGTTTGGCGCGGTCCTCGGCTTGTTTGGCGAGCATTTCGCGATTGGTTTTTTCGCGTTGCAGGCGTGTGGCTTCGAGTTTTTTCCAGGTGCCGGCGATGATGACGATGAGGGCGGCGATGATGACGAGGTTTCGGGCGAAGCTCCAGTTGGTTTTGGTTTCGAAGATGACTTCGGGGGGAGGTGTGGAGGCGGGTGATGGGGAGGATGAGTCCGGGCTTTCGGGGGTGGCGAGGACCTTTTTGGGAGCGGGGGCGGCGGTGAGGAGTGCGGCTTTGCGGGCGGGCGCGGGGGCGGCGGCCGGGGATTTGGCGGCGGGCGATGGGGAGGAGGATTTGCTTTGGTTGCGGTTCCACTCGGAGAGTGCGGACTGGAAGGATTGGGCGTCCGGGAAGCGGAAAGCGGGGTTGGGGTGGGTGGCGCGTTGCCAGATGGAGTCGATGCCGGGATCGCAGCCGCAGAGGGTGGATGGGGGTTTTGCTCCGGGTTCCTGGCGAGCGCCGGTGAGGAGTTCGTAGAGGATGACGCCGACGGCGAAGAGGTCGGAGCGGCGGTCTGCGACGTGAGGGTTTGAGATGACTTCGGGGGCTGTGTAGCCGGGGGTTCCCATGACGAGGCCGGGGCCTTCGGCTTCGACGGGGCGTGCGAGGCCGAAGTCGCCGATTTTGGGTTCGGCTTTGGGTGTTAGAAGGATGTTGGCGGGTTTGATATCGCGGTGGATGATGCCGTTTTCGTGTGCGTGGCCGAGGCCGGCGCAGATGCCTTTGATGAGTTGGACGGCTTGTGAGGTTTCGATTTTGCGGCCGTAGGCGGAGTGGTAGAGGGATTTTCCGGGGACGTACTCCATGACGATGTAGAGCATGTCATTGATGGAGCCGGAGTCGTAGACGCCGATGAGGTTGGGGTGGTTGAGGCGTGCCATGGCTTTGGCCTCGGTTTCGAAGGATTGGCGGAACTCGGGGTCTGAGCCCATTTCCTTGGGGAGGATTTTGATGGCGACGTCTCGATCGAGGGATCGTTGTTTGGCTTTGTAGACGGCGCCCATTCCGCCGACGGCGATGAGTTGCTCGAAATCGTAGGCGGGGAGGAGGTTGGCCAGGGTTTCGAGGGAAGGTGCGTCGAAGGTGGGATGAGACATGCAGGGGAAGAAATTTGTGTTGGCGTCAATGTATCAGTGGATTTGCGACATGAGAAGTAAATCCACCGGAGACGGGATGAGATTGCATCAGGACCTTATGAAAGCGGCGAGTGGTATACGATCCATTCGGGAATTTTGATGGATGCGTTGTAGAGGGCGTGGAGGGCGATGACTGCGGCGAGGGATCCGGTGCCGGCGTAGAGGAGTGCGCAGGTGCCGCCGAAGATGGCGACGCTGCAGAGGCCGTAGAGATTGTAGAAGTGGAAGACGGCGAAGATGAGTGAGGAGAGGATGGCGGCGGGGAGGATGCCGAGTCGATTTCCGAGGGAGCGGAAGAGCACACCGCGGTAGAGGATTTCCTCGGAGATGGGTGCGACGATGCAGGCGGAGATGAAGAGGAAGATGAGGCCTGAGATGCCTTGGTCGGAGATGCTGAGTCCGCCTCCGGGGTTGGCGGTTCCGAGGTCGCCTAACAGGCGGTTGAGGATTTGGTCGAGGATGAGGAGGAGGCTGAAGAGTCCGAGGACGGGGCCGGGGTGGATGGGTTGGTTGATGCCGAGGACGCGGATGGAGTGAGTGGGGCGTTTGAAGAGGAGGCCGATGGCGATTAAGGCTGGGAGGAAGCGTGCGAAGGAATCGAGGAGGAGGCCGAGTAGGGGGGGGATGGAGTTGAGGTTGGCGAGGCCGAGGTCGAGGGTCATGCTGAAGCCGATCCAGGCGAGGGTTGCGGCGAAGAAGGTGGCGAGGCCGAGGGATGGGAGCCAGGCGCTGGAGTAGCCGCGGGTGCGGGTTTTCAGGCCGGATTTGAGGGAGCGGAGGGTGAGAGGGACGAAGGCGAGGCCGGCGATGCCGATGAGCCAGATGCTGCTGCGTGCGGCGATGGCGCGGGTGCGGAGGGTGTTGAGCATTTGTTGGTGGCGGGGTTCCCAGTCCGCGAGTTTGGGTTGGTTTTTTTCGAAGGCGGTGGCGAGGTGTGCTAGCCACCAATTTCCTTCGCCGGAGGTGAGGGTTTGGGTGGCGGAGGTGAGGGTGGAGTGTTCGGTGCCGCCGAGGACCTGGCTGAGGGATTCGAGGACGGGGCGTTTGAACTGGATGGCGTAGGTGACGGCGAAGGCTTCGTATCCGGCGGGGCCGAGGGGTTGTTCGGAGCCGAGTTCCTTGAAGACGTCGAGGGCTTCGATGCGGGTTTGTTCCGGGGATTTGACACCGGCGAGCCAGCGGAGCCATTCGGGGTCTCTTTCCATGGCGTCGGCGAGGCGAAGGTCGCGGTCGATTTTGAGGAGTGCGACTTCCTCGGTGCCGGGGACGTAGCCTTCGGGTTTTCCGAGGTAGTGGTCCCAGAGCCAGATGCCGAGGATGAAGGCGAGGAGGGCGAGGAGGGCGATCAGGGGTTCGGGGTATCGGCGACGCAGGAGGGCCCGGTAGGGGTTGCGCTTGGGTGCTTCGTATGTGCGGTGGGTCTCGATGGCGGGAGGATTTCAGGTGGCGGGGAGTTTGGCAAGAATCGTTGATGATCAGCAGGAGTTGATGATTTTGGGGTGGATGGTGGTTTTACCGCTGGCGGAGGGGAGGGAGTCGATCCATGGTGCGGGCGTTTCCGATGAAGGACCCGACATTTTTGTTATTGTTGATTACGACGTGTGTGGCGCTGGGAGTTTTTCTGGCGGGCTGCGTTTTTGAGTTTATGGGGCGACGGGGTGAGTTGGGTGGGGTGGTGGTTTCTGAGGGAGATGAGGTGAGTGAGGTTGGCGGGGTGGTTCCGCCGCCGTTGCCGGGGAGTGGGGTAGAGGTTTGGTATTACCGGTGGACGGATTGGTTGTGGGCGTTGGTGATTTGCGGATTTTTCGTGGGGTCGAGTTTGGCGGGATTGGCGATGGCGAAGGAGGATGCTGGCGAGGTGGATCTTGGGGCGTTGGAGGCGGGTGATCTGGTGGCGGGGATTGTGATGCAGTTGATGTTTGCGGGGGCGACGGCGTTGGTTGTGGTGAAGCGTGTGTCATTGGTGAGGTGGCTGGGGTTGAGGTGGCCGGGGTGGGCGTGGGTGATGGTGATTGCGCCGGGGGCGTTGTTCGGGATGTGGACTTTGGGGGCGGTGTTGCAGGGTGTGGGATATATGGGTTGGCTGGAGAGTTTGGGTGTGGAGACGCAGCAGGATACGGTCAGGCTTTTGCATGAGGCGAAGGACCCGATGGTGATCGTGATGATGGGGGTGATGGCGGTGCTGGTGGCGCCGGTGTGCGAGGAGGTGATTTTCCGGGGATTTCTCTATCCGTTAGCGAAGCGTTATGCGGGGGTGTGGGCGGCGGTGATTTCGTCGGGGTTGTTGTTTGCGGTGGCGCATCCGAGTTTGATGGCGTTGCTGCCGTTGGCGGTGTTAGGGATGGGTTTGGCGGTGATTTATGAGCGGACGAGGTCGATCTGGGCGCCGATTGCGGTTCATGCGGTGTTCAACGGGGCGACGGTGGCGATTCAGTTGATGATCCGGTATGAGGTGATTCCGATGCCAGAGATGTGATGAAGACTTTGCGTGAGTTGGGAGAGGATGGGTTGATCGAGCGGTTGGTGCGGTTGGTGCCGACGGAGGTGGGTGCGGCGGGGCCGGGTGATGATTGTGCGGTGGTGGAGATGGGTGGGGGGGCGTTGCAGTTGCTGAAGACGGATGCTTTGGTGGAGCGGGTGCATTTTCTGCCGGAGACGCCGGCACGGGCGGTGGGGTGGAAGTCGGTGGCGCGGGTGATTTCGGATTTCGCGGCGATGGGTGGGAGGCCGGAGCGGTTTCTGGTGACGCTGGCTTTTGCTCCCGAGACGGCGGTGGAGTGGGTGGAGGAGTTGTATCGGGGGATCGGGGATTGTTTGGCGAGGTTTGGCGGGGTGGTGGCGGGTGGTGAGACATCGTCGTTGCCGAGCGGGTCCGCGGCGGTGATTTCGATCGCTGCGACGGGGGTTGTGGCGCGGGATTGTTTGGTTTTGAGGTCGGGAGGTAAGCCGGGGGACCGGGTGTTGGTGACGGGGACTTTGGGTGGGTCGATCCGTGGGAAGCATCTGGATTTCCAGCCGCGTTTGTTAGAGGCTGAGTGGTTGGTTGCGAGGCATCGACCGACGGCGATGATGGATGTTTCGGATGGGGTGGCGAAGGATTTGCCGAGGTTGGCGGCGGCGTCGGGTTGCGGGTGTCGGGTGGATGTTGGGGCGTTGCCTTTGACGGAGGGATGTTCGGTGGAAGAGGGGTTGGGTGATGGGGAGGATTTCGAGTTGTTGATGACGGTGGGCGAGGAGCGGGTGAGAGATTTGTTAGATGAGTGGAAGGTGGCGTTTCCGGGTTTGCGGTTGACGGAGATCGGGCGGTTGACGGAGTTGGGAGATGGGATGGAGATGAAGGGTGGGTGGGAGCATTTCTCCAATTCTCTTGGAAATCAGGAAAGCTGAAGTTATCCTGAGCGGCATGGCGGACGGCGAAGAGGTTTTTTTCCTGGAGTTTCAGGCGACGGAGAAGAGCGCGTCGCCGAGGACGCTGGTGAATTATCGGGATGCGCTGGAGGTTTACCGTGTTTGGCGTGGGGATCGGTTCAGTGGTTGGCAGGAGGAGACGGCGGACGATTTCCGGGATTATCTGTTTGATTTGATGAAGCGCGGGTTGAAGCGGTCGACGATCCGGTTGCGGTTCGCGGCGTTGCGGTCGTTTTACAAGTATCTGGTGTTGCGGCGCGGGTTGGGGCGGAGTCCGGTGGGTGAGGTGCAGTTGCCGAAGCCGGAGCGGGGATTGCCGGTGGTGCTGACGATCGCGCAGGTGGATGAGCTGTTAGGTCTGCCGTTGAGGGAGCGGGTGGACAAGAAAGGGCCGGCGTGGTTGCCGTTGAGGGATGCGGCGATTCTGGAGCTGTTTTATTCGAGCGGGCTGCGGATTTCCGAGTTGATCGGACTGGATGTGGGGGATGTGGATTTTGTTGGAGAGACGCTGCGGGTGAAGGGGAAGGGGGCGAAGGAGCGGGTGGTGCCGGTGGGTGGTCCGGCGATCCGGGCGATGCAGCGGTATCGGCAGGAGGCGGTGGTGACGTCGGGGCCGTTGTTTTTGAGCAAGCCGCGGCGGCGGATCACGCAGCAGGCGGTGGATTTGCTGTTGAGGAAGTATTTGAAGCTGAGTTCGATTCCTTTCGGGGTAAGTCCGCACAAGCTTAGGCATAGTTTTGCGACTCATTTGTTAGATGCGGGTGCGGATTTGCGGAGCGTGCAGTCGCTGTTAGGTCATGCGTCGCTTTCGACGACGCAGATTTACACGCATGTAACGCGGGAGCGGCTGAAGGAGGCGTATGACGGGGCGCATCCACGGGCGTGAGGGATCAGTTGCGCGGGTTCCACCAGCCGTTGTTTTCGGTGGGGCCGCAGAAGCCGATGCGGGCGTTGGAATTACTGCCGCCGTAGTAATTTTCCGAGGCGGAAGATTTGGAAGGGGATTCCGCGGTGACGCGGCCATCGCACCAGGCGACGAGGGCGCGGTTGCGGAAGCGGAAGTGGACGCTAGGTTGGAGGGAGCCGCCGGGTTGCCAGTTGGCATCGACCCATTGGGGTGGATCGGCGAAGGGATATTCCTGGATGCCGCCAGAGACGGCGAAGGCGGTGGTGGCGAACATGAGGGTGCGGGCGGGGTTCGGGACACCGGCGGGGCGGTTGGGTTTGAAGGGGTTCTGGGGGAGTCCGCCGATGTAGATGGCGTTGTATCCGTAGCCGCCGGAGCCGTTTTCCCATGAGGCATTGGTGAGGTGGCGTTTGAATTCCGGGCAGGTGGCGACGCGGCGATCGGGGCCGAGGTAGTCGGCGAGGTATCCTTTGGCGGGGTCGAAAGAGCCGGATGCGCTGTCGCGGCCGCCGTGCCAGCGGATGCGGTTGCGGGGTTCGTTGGCGGGGACGTAGGTGCCGTGGTCGGTGGTGTAGAGGAGGTTTGCGGCGGCGAGGTTGCGGAGGTTGGTGATCGATGTGGTTTCGTTGGCGCGTAGGCGCGCGGAACGTGTTGCGTAGGTGGCGAGGAGCGCGAGCGTGGCGATGATGGCCACGGCGACGAGCAGTTCTAACAGGGTGAAGCCGTTGTGGCGTTCGGATTTCATGGAGCAGAGGGTGTGGCGGAGAGGCGGAAGTAGCGTCGGGGGTCGTTTGGTGGGAGTTGGACGGTGATGGATTTGAGGGAAGATCCGGTTTCGGTGATGGTGACGGATGGGTCGGTAGTGGTCATGTTGCCGCTGTTGGTGGCGGTGGCGATGGGGAGCCATGTGTGGAGGTTTTCCGATGCTTCGAGGTGGAGTGTGAGGTTGGCGCGGTAGGTGAGGCGGGAGAAGCGGATGAGTGGGGAAGTTTCAGGATTTTCAAGAGTGATGGTGCCGTTCCCAGTGGCGTAGAGGATGGCGAGGGGGACTTGGTTTTGGGTGGCGATCCAATCGGGCAGAAGGTTGTTAGATGTGCACCAGTTGCTGAAGTTGGTGGAGGTTTGGGAGAATGCGCCGACGGCATCGAGGTCGAAGCCACCTGTGAAAAAGGTGGTGGGATAGGGATCGTTGATGATGTTTCCCGATGTATCGCGTGATGCGAGATCTGGATTGATGGTGCCGATGACGTCGATGATTCGGACATGGGTGATGCGTTGGAGGTCGAGGGTGGGGTGAGGTGGGAGCTCCGAGAGATCGAATGGAGTTCCAAAGCCGGCGGGGTGTTTTCCGGCGAGATTGTTGATGTTTGTTGGATCGACGCCGCCGAAGGAGCCGACTTGGAGATCTGTTCTTGTTAGAGAGGTTGCGGGGAAGCGGAAGAAGGTTTCGCCATCGGAGCTGATTTCGACGAAGGCGAGTTCGAGGAATGCGTTGCCGAAGGCGTTTTCGAAGACGGCGAAGTCGGGGCCGGGGATGTTTTGGAAGGGTGGGTCGAAAGTGAGGGTGGCAGATCCGCCATCGCCGAGTGAGACGGCGGAGTAGGGGTTTTCGGAAGTGGCGTCGCTGGGGCCTGTGGCATCGGATTCGGTGCCAAAGCCGGCGAGTGCGCCATCGGGGAAAAGGATGTTCGCGGGGCCGCGCTTGACGGTCGCATCGTTGGCCCAGAGGGTGATGCGCGGGTCTGATGAGTGAATGGCATCGGAGCCTGGATTGCCAGCGGAGGGTGGGAAGGGTCCTGCTAGGCAGGGGGTGACGAGGAGAGCGAGGGCGAGAAATTTCATGGCGATGGCCTGCCCACCGGCGTGGGTGCTGGCGGGCAGGGTTTGTGTTAGATGCGGCGGCGGATCAGCAACAGGCTTGAGGCGAGTGTGACCAGGAGTGCGGATGATGTTTCTGGAATGGCGACGGTGGGCGGGGTGTTTCCTTCCGAGAGCACGAGTGCGTCCCAGGAGCCCGGGGTGATGGTGTGGGTGGAGATTCCGAATCCGGTGACCCATGTGTCAGGAGTGGGTGGGCCGGGTTGGAAGTTGAATCCGCTGTCCATGTAGCCGAGGCCGCCGGCGACCCAGTGGGCCCAGAAGGTCCATGGTGGGGCGAAGCTGCCGGTTTCCGGATTTCCGTTGAGGCTGATCGAGTCCACGAAGTAGTTCGGGGATGCGACCGTGCCATAGTTTAGGAACACTGCGCTGATGGAGGAATCGGCGGCGATCACCTGATCCATGAGGAATTTGGCATCCTGAGGGAGGAGTGAGTCGTAGGTGTAGTGGATTTCATAGGTTCTGGTGCCGATGTTTGGCGATTCCAGGACCAGGAACGATGCGTCATCTCCAGAGCCAACCGTGATGACGGCGGCGTTGTTGATGGCTGGAAGCAGGCATAGACCTGCGATCGCGGCGAGGACGAATCCCCGCCGGTTTTGGCGTTGTATCATGTTATTTCTCTTCGTTGTGTCTGTTTGCACGAAGAGAGGACCTGCGGAAACCTCCGAAGGCCATCTCCCGTCGATCCCCTTTCGCGGGGGACCACTGAACCGACCGCTGTTGGGTGCGGGCGGGTGACGAGCTACGGCAGTTCAAGTATTCGGGCTCCCGGCTTAGCCTCCTCCCCGCCTTCACCGGTCTTTCGATCGATTGGCATTGTGGGGATTCGTATCCGGATACCGCAGCGCGACTGCTCCGGGTTCTAACCGGATTCCATGCACTGCCGTGGTGTTGTCGGGGTGAGGATTCGATTTTGAAGGGGATGGGGCAAGTCGAAATGCGGGATGTTCGACAATCGGGATTGGTGGGGGCAATTTCCTGCGGGAAGTTGATGGAACTGGAGCAGCAGAGATCGCCGTTGTGCGGGAGTCATCGGGAAGAGATGGCGAGCAGTGTCACGCACGCGCTGGGGTTGGTGTTCAGCGTGGGGGCATTGATCGCGATGTTGCTGGTGGCGGGGACTGACGGGTTGCGACTGGTTTCGGCGGTGGTGTTCGGAATTTCGCTGGTGATGTTATATCTTTCCTCGACGTTGTATCATCTTTTTTTCGGGCATCGGGTGAAGGCGTTTTTCCAGGTGTTGGATCATGTTCGCATTTGGCGCTGCTGAACTTTTAGTGGGTTGTTGCCAGGTGATTATCGATTGTTAGGCCACCTGCAATCCAGTATGCCATCGCTTGAAAGTTGCGGAATGTACGGTAGCCCCTGGCTCTGCGGCGTGCGAGTTGCAACAGGCCGT
>SYAP01000059.1 GCA_005787565.1 Verrucomicrobiaceae bacterium | reverse complement strand
TGGCGATGTCTTTATCGGAGACTTTGAGGCCGTCGTTGTTGCGGAGAAGGGACTCGAGCACGATCCGGATGGAGACGGGGAGGCGGTTGAGGTTGGGGTAGCCTTGCTCTGCGAGGGCGGGAAGGGAGTGGAGTTTGCCTTCGGTGCCGGAGCCGGTGGTGAATGTGCGGAGCGTGGTCATGTTCGGGAGCGAGATGCGGGAAGATGGATGGAGTCGGGCGGAGGTTAGGAATCGCGGGGGATTTGTCAAAAAGGAACGGTGTGGGGATTTCCGGATGGGTGAGCGGGGAGGTGGTTGAGGGTTGTCCTTGAGTTGGTGGGGAGGGTGGGCATGTTCGGGGCGTGCGCATCGAGATACTGAACACGGGGACGGAGTTATTGTTAGGGAATACGCTGAACACGCATGGTGCGTGGTTCGGGCGGGAGTTGTTCAAGCTTGGGCTGCGGGTGGGGCGGCAGGTGACGGTGCCGGATGGAGATGCGATCCGGGAGTCGTTGAGCGAGGCGGTGGGTCGAGCGGATGTGGTGATTGTGACGGGTGGTCTGGGGCCGACGAGTGATGATCTGACGCGGGAGATCACGGCGGAGGTTTTGGGATTGGAGTTGATTTTGGATGAGGCGGGGTTGCGATCGCTGGAGGCGTTTTTCGCGGCGCGAGGGAGGCCGATGGTGGAGGCGAACCGGAAGCAGGCGATGTCGCCGGTGGGTGCGGACATTTTGCCGAATCCGAATGGGACGGCACCGGGGGTGTATGTGCCGCCGAGGTTGAACGGGCGGGGGAATTGTGCGGTGTTTTTGCTGCCGGGGCCGCCGCGGGAGTTGTATCCGATGTTTCATGCGGAGGTGGTGCCGAGGTTGCGGGCGCTATCGGGGATCGATGTGCCGCCGTTGGCGTTGGAGTTGAAATTCACGGGGATCGGGGAGAGTGATTTTCATGACGGGATCGATGATCAGCTCGCTGCGATGGCGGGGTTGGAGTATGGGTATTGCGCGAGGATCGGGGAGGTGGATTTGCGGTTGATCGGGGATGCGGAGACGATTGCTCGCGGGCGTGAGTTGGCGGTTGGGGCGTTTTCGCGGCAGTTGGTGAGTGACGATGGGTCGTCGCTGGAGCAGGTGGTTTTACGGAATCTTGAGGCGCGAGGGTGGAAGCTGGCGGTGGCGGAGAGTTGCACGGGCGGGCTGATCTGCAGCCGTCTAACGGATGTGGCGGGGGCGAGCGCGGTGCTGACGCATGGATTTGTGACGTATGCGAATGAGGCGAAGGTTGAGATGTTAGGGGTGAGTGAGAAATCGCTGGCGGAGCATGGAGCGGTGAGTGAGACGGTGGCGCGGGAGATGGCGGAGGGGGCTTTGAGGGTTTCCGGGGCGCAGGTGGCAGTGGCGGTGACGGGGATCGCCGGGCCGGGTGGGGGATCGGAGGAGAAGCCGGTGGGCACGGCGTGGATCGGGCTGGCGATGGAGGGGGTGGAGACAATCGCGGTGAAGATCTATCAGCCGAGGAACCGGAAGGATTTCAAGCTGGCGGTGAGCCAGGCGGCGTTGGATTTGGTCCGGCGGAGTGTGGGGTGATGGATGGAGTCCGGCGCTTGAATTTCGCTTTTCAGGCAAGAACCTAAGGTCATGTCGAGATCGCCGCTGCAACCCTTTTTCGATGCCAAGGGTTGGCGGCCGTTTGATTTCCAGAAGGAGGTTTGGGAGGCTTATCTATCAGGAAAGTCCGGGTTGCTGCATGCGCCGACGGGGCAGGGGAAGACGCTGGCGGTTTATCTTGGGCCGTTGGTGGAGAGCATGGGGGATGGTGGTGGGTGTCGGGTGCTTTGGTTGACGCCATTGCGGGCCTTGGCGGCGGATACGTTGAGGGCGTTGCGGGAGCCGTTGGAGGTGTTGGCTCCGGGTAAAGAGGCGGAGGCGCGGACGGGAGACACGCCAACGGCGCTGCGTGCCCGGCTGCGGAAGAAGCTGCCGCACACGCTGGTGACGACACCGGAATCGTTGTCGCTGATGCTGACGCATGGGGAGTTCGCGGAGAAGCTGGCGGGATTGAGATGTGTGATTGTGGATGAGTGGCATGAGTTGTTAGGGACGAAGCGGGGAGTGCAAACGGAGTTGTGTCTTTCGAGATTGCGGGCTTGGTTTCCGGGGGTGAGGATCTGGGGGCTTTCGGCGACGTTGGGTAATCTAACGGATGCGCGCCGGGCTTTGATGGGAAGCGCGTTCGAGGGATCGGTGGAAGTGACGGCGGATCTGAAGAAGCCTATTGTGATCGAGACGCTGATTCCGAGGGAGATGGATCGTTTTCCGTGGTCCGGGCATATCGGGACGCGGTTGGTCGGGCAGGTGGCGGATGAGATTGAGAAGGCGCAAGTGACGTTGCTTTTCACGAACACGCGTTCGCAGACGGAGATCTGGTTTCAGGAGTTGTGTGCGGTCCGGCCGAAGTGGAAGGAACAGATGGCGATGCATCACGGATCGTTGGATCGAGCGGAGCGGGATCATGCGGAGAATGGGTTGCGTGACGGGTCGTTGAAATGTGTGGTGGCGACATCATCGCTGGATTTGGGTGTGGATTTCTCTCCGGTTGATCAGGTGATTCAGGTGGGGTCGCCGAAGGGAGTTGCTAGGCTTTTGCAGCGTGCGGGGCGTTCCGGGCACCAGCCGGGGAGTGTTTCGAGGATTCTCGGGGTGCCGACGCATGCGATGGAGTTGGTTGAATTTGCGGCGGCGCGGGATGCGGCGCTGGCAAGGAATGTGGAGAGCCGGGTGCCATTGAGGAAGCCGTTGGATTTGTTGGTGCAGCACTTGGTGACTTGTGCGATCGGTGCGCCTTTTGAAGCGGATATGATGCGTCGAGAGATCGAGTCTTGTGATGCATTTGTTGGCCTAACTGACGAAGAGTGGCATTGGGCGCTGGGTTTCATTTCCAATGGTGGTGCGGCACTCGCCGCTTATCCACGCTATCAGAAAGCAAGGATTGAGGAGGGGAGATATATTGTTGATGACAAGCGGTTGATTCTCCAGCACCGGCTTAGCATCGGGACGATTTCAAGCGATCCTGCGGTGTCCATCAAGTTTGCCAACGGGCACACGTTGGGAACGGTGGAGGAGTCTTTTATTTCGAAGATCAAGCCGGGCTCATCTTTGGTGTTCGCAGGCAAGCAGTTGACACTGGTGCGTTTCCATCAACGAACGGCAACCGTGAAATTGTCGACGCGGAAGACGAAGGGGCAGGTGGCGATCTGGGGTGGCAGCAAGATGCCGCTTTCGTCGGAGCTATCGCATGCGATGGCATTGCGGTTGCAGGGTTATGGCGATCCGGTTGTTGAGATGAAGGCGGTGGAGCCAATTCTGGCAATTCAGCGAAGGTGGTCGCGGGTGCCTTCCGATGAGGTGTTGCTTGTCGAGCATGCGCGATCGCGCGAAGGGGAGCATCTTTTCTTTTATCCGTTTGCCGGGCGGTTGGTGCATGAGGGATTGGCCGCACTGGTAGCGTTCCGGATTTCCCGAGAATCCGGTGTGGCGATCCACACGACGCAGAATGATTATGGATTTTCACTTACCGCACAGCGTGGGTTAGTGCTTGATGAGGAGGAGATACGTTTTTATTTGAGGGAGGAAGGGTTGTTGGACGATTTGCTGGAATGCATGAATACGGCGGAACTTGCGAGGAGGCAATTCCGCGAGATTGCGCGTGTATCGGGGCTCATTCTGCAAACTCCTCCGGGGCAGAAGAATCGCTCCCAGCGGGAGCTGCAATCCAGTGCTTCGCTGTTGTATGAAGTGCTTCACCGCTATGATCCGGGAAATTTGCTTTTACTGCAATCTCAGCGGGAGATTCTTGAGAAGCAGTTGGAGCTAACGAGATTGACGGAAGTCATCCGAAGACTTCATGGAATTCCGATGCATTTGGTGGAGACCGCGAATCTCACGCCGATGGCCTTTCCATTGTGGGCGGACCGACTTTCCGCCACGCTTCCTGCGGGCGACGCAGCAAGCCGGCTTGAAATCATGTTGGCTTCACTCAATACGGCTGCGGATTCCATTCGTAATCACACTGAAGCATGATTCGTCATTTTCCAACCATTCGATTGCTACCTGAGGGTGTTGTTTTTTTAACGGACACAGCGACCTTGGTTCTTGCCGATGTGCATTTGGGGAAGTCGGCGGCTTTCCGAGCGAAGGGTCTTCCCGTGCCGGAGGGTGATAGTGCGCGTGATTTTCAACGGTTGTTGGAGTTGTCCGCGCGGCACCATGCTGCGGAACTGGTGATCGCAGGCGATCTTTTTCATGCTCCTTCGGGGATTACTCCGGAACTTGAGGGTGCGTTGGGCGAGTTTCTTGAGTCGATTGGTATTCCGGTCACTTTGGTGATCGGCAATCATGATTCCGGAGTTTCCAATCTTGGTGTGAAGCTTCGAGCGGTGCCACATCTCGATCTTGGATATCGAGTTAGAGTGATTCATGATCCGGCGCATGCAAGCGGTGATCTGATGCATCTTTCAGGTCATTGGCACCCTGTGGTGAGGATTCCGGATGGGAAGAGGACCTCGCTGAGGCTCCCTTGTTTTCTGTTGAGAGGGAACACTTTGGTGATGCCTGCTTTTGGGAGTTTCACCGGTGGGGCGATCATCAGGCCTGAAGTGGGAGATCGGATATTCGTGGCATTGCGGGACGAGGTCATTGAGCTTCCGGATCGGCTGATCGGATAGATGCGTGCGCCGACCTGGAGATTTTTATTCGGATAGGAGGGCGATGGTCTTTGCAAGGGCGTGGGGAGATTCGATCCATGCGTCCGGGCTGAGAGCTTCGAGTGCGTGGCGGTCGTGGTAACCCCAAGGGACGGCGATGGCGCGCATGTTTGCGGCGCGGGCTGTTTCGATGTCCATGGTGGAGTCGCCGATCAGCACGCATTCGGTTGTGGCACGGTTCATCATGCGGGACGCTTCGAATGCTCCTGCGGGGTGGGGTTTGTGAGGGATTCCGGGTTTTTGGCCGATGACCGCGGCGAAGGGGATGTCCGGGAAGAGGCGGGCGACGATTGCAACGGTGAATGGGTCCGGTTTGTTAGATAAAACTGCAAGGGAGTGGCCGGCCTGGTGAAGTTTCGTTAGGGATTCGGAGATTCCGGGGTATGGGTGGGTGCCTTCGGGCCACTTTAGATCGTAATCGGATTTGAAGGCGATTTCGAGGTGGTCGATCAATGACGGGTCGTCGAGTGGAGCGGCTCCACGGGTGACGAGGATGCGTGCGCCATTTCCGATGAATCCGCGCACCGCATCGAGATTGTGGGTGGGAAGGCCCTCGGCGGCGAGTGCGCGGTTGAGTGAGGCGGCGATGCCGGTGAGGGAGTCGACAAGGGTGCCGTCGAGGTCGAATAGGATGCCGATTGTTTTCAGAGGTTGATGTGGTTTTGCCTCTGGATTAGCCAAAGGTGGGTGGAGGATAAGCAACATCTCGGGAGATGCATGGATCGGGGCCTCTCGTCGGAGTTTTCAGTTGAGAAAGGGACGGGCGCTTTGTAGGTCGTTTAGTTCTACTTAGTTAAATCAGGTGGTTGAGTGAGGGAGTCCTGTTCGGTGATTCTTTCGTCGGTCCAGATCCTCTTGTCTCTTTCGGTGTCGGTGCCGGATCTGTGCGATCACTTCCGTTTCGGTTAATCCTCTGCGCGG
>SYAP01000058.1 GCA_005787565.1 Verrucomicrobiaceae bacterium | reverse complement strand
GGGGCGGGGGGCGGGGGGGGCCGGTTGCCATCGCGGTCCGGGCCGCCGGGGCGTGGGCCGCCTTCACCGCCGCGTCCGCCTGGGCCGCCTGGGCCGCCTGGGGGGCGTCCGCCGGGGCCGCGGCCACCGAATCCGGCTTCGCGGGCGGCTTTGATTTCCTCTTCGGAGAGTTTGCCGTCGCCGTCCTTGTCGAATTTTTCGAGCATTTCCTTTTGGCGAGCTTCGCGAGCGGCTTTGGCTTCTTCTTCGGAGAGTTTGCCGTCACCGTCGGTGTCGAATTTGGCGAGCATTTCCTTGCGGCGTTCTTCGGCTTTGGCCTGCATGGCTTCGCGAGCGGCCTTGCGTTCGTCTTCGGAGAGTTTGCCGTCGCCGTCCTTGTCGAATTCCTTGAGCATGGCGGGAGGGAGTTGGCGTTGTGGGCGGTCCGGACGTTCGGGACGTTGTGGGCGTTCCGGGGCTTGGGCGGAGGCGAGGGTGCAGCTGGCGATGAGGGCACCGAGGGTGATGAGTGAGTTTGCTTTCATGTTGGTTTGGATGGTTTGGAGCCCGTTTGGTTGTGCGGTCTCGTGTGATCATGAAACCGCGTGTTTGGGGAAAGGTTGCGTGGTTTTGAAAATGAAACACCGCCCTTCCCGATGCGCCGGGGAGGGCGGTGTTTGTGGAGCAACCGATTCGGGATGTTTTCTATCAGAAGAAGGTGCGGAATGCGACGAGCCAGGTGAGGGCGTCGACATCGCCGACTGGGGTGTCGAGGGTGGAGTATTCGACGCCGGCCATGATTTTGGCGTTATCGCCGCAGAGGTGGTAGTTGAGGCCGGCGTAGAGGGTGTGGAGTTCATCGCCGCGGCCGCCGTTGATGGCGGCGGTGTTGGCGGCGCGGACGTATCGGCTGTTCATGCGGACGCCCTGGCTTTCGCTGGAGCCTGCGTATTGGTATTGAAAGACGGCTTGGAGGCGGTCTTCGACGACCCAATACCATGGCATGACGACGAGGGCGTGGAAGGAGCCGCCGCGGTTTGCCGCAGGGTCGTTGTTTTCACCTGCGATGAGGGTGGTGAGGAGGCCGAAGCGGTCCTGTTCGTAGACGGTGTTGAAGGCGGCAGCCCAGTCGTAGCCGAGGAAGTCGTCAGCGCCTGAGGTGTCGTTCTGGACGAGGTCGAGGCCGAAGCGGAGGGAGTCGCTGTATTGATAAGCGATGGTGGCGTAGTAGGCTTGGCCGTCGTTCCAGCCGCCGATGAATTCGGAGTCGTCCTCGCCGGAGAAGACGCCGAACATGGTGGACCAGGCACCGAGGGCGGCGTTGACGGTGACGCCGGTGGGGCGGTTGTTGGCGCCGTAGAGTTTGTTGGCGATGGCGGAGCGTTCGACGGTGTAGATTTCCTTGGAGGACATGTGGACTTCTTCGGTGAAGTCGAATTTGTGGCGGCCGTAGGTGAGGGTGAGGACGTCGAGGGGGCCTGCACCGAAGGCTTTTTTGATGTCGAAGGTGAAGATGGCCTCGTCGAAAGTGTCGTAGCCCCAATCGAGGTCGTTGCCGTTGCGGCGGTCGTCGTTGACGACGTTGATGCCGACTTTGGCGGAGAAGTAGCGGAGGAATTCGGTTTTGGATTCGATGCGGACGCGGCGGAATTCGTCATCGGCTTCGCTGAAGGCGTTGTTGTTTGCGTCTGAGCCATCGACGTAGGCGGCTTGCCAGTGGAGGCGTCCGCCGATTTGGAAGGATTGGAGCCATGGGTTATCGGCGTTTTTGTAGAGGGTGCCGGGTTTGCTTTGGAGCCAGGAGCACCAGTCGCCGGTGTTGGATTCGACCGGGGCGGTGGCGGCGGGTCCTGCGAGGGCCGGGAGGCCGAGTGCGAACAGGATTCCGAGGGTGGATGGGGTGGTTTGCATCGCGATGGTTGGGATGGTTTGTCCGTGCGGAATGTGACGGAACTGTGACGTTGGTATCTGGCGGAACCGTCACAGGGGAAATGGAATTGTGTGACAGCGTCGTCACAATACGGAGTGGCGGTGCCAGATTGCTGGAACAGAGTGAGTTAGGCAGGTGGAAGAAGCTGGTGGAAAGGCTTTAGGGTGAAGAATGTGACAAGCAAGTGACAATCCCGTCACAATCCTTTCTTTGCGGGGAGGCGTCGAATGAGGCGGATTTGTTGCGTTCGGCGGCGTGACTGCCGGATTTCATCTGCACCAACCATGAAAGCAACTGCCATCTGCCTGTCTTCCATCCTGCTCGCCGTTCTTCCCGGACGGGCTGAGGAATCCCATCTTGATCCCGCGCTTCCGGCTTACGAGTCGGTGAGCGGTGTTTCCGGAAATCTGAGTTCGATCGGTTCGGACACGTTGAACAACCTGATGACCTTTTGGGCTGAGGGGTTCAAGAAGTCGTATCCGAATGTGAACGTGCAGATTCAGGGAAAAGGATCTTCGACCGCGCCGCCGGCGTTGATTGAGGGGACGGCACAGATTGGGCCGATGAGTCGTTTGATGAAGGCTGAGGAAATCGACGCGTTTGAGAAGAAGTTCGGTTACAAGCCGACGGAGGTGAAGGTAGCGATCGACGCGCTTGCCATTTTCGCGCACAAGGACAACCCGCTGAAGGGATTGACGATGAAGCAGGTGGACTCGATTTTCTCGAGCACCCGCAAGATGGGTGGCACGGACATCAGCGAGTGGGGCCAGTTGGGTCTGGACGCTTGGAAGGGCCGCGCGATTTCGCTGTTCGGCCGCAACTCTGCCTCTGGAACTTACGGGTTCTTCCAAGAGAACGCGTTGGCGAAGGGAGACTTCAAGACGACGGTCAAGGAGCAGCCGGGTTCTTCCGCTGTTGTGCAGGGGATCGGTGCGGATCTTTACGCGCTGGGTTACTCCGGGATCGGGTACAAGACATCGGGTGTTCGGACGTTGCCGCTGGCAGGGGATGACGGGAAATTCTATGATGCGACCTATGACAATGCGTTGTCCGGAGATTATCCGATGGCGCGGTTTCTGGTGGTTTACGTGAACAAGAAGCCGGGTGCTCCATTGGACAAGCTGACGCTTGAGTTCCTGAAGTTCGCGCTTTCGAAGGATGGTCAGACGATTGTTGAGAAGGACGGCTATTTCCCGCTGCCTGCCGAGGTCGCGGAAGAGGTGGTCGGATCGCTTTCGAAGTGATCGGTTGATTGGCTTACAAATCTGTCACTTGGCCCGCGAAGCGGGGCTTGCCCGGAGAGGTTCCGGGCCCCTAGTCTCTCGCGGGCCTCCAGTGTACGCCCATTGGTAGCATGAATTCCGCCGGACCGCCGAACTCTCCAGATCCGAAACGTTTTCAGGTGTCGAAAGCCACGTTGTGGTTCGATCGCCTGATGGGCGTAGGCATTCGTTTTGGCGGGATTGGGGTGATTCTGGCGGTTTTCGGGATTTTCTTTTTCATTGGCCGGGAGGTGTTGCCGTTGTTCGGATCGGCGGAGGTTGAGCGGGCGGGGGATGTTTCCGCGGAGACGCGTCCGGCGGTTTTGGGGATCGATGAGTGGGGTGAGTTGCCGTTTTTTTATGATGGGACGGACCGGGTGGTGTTTGTTCCGGTTGCCGGGGGTGAGCGGGTGGAGATTCCGCTGACGGGGTTGGAGGGAGCCGAGGTTACGGCGGTGTCTTATGATGCGGTGCACCGGCGGGTGGCGCTTGGTTTATCAGATGGGCGGGTGGGTTCGTTTGTGGTCGAGTATGAGCGGAACTACGAGGAAGGTAGTAATGAGGAACTGATTCCGAAATTGGTTGAGGAGCCGTGGTTTCCGGTAACGACGGGCGAGGGGCCGGTGACGCAGGTGAGTTATGGTGATTCCGGCGGTGCGCGGGTGATCGCGGTGAAGCGCGGTGAGGGTGAGGTTTCCAAGGCTGCGATCCTGCGGTTGGGGATGAAGAAGAGCCTGATCGGCAAGGGCAAGCTGTCGTTGACGGGTGAGACGGATGTGACGGGTGAGCTGGGTGCGGAGGCGAAGATTTTGCGTGCCTCGGCGAATGGAGAGATGGTGCTGATTGCAAAGTCCAACGGTGAGGTGGCTTATTTTCTGGCGGATTCCGACGGGGTATCGAAGCGGCAGACGTTCATGCCATTTGATGGGGCGGTGCCGGTGCAGCTTGATTTCCTGTTCGGCGGGGTTTCGATCATCTTAACAGGTCCAGGAGGGGCGCAGGAGCAGTGGAGCCTTTTCCGGCTGGATGAGAAGGCGGAGCGGTTGTTTGGCGAGACGAAGGTGTTTCCGGCGCTGGGCGAGGGGCCGGTGACCTTTGCGGCGAGCCAGCGGAACCGGACTTTTCTAACAGGGGCCGGGAAGAACCTTTCGTTGCGGCACAGCACTTCCGGTGTGGTGCGGTGGGAGGGGGAGGCGGATTTCGTTCCGGCGGCGGTGGTGATTGACGGGAAGGGGCGGCATTTCCTTGCGGCGTCCGCGGAAGGTGAGGCGAAGCGATTTGCGATCGACGATCATCATCCGGAAGCGGGGTGGAACGCGTTTTTCGGCAAGGTGTGGTATGAGGGTGGGCCGGAGCCGGTCTATCAGTGGCAGTCGACGGGAGGGACGGATGATTTCGAGCCGAAGCTTTCGCTGATGCCGCTGATTTTCGGGTCGTTGAAGGGGACGCTTTATGCGATGATGTTTTCGGTGCCGATCGCGTTGCTTGCGGCGTTGTTTTCCGCGGCGTTTCTGCCCCCGGATGTGAAGCGGGTGTTGAAGCCGACGATGGAGATCATGTCTTCGCTGCCATCGGTTGTGTTAGGGTTTCTTGCGGGTTTGTGGCTGGCTCCGATTCTTGAGTCGCGTGTGCCATCGGTGCTGATGATGATTTTGGCGTTGCCGACGACGGCGCTGGTGGTGGGGTATGGTTGGGCGCGGTTGCCGATCGCGTTGCGGAACCGGTTGGGAGGCGGGCGGGAGTGGATGTTGGTGGTTCCGTTTCTTGTGGTTGCGGGGATGATCGGGTGGGCGCTGGGTCCGGTGATCGAGTCGTGGTTTTTCATCTATCAGGATCCGGCGACCGGGAAGCAGATTGCGGATTTCAAGATGTGGTGGCCGCAGGCGACGGGGAGTTCCTTCGAGCAGCGGAATTCGATGGTGTTGGGATTCATGATGGGATTTGCGGTGATTCCGGTGATTTTCACGATTGCGGAGGATGCGCTTTCGAACGTGCCGAAATCGTTGACGGCGGCGGCCTCGGCGTTGGGTGCGACGCGTTGGCAGGTGGTGTGGACGGTGATGTTGCCTGTGGCATCGTCCGGGATTTTCTCCGCGTTGATGATCGGTTTTGGCCGTGCGGTGGGTGAGACGATGATCATGGTGATGGCGACGGGCAACACGCCGGTGACGGAGTGGAATCTTTTCAACGGGATGCGGACGCTTTCTGCGAACATCGCGGTTGAGCTGCCGGAGGCCCCGGTGGGATCGACGCATTACCGGACGTTGTTTTTGGGTGCGGTGGTTTTGTTTGCGATGACTTTTGTGATGAACACCATCGCGGAGCTGCTGCGCCAGCGGTTGCGCGAGAAAAACAAGCTTGTCTGATTCATGGAACCAACTTCTCCAACGCAAGACCAGGCGAAGGCCGGGGACCAAGCCTTCGCGACGACCGGCCGTTCGCGGCGGGGTGAGCCGTGGGTGTGGCTGACGGCGGCCGGGCTGGCGATCGGCGTGACGATGGCGCTTGGTTTGTTGTTGCTGATCGTGATCAAGGGTGGTGCTTCGTTTTGGCCACGGAAGATCGATTTGATGGAGGTGAAGCGTGGCGGTGAAACGTTGATGATCGCGGGGTATCCGGTGCAGGAGAGCGAGCGCCGCGATGTTGAAGGGGTGATGCATGAGGAGGTGCAGGTGTTCCGAGGGAACAAGGATCTCAACGGGGAATCGTTCATCTATCTGGACCGCCAGGAGATTGTTAAGACGACGCGGCCGGATTCGTTAATGTTGGTAGAGCGGATGGAGTATGGGCCGGCGATCATCGAGCCGGTGGCGCTGCAGACTCCGGAAGGGCGGATCGAGGTGAAGGATGCGGATTTTGAAGGAAAGCTGGATGCTTTGATCGAGCGGAGCGCGGAGGTGCGCGAGGAGTTGCTGACGATCGAGCGCAAGAAGATCGGGGCGATCAGCCGCGAGTTGAAGGCGCTGGAGAAGGCTGAGAGGACGGGTGTTGTGAAGGAGGAGGTGGCGAACGCGCGCCGGGCGGATTTGCAGGGATCGTTTGAGAAGCTCCAGGCGGAGGCGACGGAGATCCGGGCGAAGCTGGCGGAGTCCGTGCTGTTAGGGATGACGGCGGATGGGCGTGAGTTCAGTTGTCCGGCGGGGAATTTGCTGGCGGTGTTTGAACCGAACCGCGCGGGGTTTTTCGGCAGGCTCGGTGAGATGGCGAGGCGGGTTGGGAATTTCCTGAAGGAGGATCCGCGTGAGGCGAATACGGAGGGTGGGGTGTTTCCGGCGATTTTCGGGACGGTGGTGATGACGCTGGCGATGAGCTTGTTTGTGACGCCGTTCGGGGTGATTGCGGCGATCTATTTGCGGGAGTATGCGAAGCAGGGTTTGTTGGTGCGGATCGTGCGGATTTGTGTGAACAACCTTGCCGGTGTGCCATCGATCGTGTTCGGGGTGTTTGGCCTAGCGTTTTTCGTCTACTATGTTGGTGGCGGAATTGACCGGATGTTTTTCGCGGATGATCTGCCGACGCCGACGTATGGCACTCCCGGGATCTTGTGGGCGGCGTTGACGCTTTCGCTGTTGACGCTGCCGGTGGTGATTGTGGCGACCGAGGAGGCGTTGTCCGCGGTGCCGCGGGGTGTGCGTGAGGCGGCGCTCGCATGCGGTGCCTCGAAGTGGCAGACGATCCAGCGGGTGGTGCTTCCCGCCTCGTTGCCGGGTATTCTCACAGGGGTGATTCTGGCGATGGCGCGCGGTGCGGGCGAGGTGGCCCCGCTGATGCTGGTGGGGGTGGTGAAGCTTGCGCCGTCGTTGCCGATTGATGACGTGGCGCCGTTCGTGCATCCGGAGCGGCAGTTCATGCACCTTGGGTTTCACATTTATGATCTTGGTTTCCAATCTCCGGATGCGGAGGCGGCCAAGCCGGTGGTGTATGCGACAGCGCTGTTGCTGATCCTCGTCGTTGTCACGCTCAACCTGGCCGCCATTCTGCTTCGCAACCGTCTGAAAAAACGCTTCGCCGTCAGCAGTTTCTGACCTTACCGATCTTGAAAGCCGAACCTAACAGCTCCCGCGCCGACTTCATCGAGGTCGATCACTTCAACTTCCACTACGGTCCGAAGCAGGCGTTGTTTGACGTCCACATGCAGATTCCGGAGAATCGGGTGACGGCATTCATCGGGCCTTCGGGTTGTGGCAAGTCCACGCTGTTGCGCAATCTGAACCGGATGAACGATCTGATCGACGGGGTTCATCATGAGGGCGACATCCGGATCGGCGGGCGGAGTTTATATGATCCGACGGTGGAGGTGATTTCGCTGCGCAAGCGGGTTGGGATGGTGTTCCAGAAGTACAATCCGTTCGCGAAGTCGATTTACGAGAATGTGATTTTCAGTCTGCGGGTTGCGGGTCGTTCGAAGAAGTCCGAGCTGGATGAGACCGTTGAGCGGGCGTTGCGGGCATCGGCGTTGTGGGATGAGGTGAAGGACCGGCTGCATGATTCGGCGTTCGGGCTTTCCGGGGGGCAGCAGCAGCGGTTGTGCATTGCGCGGGCGATTGCGAACCAGCCGGAGATTTTGCTGATGGATGAGCCGTGTGCGGCGCTTGATCCGTTGGCGACGCTGAGGATCGAGGAGTTGATCCTTGAGCTGAAGTCGCAGTTCACGATTGTGATTGTCACGCACAACATGGAGCAGGCGACGCGGTGCTCGGATCGGACGGCGTTCCTCTACATGGGGCGGCTGATCGAGTACGGCGAGACGATGCAGATTTTCGAAAATCCGAAGCATGCCGAAACCGAAGCTTACATCACCGGGAGGTTCAGCTGATATGGAAACGGTCCCATCATCCCCCGCGCCGTCCATTGTGGTGAAAGATATGGATTTCAGTTATGGGAAATCCGTGGCGCTGAAGAACATCAACATCGAGATCGGCCGGAACGAGATCACGGCGTTCATCGGTCCGTCCGGGTGCGGGAAGTCCACGTTGTTGCGGTGTTTCAACCGGATGAATGATTTCATTCCCGGGGCGCGGGTGAGCCGTGGCGGGATTTGGATTGATGGCACGGAGATCCACGGGCCGGAGGTGGATGGGGTTGAGCTGCGGCGGAACATCGGCATGGTGTTCCAGAAGTCCAATCCGTTTCCCCGGAGCATTTACGAGAATGTGGCGTATGGCCCGCGGATTCTCGGGGAGAAGGATCCGAGGGTGCTTGATGGGATTGTGGAGAAGGCGCTGCGAGGTGCGGCGTTGTGGGATGAGGTGAAGGACCGGCTGAATGAGAGCGCCTACGGTCTATCAGGAGGCCAGCAGCAGCG
>SYAP01000057.1 GCA_005787565.1 Verrucomicrobiaceae bacterium | reverse complement strand
GAGGCGGTGGAGGCGGCGGAAGGTGAGGGCTCCGACGGTGGCTCCGAGGACGTCGGCGAGCCAGTCTCCCCAGCTGTTTCCGGAGCGGCCTGGGGTGTGGGTTTGGTGCCATTCATCGAGCCAGCCGACGGCGGCGAGGATGAGGATGGTGAGGAGGATGATTCGCCGCCAATGGGGTGTGGCGGGGTTGAGGCGGTAGAGGGAGGCGGCGAGGAGGCCGGCGCCACCGAAGAAGTAGCCGAAGTGGGCGACTTTATCGAGGTGGGGGATTTCCGGGGACGCCTGGGAGCTGGGGGAGAGTGAGGAGAGGAACCAGAGGACGGCGAACCAGACGGCGAAGGCCGAGGACCAGAAGGCGGGGTGCCGAGGTGGGCGGGGCATCACTGCTTGCGCATTTCGTCTTCAAGGCGTTCGGCGAGCCATTGCTTCATCATGGATTGGTAGTTGAGGAAGCGTGAGCGGGCGATGCGTTTGATGCGGGAGAGCATGCGTGGATCGAAGCGGAGGGTGATGGTGGTGGACTCGCGGGAGTCGGCTTCGTGCACGGAGGCGGCCATGAGGCGGCCGTCGAGTTCGTGGGTTTCCCAGAAGCGTGCTTCGGCGGCTTCGTCGGCGAACTCGGGGATTTCTGACCAGCGGGTGATGGGTATCATGGGAGGAGGAAAGGTGCGTGTGGGATCAGCGGAATTCGGCGTATTTGCGGTCGTAGAAGCGTTGTTCGCCTTCGGTCATATCGCGGGCGGCGACGACGCGGGTGATTTTGCCATCGGTCCAGAAGGAGAGGAAGAGGTGGCGATCGGCGACGGTGCGGCCGAGTGCGTAGTAGCGGGATGCGCCATCACTGCGGTCGGCATCTGGGAGAAAGCGTACGGAGAACGGGTCTTCGAGCACTTCCTCCAGTTCGCGGGGCTTGATAGCCCGCAGGTCAAACTGCACTTCAATCAGGTCCAATTCCATCTGGGCGGGGAGTTTGCAGGTGGAAGTGGGAAAGCGCAACCATGGACAAGGGGGTGGGTGGAAATAATGGGATGAGTGGGGAGTGGGGAGTGATCAGTAATCAGTAATCAGTAATCAGTAATCAGTGATCAGAGATCAGAGATCAGAGATCAGAGAGCAGAGAAGAGAAGAGGATGGCTGGCGATTTGGGGGATGAAGTTTGCACGTTGCACGGCGGATTTGTTTGGGGGAGGTGGGTTAGGTGGGGGGGGAGGGTAGGGAGGTCTTGACCGGGTGGGGTGGTGGGGTTAGAGGATGCGCGGGCATGCTTTGTGCTGCCGTTTTTCCCCCCTACCTTTGGATGATCATGCGTGGAGTTTTAGCGATGTTGGGTTTGTTGAGTGGTTTGTTGGTTTCGTGTGCGCCGCCGGGGCCGCCACCGCCGCCGCCGCGGGCGCAGCATGTGTTGTATCAGTGGTATGATGATGGGGGTGAGGGTGATGTGGTGGTGCATATCCGTTTGGCGGAGCAGAAGGCGAGTTTTACGCGCGGGGGGCGGGACATCGGGTGGGCGTATGTGGCGACGGGTAAGGAGGGGCATGGGACGCGGCCGGGGAGTTACCGGATCATGGAGAAGATCGTGGACAAGTATTCGAACCGGTATGGTTGGACGGAGGATGAGTTCGGGAACAAGGTGAATGGGGATGCGAGGGCGCGGGATCCGGTGCCGAGGGGCCAGGTGTATGTGCCTGCGCCGATGCCGTATTGGATGCGTTTGACTTCGTATGGGATCGGGATGCACGCGGGGCCGATTCCGGAGCCGGGGCGGCCGGCTTCGCATGGGTGTATTCGTTTGCCGCGGGATTTTGCGCCGGTTTTGTTTGATGCGGTGAGGGTGGGAACTCCGGTTAGGATTTCTTATTGAGGGGGTGATGGCAGGATACCCGGGACAGGGGGTGATGTGGGGCTTGATGTGGGGGTGGGGGTGGCGTATCGCGGGGGGGAGCAATGTCCGGTGTTTGTGATTCGATGGCGTGGTTGGTCCGATCCGATGGGTCGGTGGTGGTGGGGCATGGTCCGTTTGTGGGGTTTGCGGAGATGCCGGAGGGGGAGGTTGCGTTTTATGTGCAGGATTTCGGGTTTGGATCGGAGCGGCCGTGGAAGGTGCCGGCGCGGGTGGAGTGTCTAACGGTTGAGGATTTTTCGATGAGGTATGGGGTGGGTGGAGGGTTGGATGTGGAGTGGGATGCGTGTGAGCCGTTGGGTTTTGCCGGGGTTTTCCAGGAGGTGATGGCGGCGATTCATGGCGGGCAGATTCAGAAGACGGTGCCGGTGGTGACGGAGACGGGGGGGGTGGAGGGGAATCCGGCGGGACGGCTGTTAGGGGCGGTGGCGCGGTTGGGTTTGCCGTTGCATGCGTATGGGTGGGTGGATGGGGGTAGGGGTTTTGCGGGGGCGACGCCGGAATTGTTGTTCGCTCTAACGGACCGGTATTTGGAGACGATGGCGTTGGCGGGGACGGCGCGGGTGGAGGATCGGGAGGTGTTCAAGGTGGATGAGAAGGAGATCCGGGAGCATGAGTATGTGACGCAGGCGCTGATTGCGAAGTTGTTGGATGCGGGGGAGGTGGTTCGGGAGAAGCGGGATGTTTTGAATTTGGGGGCGATCGTGCATTTCATGACGCGGATCCGGGTGGAGTTGTTGCGGCGGCGGACGCCTACGGAGTGGTTGGCGTTGTTGCATCCGACGCCTGCGTTGGGGCCGCATCCGCGGACGGTGGAGTCGCTGGGGATGTTGAG
>SYAP01000005.1 GCA_005787565.1 Verrucomicrobiaceae bacterium | reverse complement strand
CCCTCTTCCCGCATCCCTCTTCCCGCATCCCTCTTCCCGCATCCCTCTTCCCGCATCCCGCATACCGACCATGAATCCCTTCCGCGAAGACCTCGTCTCCCGCTCCCGACCCGCCCCCTGCACCGTCGTCATCTTCGGTGCCACCGGCGACCTCACCCACCGCAAACTCGTCCCCGCATTATACAACCTTGCGGTCGATGGCGAACTCCCCACCGGCGTCAAAATCATCGGCTTCGCCCGCCGCGAAAAATCCGACGCCGAATTCCGCATCGGCCTCGAAGAACTCAACCGCAAAGTCTCCCGCTCCGGACACGACGCCGGCATCTGGCAGGCCTTCGTCGAAAGCATCCACTACCACCAATCCGAATTCACCGACGAAGAAGGCTACCGCAGTCTCGCCCAGCGCCTTGATGCCATCGACAACGAGCGCGGCGGAAAAGGCAACCGCCTCTTCTACATCGCCTCCGCCCCCGAGTTCTTCGACGAAATCCTCATCAACCTCAAAAACGCCGGCCTCAACCAACCCAAAGACGGCTGCTGGTCCCGCGTCATCGTCGAAAAACCCTTCGGCACGGACCTCGCCACCGCCCGTCACCTCAACACCGTCGTCAACAACACCTTCCAGGAAAGCGACACCTATCGCATCGACCACTACCTCGGCAAAGAAACCGCCCAGAACCTCATGGTCCTGCGCTTCGCCAACGCCATCTTCGAGCCCCTCTGGAACAACAAACACATCAGCCACATCCAAATCACCTGCTCCGAAAACCTCGGCATGGAAGGCGGCCGCGGCGGCTACTACGACAAATCCGGAGCCCTTCGCGACATGGTGCAAAACCACCTCCTCCAGCTCCTCTCCCTCGTCGCCATGGAACCCCCCACCGACCTCTCGGCCGATGGCGTCCGCGACGAAAAAGTCAAAGTCATCCGCTCCCTCCGCCAGTGGGACACCCCGGAAAAAGTCGCCGCCAACGTCGTCCGCGCTCAATACACCGCCGGCCACGTCGATGGCAAACCCGTCCCCGGATACCGCGAGGAAGACCGCGTCCACCCGGAATCCATGACCGAAGCCTACGTCGCCGTCCGACTCCTCATTGACACCTGGCGCTGGAGCGGCGTTCCCTTCTACATCCGCATGGGCAAACGCCTGCCCAAGAAATCCACCGAGATCTCCATCCATTTCAAAGACGCCCCCTGCGTCCTCTTCAACGCCCTCCAAGGCGGCGTCCCTGGCGGAAACGTCCTCGTCATCCGCATCCAGCCGGACGAAGGCATCTCCCTCCGCATGGTCTCAAAAATCCCCGGCACAAGCCTCCGCCTTGAGCCCGTCAAAATGGACTTCCACTACTCCACCAGCTTCGGCAAAGGCAGCCCCGAAGCCTACGAACGCCTCCTCCTCGACGCCATGGCAGGCGATGCCACCCTCTTCGCCCGCCGCGACGAAGTCGAGGAAGCATGGAAATTCATCGACCACATCGAACACGCCTGGCACCAATCCGACACCCCACCCCCCATGGCGGAATTCGTCGCCGGTACCTGGGGCCCCAAACAAGCCGACGACCTCCTCCTCCAGGACGGCAACTCCTGGCGCCGCCTCTAACCCAGCCCACCCCAACCACCGCCAATCACCTACACCACAAGGCACCAAAAAAAGGAATCTCCTTTTAGCAAAACCAAACTTGACCCATCCCCCCACATCCGCTCCACTCTCGCCATGGCACGAGCACGATGGATAGTCCCTTGGGCGGATTCGGAGACGAAACCCGCGATCTACCACTGCATCTCACGGGTGGTGGACCGCCGCCTCGCCTTCGCTTCCGAGGACAAGGAAAAGTTCCGAATGTTCATGCGGATGATGGAAAACTTCTCCGGCTGCCGGGTGCTGGCCTATTGCATCATGTGCAATCACATCCACCTGCTCCTCGAAGTCCCACCACGCCCCAAAAACGGCATCTCGGACGAACTCCTCCTGAAACGCCTCCGCGCGATCTATTCCAAACCCTTCGTCGCGGAAGTTGCAAAGGAACTCTCCGAAGCCCGGGCCACTGTCGCCCAAGGATTGGCGAAAAACGGCGAAGCATACGTGCAGGCGATCCACGAACGATTCACCTACCGGATGCACAATCTATCAGAATTCATGAAAACGCTGCTCCAGCGCTTCACCCATTGGCACAATCGCGAGCACGAACGCACCGGCAACCTGTGGGAGGACAAGTTCAAAAGCGTCGTCGTCGAAGACGGCGTCGCCTCACGAACCATGGCAGCCTACATCGACCTCAATCCCGTTAGAGCTGGCATGGTGCGGGACCCCGCCGAATATCGCTGGAGCAGCTACGGCGAGGCCATGGGATCCGTTGGAAAAAGCACCGGTGCGAAAGCAAGAGCCGGTCTCGTCAGAGCAATCATGGCAGACAAGGGATGGGATGCCGATGCACGACACTGGCCGGGAAAAGTCTCGAAAAGATATCGAATGTTCCTCCTGCAGGAAGGCCAGGAACAATCAACGGAAACCATCAACCGCGAGGGCCTGATGGAGAGAAAAGACCTGAAAAAAGGCATCGACACAGCACTCGCCAACGCGGAACTCGAACAACTCGAAGCCGCCCGGGATGTCTCCATCTCGAAAATGCTTCGATTCCGCATCAGATATTTCACCGACGGCGCGGTCATCGGCAGCAGGGAATTCGTGAACCACTTCTTCGAAGCAGCAAGAGACCGGTTCGGCCCCAGGCGCAAAAGCGGCGCGCGCCGCATGAAAGGTTCCTCCGAAATGACCAAATCCGGACTCTGGAGCATCAGGGACCTGAAAGCCACCAAATAGCCGATCCCATCCATCAACCCGCACATCGCCTCCCGGATTACATCCATGAAATCCTACTTCGCCTACGGATCAAATCTCTGGGAAAAACAGATGACACAACGCTGCCCGGAAAGCAGGAAACTCGGCAGAGCCACTCTACACGGCTATCGTTGGATCATCACCACCCGGGGATACGCAAGCGTGGTAGAATGCAAAGGCGAATCCGTCGAAGGGGTGATCTATCAGCTTTCGGAATCGGACGAAGCCGAGCTCGATCGCTTCGAAGGAGTGGCCAAACGATTCTATCGGAAAGCGGAACTTCCCATCAAGAGTGACTCCTCGGAAATCATCGCCCTGGTTTACATCGATCCGATCACCAAGGAAGGACATCCCCACCAGGAATACATCGCCCGCATCAATTTAGGCATAGCAGACGCAGGACTACCGGAAAGTTATGTCAACGCATCCATCAGGCGCTTCATTCCTGAAAACACCTGATACTAATGAGTCCAAAATAGTAAGGACAATGGCATCAT
>SYAP01000056.1 GCA_005787565.1 Verrucomicrobiaceae bacterium | reverse complement strand
TCGTAGAGACGGAGACAAATATGATGGAGCGTTGGTTGACCAGCGGATGCCTGAGATGGATGGGGTTGAGCTGGCAACTAGAGTCAGGGCCGGTGAGGCGGGCGAGGAGTTCAGGCAATTCCCGATGATCGCACTCACGGCGAGTGTGGGCGAGCAGATCCGGACAGAGTGTTTGGCGGCAGGATTCAACAGATTTCTGGCCAAACCGGTTTCTTTCGAGGAGCTGTTGCAGGTGTTGGAAGAGACATTCGGTTGAGAGAATTGGTTTTCCCGATGCAGGGTGGTGATTTCGGTTTTTCCTCTCTCGCGAGCAAATAGGGATCGCGGATGATGTAAGTGGGATCAGTTGGGAAATGGAGTGTTTCAAGAAAAAGGGAGTTGATGGGGTGCGGAATGGAAGCCTTTTCTGCGGCGGTCTCTTGTCAGGCCGGGTTGTGGATGTGAAAACACCCTTCTGCCTGGTTAGGCGGAAGGGTGTTTGGATTGAAGGGTGTGGAAGGGTTTTGTTAGGAGGCGGAATGTTATTGTTGGCGTTGCTGCATTTCGTTGATGCGGCGTTGGACGTGGCCTTGGACGGATTCGGGGAGGGTGTTGGATTGGATCCAGTTTTGGGCGGCTTCTGCGTCCTGGCGGAGCCAGTAGTCGAGGGTGCGGCGATACATGTTGTCGCGTTCGCCTTCGTCGGTGATGCGGCCGATGTAGGTGGCGGCGATGGCGGGATCGCTGCCGAAGGAGTGCCAGACGAAGTTTTGGACGACGCGGTCGTTCACATCTCCGGCGTAGCTATCGATCATGTCTGCGGCGCGGGCGGGGTCGGTGGTGGCGACGGTGCTGATGACGCCGCGGAGGGCGTTGGTGCGGGCCTCGCCGGAGGGGAGGGCTTTGAAGTAGGAGAGTGCGCCGGCTTCATCGGTGCGGGCCCAGGTGGCGATGACGTCGTCCATGCGTCGTTGTGAGGCTTCGCCTGGGTTGGCGAGGAGCCAGTCGGCGGTGCCTTGCGGGTCGATTGCGGCGAGTTGGTCGGCGGCGCGGGTCATGGCTCCGTTGCGGAGGGAGTCGTCGGTTAGGGAGGTGATCCAATCGCGGGCGGCATCTGGGCCTTGGCGAAGGAGGTGTGGGAGCATGGCGTCGAGTGCTTCGCCGCGTTGTTCGCTGCGTGGCATTTCGGTGAGGAGCTGGGTGGCGCGAGTGGGATCGGAGCCTGCGATGCCGCGGATGATGCCGGCCATGTAGGGGTTAGCGCCTTCGCCGGTGTGGTTGGCGATGGCCCATTGGACAGCGCCTTCGGCGTCCTTGTTGGCCCAAGCGGCGAGGATGGTGTTGGTTGCGAATCCGCCGCGGGTGTTTTCCTTGCTGTAGGTGAGTGCGGCCATGGGGTCGACTTCGGCCCATGCGGTGAGGAGGAGTGCGTATTCGCCAAAGCGGGATTCGGTGATGCCGAGGCCGCGGAAGCTGGCGATGGCGTCTTCGAATTCGCCGGGGGCGAGTTGGTCGATGAAGGCGAGGAGCGCGCGGTTGCGATCGATAGCATTTTCGCCGCGGACGATTTCTTCGAGGCGGGCGCGGCGTTGTTCTGGGGTGGCGAGGTTTCCGGCGGAGGCGGAGTCGCGGCCGGAGGCGTTGGGGCGGCCGGGGCGGTTTGAGGGGCCGGTGCCATCTGCGGCGGATGTGCGGGAGGTGGAGCGGTTGTTAGAAACAGTGGAGGTTTCCTCGCCGTTGTTCGCGTTGGTGGAATCGGTGCCGGTGAGGCGGCCGATGAAGAATCCACTGGCGCCGATGACGGCGATGGCGGCGATGAGTGTGGCGGGCGTGAGTTTCATGTTGAGTGAGGATTGGGCGCAGTTTCCCATGGAGAAACGCCGCTGCCACGGGAAATTGTCGGGAAAATCGGCGATCAGCCGGCGAAAGCGTGGGCTGGGAGGCCTTTTACGCCGAGTCCGCGGATGATGAAGAGGCGTCCGGCGTGTTCCTCGACTTCGGTTTTGTGGATTCCGGTGGTGACGTAGAGGTCCGCGAGGTCGGGTCCGCCGAAGGCGCAGGCGGTGGTTTCGAGGCAGGGTAGGTCGATGCGGCGGAGGATTTCTCCGGTCATGGGATCGAAGCAGACGACGCAGGCGCCGTGGCAGAAGGCGATCCAGAGGTTGCCGTTTTCATCAATGGCCATACCGTCGGGTGAGGCGGGGATGGCTGCGGTAGAGAAGGCGGTGCGGAGGTTGCGGAGGTGACCGTTGTCGTAGTCGAAGGCGAGGACTTCGGCGCGGGGGGTATCGATGTAGTAAACGGTGAGGCCGTCGGGAGACCAGACGATGCCGTTGGAGTTGGTGACGGGGCCGAAGGCTTCGTGGAGGGTGAGATCGGGATCGAGGCGGTAGAGTTTGGCGTCGCCGGTTTTTTTGATGAGGCTGATGGTTCCGGCGAAGAAGCGGCCGTCGGGTGAGCATTTGCCGTCGTTGAAGCGGTTGTCGGGTTTGTCGGGTTCGGGATCGGCGATGGGGGTGAGGGTGCCGGTTTCCTCGTCGAGGAATGCGATGCCTTGGTCGCCGGCGATGAGGAGGCAGCCGCTTTCGCGTGGGACGACAGTGCCGACGCGTTGGCCGATTTCCCATGAGGATTCGGAGTTATCGGAGGGGGTGAAGCGGTGGACGCGGTGGCCTTCGATATCGACGTAGTAGAGGGAGTTATTCCACCAGACGGGGCCTTCTCCCCAGCGGCTGCGGGTGGATGCGATGGGTGTGATTTCGATCATGGTTGGAGCATAGGTGGCGGTGGGGTGCGGGGAAGAGAAAAGCGAAAGAGGGTTTTGGGGCGATTGTTTGACGATGAGGTTGGAGACGGGGGCAAGTAATAGATGTCCTGTCCCGTTGTCGGGGCTTTGGGGCAAGTAATAGAAGGCCTGGCCCTTTGTCGGGGCTTTTGGGGGGATTGATGGGGTTGACTTGTTGGGTTTTGGTGTTGTTCATTTGCCCAGCCATGCCGGGACCTTTGACGAAGCCGCTTTTGATGACGCCGCATGAGGCGTTGAAGCGGTATTTCGGGTTTTCGGGGTTTTTGGAGGGGCAGGAGGAGGTGATCGCGGAGATCACGACGGGGCGGGACGGGTTGGTGGTGATGCCGACGGGCGGGGGGAAGTCGTTGTGTTATCAGGTGCCGGCGTTGTGTTTCGGCGGGGTGACGTTGGTGATTTCGCCATTGATCGCGCTGATGAAGGATCAGGTGGATGCGTTGCAGAACCGTGGGATTGCGGCGACGATGATCAATTCGACGCTGTCGTGGCCGGAGCAGCGGGAGCGATTGGACGGGATGCGGCGTGGGGAGTTCAAGCTGGTGTATGTGGCGCCGGAGCGGTTCCGGGCGGAGAGTTTTCTGAATGCGTTGCAGGGGGTGGAGGTGTCGCTTTTCGCGATCGATGAGGCGCATTGTCTGAGCCAGTGGGGGCATGATTTCCGGCCGGATTATTTGCGGTTGGGGAAGGCGCTGGAGGTGATCGGGAGGCCGCAGTGTGTCGCCCTAACCGCGACGGCGACGCCGGTGGTGCGTGAGGATATTTTGCAGGTGTTGGGGTTGAAGGAGCCGTTCGAGCGGGTGAGCGGGTTTGCGCGGCCGAATTTGTCGCTATCGATCACGGCGGTGGACAATGCGCAGCAGAAGGACGACCGGATTCGGGCGGTGGTGGCGGCGCACAAGACGGGGATCGTTTATTGTGCGACGCGGAAGAAGGTGGAGAGTGTTTCGGAGACGTTGGCGAGCTGGGGGGTGAAGTGCATTGCGTATCATGGCGGGATGAGTGATCGGGAGCGGGAGCGGGCGCAGGAGGCGTTTATCCAGAGGAAGGCGGATGTGGCGGTGGCGACGAATGCGTTTGGGATGGGGATTGATCGGGCGGATGTGCGGTTTGTGGTGCACTATGAGATTCCGGGTAGTGTGGAGGCTTACTATCAGGAGGCGGGTCGCGCGGGGCGGGATGGTGAGGCGGCGGTGTGTGAGCTGCTTTTCAATTATGCGGACACGCGGACGCAGGAGTTTTTCATCGAGGGGGCGAATCCTCCGGCGGCGGTGATCCGGTCGATCTATCAGTTTTTGCTGAACGAGGCGGATCGTGAGTATGAGGTTCACCGGTCGCTGGATGAGATTGCGGAGGGTGCGGATGTGAAGAATCCGATGGGGGTGGGGAGCGCTCTAACGGTTTTGGCGAGGGGTGGGTTCATCCAGCGGTTTGACATTCCCGGGAAGCGGATGAGGGGGACGCGGTTGTTGCGGCCGGATGTGTTGGCGCGTGGGTTGACGCTGGATGAGGCTGCGATCGAGGAGAAGGATCGGCGGGATCGGGAGAAGCTGCGGTCGATGGTGGAGATGTGTTATTCGCGGGATTGCCGGCAGCAGTGGATTCTGGGGTATTTCGGGGAGATGGAGGGTGGGGTGTGTGGGACGTGTGACATGTGCCGGGATGGGGTTTCGAGCGAGTCGCGGGTGCCGGATGCGGAGGAGGCGATGGTTGTTAGAAAGGCGTTGAGCGGGGTGGCGCGGATGTCGCGGCGGGGAGCGGATGGGGGGTGGGAGGGGCGGTTTGGGCGTGGGAGGATCGTGCAGATGCTGATGGGGAGCCGGTCGCAGGAGATTTTGGCGGCGGGGCTGGATCGGCTGACGACGTATGGGATTTTGAAGGATCGAGGGGCGGGTTTTTTGAATGCGTTGATGCGTTCGTTATCGGATGCGAAGCTGGTGGTGACGGTGGCGGGGGAGTTTCCGTTGCTGACGTTGACGCCGTTGGGTGAGCGGGTGATGCGGGGGGAGGCGATGGTGCCGATGGTTTGGCCGGATTCGGGGGTGGGTGGGAAGGCGGTATCGCTGAGGGACCACGGGTTTGATGCGGGGCTTTACGCGATGTTGCGGGATTTGAGGCAGAAGATTTCGAAGAAGGAGGGGGTGCCGCCGTATGTGGTGTTTTCCAACAAGTCGTTGGAGGCGATCGCGAGGTATCAGCCGTTGACTGGGAATGAGGCGCAGCAGTTGCCGGGGATCGGGGTTGCGAAGTCGCAGCGGTATGTGGAGCCGTTTTTGGAGATCGTGCGGATGTGGAAGAAGGGAAGGGGG
>SYAP01000055.1 GCA_005787565.1 Verrucomicrobiaceae bacterium | reverse complement strand
GGGGGGCGTTAGCGTTGGGCGACTTTGGCGAGGTCGGGGCGCTGGCGGATGATGTTGGCGTACATTTGGCGGCAGTGGGGGAATCCGGTGCGTTTGGCGAGGATTTCCGCGCTGCGGGTGAAGGAGCCCCATTGGACGATGGTGAGTTCGACGTTGCGGCGGCCCCATTGGTTCATGACGTCTTTGGAGGGTTTGTAGATATCGACAGTGCCGGTGCCGGTGAGGGCGGAGCCGTAGTCGTCGACGACGTAGAGGTAGGGGAGGCCTTTGATGCGGAAGACGGTGCCGACGGGGTAGAAGGACCAGTCAGCGGCGGCGCTGCGGACGCGGTTGGAGTAGCGGAGGTGGGTTCCGGTGGCGTTTTTGCTGCCGTAGACGAGGTGGTCGTCTTCGGAGCAGGTGTAGGCGGTGGTGCGGACGAGGCGGTTGCGGTCGCTGAAGGCGTAGACCGGCA
This sequence comes from Verrucomicrobiaceae bacterium, assembly GCA_005787565.1. Classification (GTDB taxonomy): domain Bacteria; phylum Verrucomicrobiota; class Verrucomicrobiia; order Verrucomicrobiales; family Akkermansiaceae; genus Luteolibacter. The sequence goes on along the minus strand of SYAP01000055.1, from coordinate 8,759 downwards.
TGTTGTGGCGGTCTTTGGGTTTGGCGCTGGCGCTGGAGACGAGGGTGGAGCTGGGGGCAGCGGTGGGGAAGGATTCCTTGCCGCTGAAGAGGCTGGCGTGGGAGTGGCCTCGTGAACTGGATGCGCCGCCGATGGAGGATTTGGAGACGATGTTGAGGCCGTTGTTGCCGGCGCAGTTGGAGAGGAGTGCGGAGGCCAGGATGGCCGCGGCTAGGGAAGTGAGACGGGAGATCATGTGTCAGGGTAGGGTAGCTGGAGCACGTGCTCGGAATTTCCGAAGGCTGCGCTATCTAGGCGAAATGACTTTGTGGGACAAACGAAAAAACCCAGTGTTAGAGGGAAAATGTGGATGTTTTTTGTAATTCGTTGGTTTTCAGTGGGCGGATATTTTGGTTTTCTGAAGTAAAGTGGAATGGGTATTGGGGTGTGAGAGGGTCAGGGGGAGGGTTGGTCGAGGAATTGTTGGACTTCTTTGGGGACAAAGGCGGTGTCTGTGGCTTCGGCGGCGGCGATGGACATTTGGAAGCGGATGATGGCTGGGTCGACGGGTGGGCGGTATCCATCGAGGCAGGTTTTGAGGGCGGCGGCGGGGGTGAGGGATTGGGTGCGGGTGAGGCGGTAGGTTTTGACGGCGATGGCTTCGGCGGCGCCGGGGGTGAGCCAGGGTGGGATGAGGGGGAGGAGGTGGGGTTTTTCGTCGTCGGGGATGGGGGCTTGGCGGCGTTTGCAGAGGGCGGCGAGGAGTTTGAGGCCTTCTTCGGGGTTGGCGGCGGGGAAGATGGGGATTTTGACGTCGATGCGGCCGGGGCGTTTGAGGTCGACTTCGATGAGGTCGGGGCGTGAGGAGGCGAGGATCCAGAGGATGCGGCCGCGGTTGGTGGGGTCTGACATTTCGGCGGCGATCATGGAGTAGACGCGTGAGGAGACGCCGGAATCGCCGGAGGCGGATTCGCGACGGCCGAGTGCTTGGTCGGCCTCGTCGATGAAGACGATGCAGCGGCCGAGGGCGTGGAGGAGGGCGAAGATTTTTTCGAGGTTGGCTTCGGTGGCGCCGACCCAGCGGTCGCGGAAGTTTTTGAGGGTGACGACGGGGACGGCGGCTTCGCCGGCGAGGCATTCGGCGAGGAAGGTTTTGCCGGTGCCGACGGGTCCGCAGAAGAGGTAGCCCATGGGGAGTGCGGCGAGGTCGTCTTGTTTCCAGAGTGCGAGGTCTTGGCGGAGCCAGGATTTGACGCCGTCGAGGCCGAGGACATTTTCGAGGGATTTGGTGGGTTCGATGAATTCGATGAGTCCTGCGGCGTCGCGTTCGACGAGTTGTTTGCGGAGTTCGCCGAGGTGTTCGGGGTCGAGGGGTTGTTGTGCGTGTTGGCGTAGGCGGATGAAGGTTTCGAGTGCGGCGATGGAGGTTCCGGCGAGGCGAGAGGCGGGTTTGGTGAAATCGCCGTTCCATGGGGCGAGGGCGGTGGGGCAGGATGCGGCGAGGTGTTGCATGGCCGCGGCGAGTTCTTCGGGGTTGGGGAGGGGGATTTCGATGGAGGAGGCGCGTGGGTTTTGTGCGACGAGGGGGTGGAGGGAATGGAGGCGGTCGCAGAGGAGGAAGGCGGCCTGGCCTTGGCCGGTGAGGGTGGTGTCTGTGGCCCAGGATCGGATGATGGAGGCGAGGGCGGAGAGTTCGGGGTGGAGGGTTTGGGGGAGGGAGGGGAGGTAGAGTTGGGCGTCGCGGAGGATGAGGGCGACGGTGGGGGCTTTGCCGCCCATGGCGCGGAGGTTGCGGGTGTATTGGAGGAAGCGTGAGAGGAGGCGTGCGGCGGGGAGGGCTTGGGAGGGGAGTTCGGGGAGTTCCTTGGAGGTGGGCCATGCGGCGAAGGTTTCCTGGCCGCGTTCGACGCGGAGGCCGTGGCCGGGATCGAAGCTGAGGACGACATCGAAGCGGGGGAGGAGGATTTCTAACAGGAAGTCGATGAGGCGACCGAGGCGTGGGCCTTTGGGGTCGGGTAGGAGCATGCGGTCGGAGACGTTTCCGTGGAGGATGAATTGTCCTGCGGCTCCGCTTTCGTAGCGGGCGATGATTTCACGGGACCAGGCGGGCAGGGATGCGGGCATGGGTGAGGTGATAGCGGGTGTGAGCGGGTTGGGCGAGTGTTGGGGAGGGGGTGGGTGAAGATGGGGTGCGTGGTGAAGCGGAGGCTTGTCAAAGTGTTGATGGCGGCGATGCTGGGTGCGGGTTTGACGCTGGCGAACGGGCGGGGCCTGGGGAGTTTGAATTATGCATTTTATTGGAATTGAGATCGGTCACGGTGGGACGCGGGCGGTGGCTCTTGATTTGGAGTCGGCGGTGTTGCGTGCGGAGGCGTGGGTGCCGCATGCGTGGATCGAGGGGTTGCCGGCGGGGTATCGGGAGCAGGATCCGGCGCAGTGGATCGATGCGGTGGATCGGGCGGTGAGGCAGTGTCTGGATGTTTTGGATGACCAGCGTGAGCGGGTGGCGGCGATTGGGATCGCGGGGCCGCAGCGGGGTTTGGTTTTGTTGGATGAGGCGAACCGGATCGTGCGGCCGACGAAGTTGGCTGGGGATGTTTCGGTGAAGCGGCAGGCGGATGAGATCGCGCGGGCGTTTGGTGGTGCGCCGGGGTTGATCGAGTTGGCGGGGCAGGCGCCGGGTGTGGAGTCTGCGGCGGCGGAGTGTTTGTGGTTGAAGCAGCATGAGCCGTATCATTTCCAGCGGGCGACGAGCCTGCTGACGGTGCAGGACTTCATCGCGTATTGGCTAACAGGCGAGCGGGCGACGGAGCCGGGGAGCGCGTCGGCGACGGGGTTGTTTGATGTTAGGGCGCGGAGGTGGTCGGCGGAGTTGATTGATTTCATTGATCCGGCGTTGATGCGGTTGTTGCCGCCGGTGGGTGCGTCGGATCAGCCGAGGGGGTTGTTGAGGCCTGGGTTGGCGCGGGAGTGGGGTTTGTCCGAGTTGGTGCAGGTGGGTGCGGGGAGTGGTGCGCCGATGCTTTCGGCATTGGCGGCGGGGTGTGTGACGGATGGGAGTGTTGCGGTGGAGATCGGGACGAACGGGGTGATTGCGGGGGTGGGGTCTGCGCCGGTGATTGATTTGATGGGTGAGATCACGCCGTTGTGTGATGCGACGGGTGGGTGGCTGGGGTTGGCGACGGCGACGAGCACGTCGGTGGCGCCGGAGGTTTTGCGGCGGCATTACGGGTGGTCTGCGGAGCAGTTCGAGGCGATGGTGAACAGTGTTGCGCCGGGGGCGGATGGATTACTATGGTTGCCGTATTTCAGCGGGGAGTCGATTCCGCGTTTGCCGGAGGCGACGGGGGTGTTGCACGGGATCACGCCGGCGAATTTCACGCCCGCGCATTTGGCGCGTGCGGCGGCGGAGGGTGTGGCGTTGGGGTTGGGGTATGCGATGAGCCGGTTGCGGGATCTGGGGTTTGATCCGCCGGAGATCCGTTTGTTAGGGCCGGGGGTGGTGAGTCCGGTGATGCGGCAGTTGTTGGCGGATGTGTTTGGGGCGCCGGTGGTGCCGGTATCGAGCAGGCAGGGTGCGGCGGTGGGTGCGGCGATGCAGGCGGCGGTGGCGTTTTTCCATCAGAGCGGGGAGTCGCTGGGGTTTGCGGAGATTGCGAGTTATCTGGTTTCGGGCGATGGGACGGCGGGGTGTGAGCCGGATCCGCAGCGGCATGCGCTCTATCAGGAGATGATGTCGCGGCAGCAGTATCTTGTGGACACCCTTCACCCGGCGGGATTCCTGTGAGCTTTTTAGTGGAAAAGAGATGAGTGATTCCGCCCGCATTGAGATCCGAGAGAGCCGCAAGTCGGTTTTGTTGGGGAGGGTTGCGGGGTGGCTGATGCGTGGGTGGTCGAAGTTGTTGAGGTATGAGATTGAGGACCGGTGTGGGGTTTGCACGCCGGGGAACGGGGTGGAGCCGGTGATTTTCGCGTTGTGGCACAACCGGATTTTCGTGATGCCGCCGGTGTGGTGGCGGACGGCTGGGAGAGAGAGGAAGTCGGTGGTTTTGACGAGTGCGAGCAAGGATGGATCGATTCTGGCGCATGCGATGGGTGTGTTCGGGATTGGTGCGGTGCGAGGGTCGTCCTCGCGGCGTGCGGTGGCGGCGTTGATCGGGATGAAGCGGGCGTTGAAGGAGGGGTTGGATGTTTCGATCACGCCGGATGGTCCGCGGGGGCCGCGGTATGTGTTTCATCCGGGGGTGGTGAAGCTTGCGGAATCGAGTGGAGCGGCGATTGTGCCGATCCACATCCGGTTTTCGTCGGCGTGGCGATTGAAGACGTGGGACCGGTTCGTGCTTCCCAAACCGTTCAGCCGGGTGCATGTCGTGTTTGACGATTTCATCCGGATTCCGAAGGGCTTGGACGAGGTAGCGTTCGAGGCGGAGCGGGGGCGGGTTGAGAAAATTTTGTTAGAAGGAACGGACGATCAAACCATTTAGATATCACCATGAGTTTACCGAGAATCATTGATGGGAAGGCCGTTGCGGCGGCTGTGCTGGACGAGTGCCGTGAGGAAGCGGCGGTGTTGGTGGCGAGGGGGATCACGCCGGGGTTGGCGGTGGTGCTGGTGGGGGAGGATCCGGCTTCGAAGGTGTATGTGGGATCGAAGGTGAAGACTTGTGCGGAGTTGGGATTTCACTCGCGGAAGATTGAGTTGCCGAAGGAGACGACGCAGGAGGAGTTGTTGCGGGTGGTGAGGGATTTGAATGCGGATCCGGCGATTCACGGGATTCTGGTTCAGTCTCCGCCGCCGAAGCATATTGATGAGGAGGAGGTGATCCGGGCGTTGGATCCGCGGAAGGATGTGGATGGGTTTCACCCGGAGAATGTGGCGAAGCTGGTGTTGGAGGATCCGACGGGGTTTGTGCCGTGCACGCCTGCTGGATGCATGAAGTTGTTAGAGGTTTCCGGGATTCCGACGGCGGGGGCGGAGGCGGTGGTGATCGGGCGGAGCATGATTGTGGGCAAGCCGATGGCGTTGTTGTTGGTTTCGAAGGTGGCGAACGCGACGGTGATGATCGCGCATTCGCGGTCGAAGGATTTGCCGGCGTTGTGCAGGCGAGCGGACATTCTGGTGGCGGCGGTGGGTAGGCCGGAGATGGTGAAGGCGGATTGGGTGAAGGAGGGAGCGGTGGTGATCGATGTGGGGATCAACCGGGTGGAGGATGCGACGAGGAAGTCGGGTTATCGGTTGGCTGGGGATGTGGCGTATGAGGAGGTGGCGCCGCGATGTTCGGCGATCACGCCGGTGCCGGGAGGGGTGGGGCCGATGACGATTGCGATGTTGATGAAGAACACGCTGCAGGCGGCAAGGCAGATTGGAGGTTGTTGAAGGTGTCATGCGCGTGGCGGTTCTCAACGTGGTGGGGCTTTCGAAGTCCCTGTTAGGCGAGCACACGCCGAGGTTGTCGGCGTTTGCGGCGCGGCATGGGGTGAGGAGTTTCCGGCCGGCGTTTCCTGCGGTGACGTGTACGGCGCAGTCTTCGATGGTGACGGGAACGACACCGCGGGGGCATGGGGTTGTGGCGAACGGGTGGTATGATCGGGAGTCCGCAGAAGTTAGATTTTGGAAGCAATCGAACCATTTGGTGCGAGGGGAGAAGGTTTGGGATGTGTTGCGGCGGGAGGTGCCGGGGTTCACGTGTGCGAAGGTTTTCTGGTGGTATAACATGCATGCGGCGGTGGATTTTTCGGTGACGCCGAGGCCGTTGTATCCGGCGGATGGGAGGAAGGTGTTTGATGTGCATACGCAGCCGATGGGGATGCGGGAGGAGTTGAAGAGGGATCTGGGGGAGTTTCCTTTTCCGGCGTTTTGGGGGCCGGCAGCGGGGATTGCCTCGTCTGAGTGGATTGCGGCGTCGGCGCGGTGGATTGAGGAGCGGCATTCGCCGACGTTGAGTTTGGTTTATTTGCCGCATTTGGATTATCCGTTGCAGCGGGATGGTCCGGGGTGGGCGGGGATGCCGGGGGAGTTGGCGGCGATCGACCGGGTGGCGGGGGAGCTGATTGATTTCTATCAGGAGCGTGGAGTGCGGGTGGCGTTGTTATCGGAGTATGGGATTTCTCCGGTGACGCGGGCGGTGCATTTGAACCGGTTGTTCCGGAAGATGGGTTGGCTTTCGCTGAAGGATGAACTGGGGCTGGAGACGTTGGATTGCGGAGGATCGCGGGTGTTTGCGGTGGCGGATCACCAGGTGGCGCATGTTTATGTGAATGATCGCGGGCTGATGCGGGAGGTGCGGTCTTTGTTAGAGGAGACGCCGGGGGTGGATGAGGTGCGGACGGCGGGGGAGATGTGGGGTGGGGGGATCGGGACGGAGCGGGCGGGGGATCTGGTGGCGGTGGCCGCGCCGGATGCGTGGTTTACGTATTATTTCTGGGAGGATGATGGGGTTGCACCGGATTATGCGCGGACGATCGATATTCACCGGAAGCCGGGGTATGATCCGTGCGAGCTGCATGTGGATCCGGCGCTGGCGTTTCCGAAGTTGCGGATTGCGAAGTTTTTGTTGAAGAAGAAGCTGGGGATGCGGGGATTGTTAGAGGTGGTTCCTTTGGATGCTTCTTTGGTGAAGGGATCGCATGGGCGGGATGTGGTGGCGGAGGATGAGCGGCCGGTGTGGATCGGGTCGGATCATCCGGTGGAGAGTGCGGAGGATGTTTATGGGGCGATTTTGGAGATGGTGAGGGGTGAGGTGTGAGAGTTGCGTGGTTGGTGGCGTAGTGTGGGGATGCTGAGGATTTTCGGAATGCTGATGGTTTTGGGGATGGGTGTTTTGGTGAGGGGGGAGGTATTTTTTGCGATGAATACGGGGATTTCCGGGACGGATGAAGAGGTGGCGGAGGCTTTGTGGGCTGAGGGGTATGATGGTTATGGGTCGAGCGGGATGGGTGGGTCGAGCGGGCGTGGGGCTTTGGAGAAGAAGGGGCTGCGGTTGTGGAATGTGTATTTGACGCTTTCGTTCGCGCCGGGGGGAGTGGCGGTGACGCCGGAGATGAAGCGGTTGTTAGATGGGCTGGAGGGGAGCGGGTCTTGTTTGTGGATCGCGGTGCAGAAGGTGGAGGGTGGTGACGGGGTGGCGTTGCCTGCGCTGCGGGAGATCGCGGTTGCGGCGAAGGCGAAGGGGGTGACGGTGGCGTTGTATCCGCATGCGGGGTTTTATCTGGAGCGGTTCGCGGATGCGGTGCGGTTGGCGGAGGGGGTGGAGTATCCGCGGGTGGGGGTGACGTTCAATTTGTGCCACTGGCTGAAGGTGGAGGGGGATGTGGATCCGGTGCCTGCGCTGAAGGAGCAGCGTGGGCGTTTGCAGTTTGTGACGGTGAATGGTGCGGATGGCGGGGATACGAAGGGGATGGGGTGGGACCGGTTGATCCAACCGTTAGGCGAGGGGACGTATGCGGTGGGTGATTTCCTGAGGAGGTTGCGGACGGAGGTGGAGTGGCGGGGGGCGGTGGGATTGCAGGCGTATGGGGTGAAGGGGGATCAGCGGGGGAATTTGCGGAAGTCGATGGCGGCGTGGCGTAAGATGAATGATTTGTTAGATGGTCGAGTGTGGACGGGGTATCAGGGGTGGTTCCGGTGTGAGGGGGATGGGGGGAACATCGGGTGGCATCATTATGGGGTGAACGGGAAGTTTGAGCCGGGGCATTTGCATATTGATGTGTGGCCGGATGTTTCCGAGTTGGGTGATGAGGAGCGTTTCAAGACGCCATTCCGGCATGCGGATGGGCGGGTTGCGGAGGTTTTCAGCTCGATGAACGGTGCGACGGTGCGCAGGCATTTCCGGTGGATGCGTGAGTATGGGATCGATGGGGCGAGGGTGCAGCGGTTTGCGGCGCCGGCGCGGGATGGGCGGTTCCGGGCTTCGATGGATGTGGTGTTGCGGCATTGCCGTGAATCGGCGGCGGCGGAGGGGCGGAAGTGGGCGCTGATGTATGATTTGAGCGGGCTTGCGCCGGAGGATTTCCCGAGTGTGGAGGAGGATTGGAAGCGGATGTTAGATGAGAAGGTGATTGCGTTTGAAGATGGTGCTTGGTTGAGGCCGCATCACCGTCCGTTGGTGGCGTTGTGGGGTGTGGGGTTGAATGATCGGGCACCGGGGTTGGCGGAGTGGGAGCGGTTGATCCGATTTTTCAAGGAGGAGGGGTGTGCGGTGATGTTAGGGGTGCCGGATGGGTGGCGGGAGTTGAATCGGGATTCGATCGGGGATGTTAGGTTGCACGCGTTGATTGCGATGGCGGATGTGGTGAGTCCTTGGGCGGTGGGGCGTTTCGGGACGCCGGAGGATGCGGCGGGGAGGGTGGGGACGCGATTGGTGCCGGATGTGGAGTGGTGCGGTGAGCGTGGGCTGGGGTATTTGCCGGTGGTGTTTCCGGGGTTCAGTTGGCAGAATCTGGAGAAGAGCCGAGGGCGCGAGGCGAAGTTGGATGCGATTCCGAGGTTGGGTGGGCGGTTTTTGTGGAGCCAGTTGGTGGCGGCGAAGCGGGCGGGTGCGAGATCGGTGTATGTGGCGATGTTTGATGAGCAGGATGAGGCGACGGCGATTTTCAAGGTGACGCAGGATCCGCCGGTGGGGGCGAGTCGTTTTGTGGCGGAGCCGGGTGTGGCGGGGGATCAGTATTTGTGGTTGAGCGGGCAGGGTGGGAGGTTGTTGCGGGGGGAGATTCCGGTGACGGATGAGATGCCGGACAGGTAAGGGAGGAGAAGTGCCGAGTGAGAAGTGAGAAGTGAGAAG
>SYAP01000054.1 GCA_005787565.1 Verrucomicrobiaceae bacterium | reverse complement strand
CCACCGAACTCATCGCCGAAATGGGCCTCGCCCTCGACCAGGAACTCACCGCCGAGGAAATCCACTCCACCATCCACGCCCACCCCACCATGTCCGAGGTCATCCACGAGGCCACCCTCGCCGCCGAAGGCCACGCCATCCACTTCTGATCCACGGTAAACCCCACCCCCTCTCCAGACATCCAAAAGGGCGGCCCGGTCATCTCCGGTCCGCCCTTTCCTCTTCCATAACCCACATGTGCCTCCTCCTCCCCCTCCTCCTCGCAGCAGCATCACTCGCCTCCGCACGTCCATGGTCCGAGGAAGTCATGTACTTCGTCATGACCGACCGCTTCCACGATGGCGACACCGAAAACAACATCCCTAACGGCTGCGACCCCTCCCTCTACGACCCACAACAAAAAGACATCAACCGCTTCCTCGGCGGCGACCTCCGCGGCCTCGAAAAAGCCATCCAATCCGGCTACTTCAACCAACTCGGCATCACCGCCCTCTGGCTCACCCCAGTCGTCAAAAACGTCTGGCGCTCCGGCTACGACCTCGGCGGATGGAAAACCTCCTACCACGGATACTGGGCCCAGGACTGGCTCGATATCGACCCACACCTCACCAGCAAAACCGACCTAACAGGAAATCCCTACCCCGACAACCCCGAAGGCCGCACCGCACACTACCGCGATTTCGTTAGACTCGCCAAATCCAAAGGCATCCGAGTCATCCAGGACGTTGTCCTCAACCACGCAGGACCCGTCTTCTTCTACGACATCGATGGCGATGGCCTCCTCAACCGCCAAACCAAAGACGAATGGGTCCAGGACTTCAAACCCCACGGCCACCACCCCAACGCCACCTGGGGAAACATCCCCGAGTGGAACCTCCGCCAAACCCAACCCGATGGCCCGCGCACCCTGTTAGGCGTCAACATCCCCACCACCGGCGTCCTCTCCCGCCTCGACTCCTACGGCCGCAAAGGCTTCTCCCACGACAGCCTCGGAAAAACAGACGGCGAGGAAGTCACCTGCGACTTCTTCTCCCTCCGCGACTTCTGGACCGCCCCGGACAGCCCTCACTTCCACGCTCTCATCGATGAATTCGTCACCATCTATCACTTCTATCTTACCACCATCGGCGTCGATGGCCTCCGCATCGACACCGTCAAACACGTCCACCACGAATTCTGGGACGCCTTCACCCAACGCCTCCGCGAAAAACTCGGCCCCCACGCCAAAGACAAACTCCTCTTCGGCGAAATCTACGACGGAAACCCTGCCCGCCTCGGCCAATACACCTGGCGCAGCGATTGGCCCGAAAACGAAAGCCCCGGCCTCGATGGCGTCCTCGACTTCCACCTCTGCTTCACCGCCCGCGACTACCTCCGCCACCCCGGCGGCACCTTCGGCTCACCCAAATCCCTCGAAGACTCCCTCCGCATCCGCACCGCCACCGATGACAATGGCCGCCCCTTCTACAACCCCAACCCAGGACCCGACGGCCTCAACTCCCAACAGAAAATCATCACTTTCATCGAAAACCACGACGGCATCAACCGCTTCCGCGTCGCAGGCATCACCGAACGCCGCCACCGCCTCGCACAAGCCCTCGTCATGACACTCCCCGGCATCCCCTGCCTCTACTACGGAGCCGAAGCCGCACTCCTCGACCAACACGGAAAAATCGGCCACGACGGCGAAACCGGCCGAAAAATGTTCTTCCACAAAAACGGCCCCACCCGAACGGATGTTAGAAAATCCCCCGCCTTCCGCGACATCGCCGCCCTCGCCAAACTCCGCGCCACCCACCCCGTCCTCCGCCACGGCCGCATCCACCCACTCTGGGTCGATTCCGAAGGCTCCTCCGAAGACGACGGCCTCTTCGCCTTCGCCCGCATCTCCGCCGACAACAAATCATTCGCCATCATCCTCATCAACGCCTCCGACCAACCCTCCACCACCCGCTCCGGCGATTACGCCATCACCCTCCCACAAGGCCTCGCCACCCCAACCACCACCCTCACCCCCATCCTCACCATCGGACCCGATTCACCCCCAAAAACCCCACCCATCCCCGCCCAAGGCAAACTCCACCTCCCCGCCCCCCCTCAAAGCCTCACCATCTTCCACTCCAACCCCTAACAATCCCCCCCTGACCTTTTCTTCACCAAACCCACCTCGGACTTGGCCCACCCCCTGCTAAACAAATCCCATCCCGCGCTGGCAGCCTGACCCACCCGGCATCCCCCAACGCGGGCCGTGCCATCCATGAACCGCCTGCGCGTCCTCAAACTCGGCTGGGAATTCCCTCCACTCATCAACGGCGGCCTCGGCGTCGCCTGCCACGGCCTCGCAAAAGCCCTCGCCAAACACGTCGATCTCACCGTCCTCGTCCCCAAATCCGCCGCCAACCACCACCACGACGGCTTCGAACTCCGCGGCCTCAACCACCTCTCCATCGAGGAAATCCAACACGCCGAACACCACTACACATACGACTCCTTCGCCCAGGTCCGACACATCCCCATCCAGCTCGACCCCTACGAAAACGGCCAAACCACCCTCGAAACCCTCGACCTCCTCCCCGGCGGCGAACACTGCTTCTCCACCACCACCCGCAAACAACTCGAAATGTTCCAAATCGGCGACCTCTACGGCTCCGACCTCGGAAACAAAGTCGTCGAATTCTCCAAAATCGCCGCCAAACTCGCACTCCTCCAACCCTTCGACATCATCCACTCCCACGACTGGATGACCTTCCTCGCCGGCGTCGAAGTCAAAAAAGCCACCGGCAAACCCCTCGTCCTCCACCTCCACGCCTCACAATACGACCGCGCCGGAGCCGACGCACGCGGCTGGATCTTCGACATCGAAAAATTCGGCATGGAAAACGCCGACCTCGTCATCCCCGTCTCACACTACACCGGCGGCATCCTCGCCTCTCACTACGGCATCGACCCCGCCAAAATCCACCCCGTCCACAACGGCGCCGACTCAGTCAACACCTTCACCACCCGCAAAAAATTCCCCGAAAAACTCGTCCTCTTCCTCGGCCGCCTCACCGCACAAAAAGGACCCGAATTCTTCCTCGAAATCGCCTCCCGCGTCATCGCCACCCTCCCCGACACCCGCTTCGTCGTCGCCGGAACCGGAGAAAAACTCCGCCCACTCATCGAAACCGGTGCCTTCCGCGGACTCGGCGGACACTTCCACTTCACCGGATTCCTCGACAAACAACGCGTCAACGAACTCCTCTCCATGACCGACGTCTACTGCATGCCCTCCGTCTCCGAGCCCTTCGGCCTCTCCGCCCTCGAAGCCGCACAATTCGGCATCCCTGCCGTCATCTCCAAACAATCCGGCGCCGCAGAAGTCCTCAAAGCCGCACTCAAGGCCGACTTCTGGGACGTCAACCTCATGGCCACCCACATCATCAACCTCCTCACCGACGAAGCCCTCCGCGAAAAAGTCATCCAACAAGCCCAACAAGACATCACCGCCGCCACCTGGGACGCCGCAGCCCAAAAAATCCTCGCCCTCTACCAAAAACTCCCCTGACCACCCCGATCCCCAAATCACCAAACCCCCCATCTCGCTTCCTATCTTTCTGCCTTCCTAATTCAACCGTTCTTCTCCCCCCGCTGCCATCTTCAATCCGTAAATCCGTGTAATCCGTAGTCAAAATCTCCTCCCCACCATACCCACCCCTCTCCTCGCCTCCCGCCTCCCTCTTCCCGCTTCCCTCTTCCCGACCAAACCCAATGCCCGACGTCTGCCTCTACTTCCAGGTCCACCAGCCCAACCGGCTCATCCCCTACGACTTCTTCCGCATCGGCGAACACGCCCACTACGAAGACGACGGCATGAACGCCGGCATCCTCAACAAAGTCGCCGAAAAATCCTACCTACCCGCCAACCGCCTCTTCAAAAAACTCATCGAACAATCCCAAGGCCGCTTCCGCATGGCCCTCTCCATCAGCGGCACCGCCATCGACCAGATGCAGCGCCACCGCCCCGACGTCATCGAATCCTTCCAGGAACTCGTCGCCACCGGCGGCGTCGAAATCCTCGCAGAAACCCACTACCACTCCCTCGCCTTCGTCCACTCCCACAAGGAATTCGAACGCCAGGTCGAACTCCACCTCCAGAAAATCGAAGAACTCTTCTCCGTCCGCCCACGCATCTTCCGCAACACCGAACTCATCTACAACAACGCCATCGCCGCACGCGCAGAAACCATGGGCTTCGACGGCGTCCTCGCCGAAGGCGTCGACTGGTACCTCAACGGCCAATCCCCCAACTTCCTCTACCGCGCCCCAGACACCGCACGCATCAAAACCCTCCTCCGCAACTACCGCCTCTCGGACGACCTCGCCTTCCGCTTCTCAGACCCCTCCTGGCCCAATCACCCCCTCGCCCCCGAAACCTTCGCCCAATGGCTCAACGACTCCCCAGGTGACGTCATCAACCTCTTCATGGACTACGAAACCCTCGGCGAACACCAATCCGCCGAAACCGGCATTTTCCACTTCTGGGAAAACCTCCCCAACGCCGTCATCGACGCCGGATCCCAATGGGTCACCCCCTCCGAAGCCGTCGACCTCTACCGCGCCTCTCGCGAATACGACTGCCACTTCCTCACCTCCTGGGCCGATGCCGAACGCGACCTCTCCGCATGGATGGGCAACGTCATGCAACAGGAAGCCATCGCCAAAATCCACCGCCTCGAAGCCCAGGTCCTCGCCGCCAAAGACCCAGTCATCACAAACACCTGGGCCAAAATGCAAACCTCCGACCACTTCTACTGGATGTCCACCAAACAAGGCACCGATGGCCAAGTCCACTCCTACTTCACCCCCTACCCCAGCCCCTACGACGCCTACATCCACTTCATGAACGCACTCGCAGACCTCCAAATCCTCCTCAAACGAAAAACCCAACCCTGAACCAGCAAAACCCGCACCCGCAAAACGCGAAATCCACGCTCAAATCCCCCCTCCCAGCGCGTATCCACCCCATGCCGCGCACCCTCGCCACACTACTTCTCCTTCTCCTAACAAACCTCTCCACCCTCGCGGAAATCCACCTAACCCGCTCCGTCATCCCCCTCTTCAACGACGGCTCCGAATCCACCCTCGCCGAATTCACCTTCCTCACCGATCGCCCCCGCACCCTCAAATCCATCCAACTCTCCACCACCGGCACCACCGATCTCGCCGACATCACCTTCATCGGCATCCAACACCTCCGCCAAGCCGGTAACCGCTGGATCGCCACCACCACCGATCCCAAGAAAAACCTCCTCACCCCGGAAAACCCCAGCGGCCTCGACTTCCCGCACGGCAACCACAAATGCCGCATCCTCATCAAAACCCGCCCCGGCGCAAACCTCCTCCACCGCATCGCCATCCACCTCCACTCCATCACCTTCACCGATGGACAAACCCTCACCAACCCATCCCAACCCCCTCCCCCCGCACGCCTCGCCCACCGCATCCACCGCACCGGCGAACACCACTGCCACACCTTCCGCATCCCAGGCCTCGCCCGCGCCAACGACGGATCTCTCCTCGCCGTCTACGACATGCGCTACAACAGCGCCAAAGACCTCCAGGAACACATGGACATCGGCCTCTCCCGCTCCACCGATGGCGGCCAAACCTGGTCCACACCCAAACCCATCATGGACATGGGCCAACACGGCGGAAAACCCCAAAACCAAAACGGCTGCTCAGACCCCAACATCCTCGTCGACACCCGCACCGGAACCATCTTCGTCACCGCCCTCTGGACCCACGGCAAACCCGGAACCCACCAATGGTCCGGCAAAGGATCCGAACCCGGCCTCGACATCCACCAAACCTCCCAATTCATGCTCGTCCGCTCCACCGACCACGGCATCACCTGGTCCGCCCCGGAAAATCTAACACCCTCACTCAAGAACCCCGCCTGGCACCTCTTCGCCCCCGCACCCGGCAACGGCATCACCCTAACAGACGGCACCCTCGTCATCCCCACCCAGGGCCGCGATGCCAACGGACTCCCCTTCTCCAACATCACCACCTCCACCGACCGCGGAAACACCTGGACCGTCTCCCCTCCCGCCCGCAGCGACACCACCGAATGCGCCGTCGCACAAACCTCCTCCGGCACCCTCCTCCTCTCCATGCGCGACAACCGCAACCGCGCCGACAAATCCAATACCAACGGCCGCGCCCTCTCCACCACCTCCAACCTCGGAAAAACCTGGAAAAACCACCCCGCCGACCACAACGCCCTCCCCGAACCCGTCTGCATGGCCAGCCTCATCTCACACACCCTCCCCGATGGCCGCCACCTCCTCCTCTTCTCCAACCCACGCGACAAACACCACCGCCGCAACATCACCATCCAGGCCAGCCTCGACGACGGCCTCACCTGGCCCGAAAAACACCACCTACTCCTCGATGACTCCACCGGCTACGGCTACTCATCCCTCACCCTCATCGACCCACAAACCCTCGGCATCCTCTACGAATCCTCCATCGCCGACATGATCTTCCAAAAAATCCCCCTAACAGACCTCTCCCTCCCCACATCACCATAACCACCCCGGCCCCCCTAACAGAAATCGCAAAAACTTCATCCACAAAAAACCCACCACCTCTCCCATCTCAGCTTTTCAGCGTTTCAGCCTTTACCCCATGACCTTCCCCCTCACCCAAGCCCAAGCCGAAAAACTCCACCTCATCCTCCAACGCGACGGCTACGACTTCGAACCCAAACCCCACGCCCTCTTCTCCGCACGCAAAGCCAAAATCGTCATCACCGTCTATCAGAAAGGCCCCAAGGTCCTCATCCAGGGCAAAGACACCGAAGACTTCGTCCGCTTCACCCTCGAACCCGAAATCCTCGGCGAAGCACGCCTCGGCTACGAGGAAATCCTCGACCCCGACCGCTTCGCCCCTCACTTCGGCATCGATGAAAGCGGCAAAGGCGACTACTTCGGCCCACTCGTCATCGCCGGTGCCTACACCGACGCCACCATCACCCGCCGCCTAACAGATGCCGGCATCATGGACTCCAAACGCGTCACCTCCCCCACCCGCATCCGCAAACTCGCCGAACTCATCCGCCAAACCCCAGGCTGCACCACCGCCGTCGTCTCCATCGGCCCCGCCCGCTACAACGAAATGTTCGACTCCTTCAAAAACCTCAACCGCATGCTCGCATGGGGCCACGCCCGCGTCATCGAGTCCCTCGCCGCACAACGCCCGGATTGCCCGCGCGCCCTCAGCGACCAATTCGCCCGCCCCGAAATCCTCCAACGCGCCCTCCAACAGAAAAACCTAACCATCCACCTCGAACAACGCACCAAAGGCGAATCCGACACCGCCGTCGCCGCCGCCTCCATCCTCGCCCGCGAACGCTTCATCGACTGGATCGACAAAACCTCCGCCGCCTCCGGCATCACCCTCCCCCTCGGAGCCTCCGCCGCCGTCATCCAGGCCGCCCGCGACCTCATCGCCAAGCACGGCCCCGACGCCCTCCCCAAAACCGCCAAACTCCACTTCAAAACCACCCAATCCCTCTAACATCCCCCCGGGAACGCCGACGTCCTCGTCGGCCCGCCAATGGTCCGCCACCGAACCGCGCGAAGCCCTCCCCCGTAGCGAAATTCATAAGAATTTCGGCTGGAAAACCACCTCCCGCCCCAAAACCACACCATCCCAAACAGTGTCCCGACTGTCTCAGTCTGGAAGCCAATGGTCCACCCTGGAACCGCGCGAAGCCCTCCCCCGTAGCGAAATTCGTAAGAATTTCGGCTGGGAAGCCACCACCCACCCCAAACCTGATCTCCCACCCAAACCCTCCATCATCTCGAGTCTTTCTAACCTCTCGCGGTCCACCCTCCATCCCCCACCAATCGCGTGAGGCGAAGCCTTTTACGCGACCCCGCCCCTCTCCGCGACCTCCGCGCCTCCGCGTTTCGCTTTCAAAGACCTTCGACCTTCGACCTTCGACCTTCAGACCTTCCGACCTCTCACCATCTACCCCAAAAGCTCCTCAAACCCACAAAACAACTTCGACCCCACCGGCGGCCTCACCGGCAACTCATCCCCCCGATCCAAACACTCCCGGCACACCTCATCAAACTCCGCCCTCGTCCTCACCCGCCGGATCCGGAACTCAAACTCCTCATCCAACCCATGCGCCATATACACCAGCGTCCGCTTCATCCGCTGCACATGCCCCAACTCCTCAAACCGCTCGAACCACTCCGCCTCCCGCGCCACCTCCTCCCACAACTCCAAAATGTAATCCCACAAATCCCGGAACGTCGGCCGGAAAACCTCCACCCCACGGAATGCCCCATCCAACTGCCCGAAAATCCACGGATTCCGGATCGCACCACGCCCCACCATCAGCCCCGCCGCACCCGTCCGCGCCTGATACGCCACCCCCGTCTCCACATCCACCACATTCCCGTTCGCGATCACCGGGCATTCCATCACCTCCACCGCCCGCGCCACCGCCCACTCATGCACCGGCGTCTGATACCGATCCGCCACCGTCCGCCCATGCACCGATAGCCCGTCAATCCCATGCTTCCGGAAAATCTCTAACAACCCCTCAAACTCCTCCGCCCGCTCGAACCCCACCCGCGTCTTCACCGTAAACCTCCCCCGCACCCCATCCCGCAACGCCCCGATCAACCCATCCACCGCCGCCGGATTCCGCAATAGCCCACCCCCCGCATCCTTCCGGCAAACCACCGGAGCCGGGCACCCCAGATTCAAATCAATCCCCGCCACCGCATACCCCTCCAACTCCCGCGCCGTCCTCACCATCGCCTCCACCTCCCGACCAATCAACTGCGCAAAAACCGGCCGACCCGTCTCATTCTCCGTAATCGACCGCAAAATCCCCCGATCCAACCGCGAATCCCCATGCACCCGGAAATACTCCGTCACAAACCAATCCGGCACCCCCCGTCGCCCCACCACCCGCATGAACGGCAAATCCGTCACATCCTGCATCGGCGCCAAAACCAACGCCGGCCGATCCTCTCTCAAAAAATCCTTCATCGCTTGCCTGCTCCATACTCGCAACAACTCAAACGCCGCAAGACCTTGATTACCCTCAACTCCTCCAACACCCCATAAACCAGCATCCTCGCTCCTTCTTCCCCCCTCTCCACCCCAATCGCGTG
>SYAP01000004.1 GCA_005787565.1 Verrucomicrobiaceae bacterium | reverse complement strand
GCCTTCGTGAAGGGTGACGAGGGCTTCGGTTTCGCCGAGGGCTTTGAATTGGGCGGGGAGGAGGGGTTTGGTTTCGCTGTTGAGCATGAGTTCGCCGGAAGCGAAGAGTGCTTCCTCGTGGCCTTGGAGCGGGCGGTCGAGGGTGGCGTGATAGGTTTTGAGGCAGCCGGATTTCGGGTGGATGATGCGGTGGAGGAGTTTTCCGTCATCGGTCATGAGGAGGAGCCCGGTGGTGTCCTTGTCGAGGCGGCCGATGGGGCTGAGGACGGGATTTCTAGCAGAGAAGCGCGGGGGGAGTAGGTCGTAGATGATGGCGCCGGGGTCGTCTAGGCTGCAGGTGTGGCCATCGGGTTTGTTGAGCATGAGGGTGAGCGGGGCGGGCGGGTCGAGGGGTTCGCCGCGGAAGAGGATGTGTTCGTGCGGGGTGGGGTCGGCATCGGTTAGAGGGACGCCGAGGTGGTTGGTGACGGCGCCGGCGCGGATCCAGCGTTGGACCTCCTTGCGGGATCCGTAGCCGAGGTTGGCGAGGCGTTTGACGAGTTTCATCTGGAGGAGTGTGGGGATTGGGCGCGGAGGAGCTTGTAGGTGCCATCGTTGGCGAGGTTGCGCCATGACAATCCGGAGGTTTCGAGGACGGCTTCGTAGGGGAGTTGGCGGTTGGCGACGAGCCAGAGTTGGCCGCCGGGTTTGAGGGAGGCGGCGGCGGTTTTGAGGAAGGCGCGGCCGAGGTCGATGTCGGTGGCCTGGCCGGTGTGGAACGGGGGGTTCATGACGATGGCGTCGTAGCGGTCTGTTAGGCCGCGTGTGACGTCGTGCCAGTGGAAGCGGCAATCGGTGGAGGAGTGGGCGAGGTTGAGCTTGGCGCATTCGAGTGCGCGGGCGTCCGCCTCAAAGAGGTCGATGCGGCGGATGCCGGGGCAGCGGCGGGTGAGGGCATCGCTGAGGAATCCCCAGCCAGCGCCGAGGTCGGCGACGAGGCCGTGGAGGGATGCGGGGAGGTGATCGGCGAGGAGTTGTGAGCCGGGATCGATCCTGCCGGTGGAGAAGATTCCGGCTTCTACGATGAATGCCGTATTTGGGACGGGTTTGCGTTCGCCGCCTGATTTCCAGTCTGCGGGGAGGGATGCGGGGGCGTCGTGGTTTTTCACCGCGATGAAGGCGCGGCATTTGTGTTTCTGGATGGAGGTGACGCCGCCGACGGCTTTGGAGAGGTCTTTTTCGAAGCGTGCGGCTCCGGCGGTGTTGGACATGGAGGCGATGAGGGAGCCGCCGGGTTCGAGCATTTCCCATGCGTTGGCGAAGCCTGCGAGGACTTCATCGCGGGATTTGCCGGGGAGTTGGAGGATGGCGGGCCATGTGCCGGAGGGGGCATCGGTGCGGTGGAAGCCGGAGGTTTCCCATGCGTGGGCGAGGGGTTTGTGGGGTTGCCAGCCTAACAGGTTTGGCCAATCGCGGAGGGTGTCGTGGGGTTCGGCGCCGAGGAAGAGGGTGCGGGGAGGGGTGGGGAGGTTGAGTTCGCCGGTGAAGGCGAGCATGAGGGTTTCGAGGGCGGGGTTTGGCATTTCGGGAATGATGGTGTGTTAGATGAATGCCTTGCGGACTTCCTCGGCGATGATGCGGAGGCCATCGCGGACGACGGCTTCGTCCATGGCGTAGGAGACGCGGATGCATTCGTATTGGTGGGGCCAGTGTGGGTCATCGTGGCCGAAGAAGAAGTGGTGGCCGGGGATGACGAGTACGCCGCGGGCTTTGAGGCGTTCGTAGAGTTCCGCGGAGGTGATGGGGAGGCCGGGGAACCAGAGCCAGAGGAAGAGCGCGCCTTCGCTGCGGTGGAGGAACCATTCGAAGTCGTCGCCGAAGGCTTCGGCGGCGGCTTGGCGGGCGAGGCCGCATTTTTCCTGATAGAAGGGGCGGACGACGTCGCGGCTGAGGCTGAGGAGTTCGCCGCTCTCGATGAGTGGGAGGACGATTTGCTGGCCGATGCTTGGGTTGGAGAGTCCGGCGATGGCACTCATGGAGCCGAGGGCGCGGATGATTTCCGGAGGGCCGATGACGATGCCGGTGCGGGTGCCGGGGAGGCCGATTTTGGAGAGGCTGAGGGTGAGGACGACGTGGGGTTCCCAGAAGGGTGTGGCATCGGTGAAGAGGATGCCGGGGAAGGGGAGGCCGTAGGCGTTGTCGATGATGAGCGGGATGCCGTGTTGTTTGGCGAGATCTGATAGATGGGTGATCTCGTCGTCGGTGAGGACGTTGCCGGTGGGGTTGGTGGGGCGTGAGGCGCAGATCGCGGCGATGTCCGGGGTGACCTGGAGGGCATCGAAATCGACGCGGTATTTGAAGTCGTGCGGGCCGCCTTTTTCTATCAGAGGAGGGACGGCGCGGAAGGCATCGCCGAGGACGCCCTGGTTGGCGTAGCCGATGTATTCGGGGACGAGGGGGAGGAGGATGCGTTTGCGGGAGCCGTCCGGCATTTCACCGGCGAGGAGGTTGAAGAGGAAGAAGAAGGCGGTTTGGCCACCGCTGGTGACGGCGACGTTTTCGGGGCCGATGTTCCAGCCGAAGGTATCGCGGAAGAGGTTGGCGATGGCTTCGATGAAGCGGGGGTTGCCCTTTGGGGGATCGTAGGAGGTGAGTGCGCGATCGAGGCCGCCGGGTTCTTCCATGAGTTCTTCGAGGCGTCTGCGCCAGAGGGCGTTGACTTCGGGGATTCGCGCGGGTTGGCCGCCGCCTAACATTTTGATGTCCGGGCCGCCGCTGGCGAGGGCGTGGCCGAGGTCGTCCATCAGGGCCTCGATGCCGCTGCCTCGACCCAACTCCTGTCCAAACCGTGAAAATTCCAAACTCATGACGCCGCATCGTCACCCGCGACCCCCGCCTGCGGCAACCCCGAAGAAGGGGTGGGGAGAAGTGGCGGGTTGTTGCGGATTTTCGGCTGGCATTCGAAGGCCGCCGGGTTTCCCATCCGCGGCATGAGATTTGTTTCAGTCGTTGCCTTTTCGATCCTGACACTCGCCGCGTGCGATTCGCCGAAGGAAACTTCGAAGGAGAGTCCGAAGACGGAGGTGCCGGTGGTTGATCCGGCGGTTGAGGTAAAGGCCTGGCTGGCGAAGGCGGCTGGGGAGCGTGGGGCGGCGCCTGAGGTGGGGCTGAGCAAGGAGTTGGCCGAGACGGCGTTGAAGGCATTGGCGGATGAGGCGCTTGCGGCGCTGAAGGTTGAGCGGGCGGCGGAGATCGAGGCGAAATCGATCACGCTGGATGGGAAGACGATGCGCTGGCTGGAGAAGGCGTTCGGCGAGGCTGCAGAAGGAAAGCGGAGTTTGTGGATCTCGATGCATGGTGGTGGCGGTGCGCCGCCGCAGGTGAACGACCAGCAATTGCAGAACCAGATCCGGCTCTATCAGCCGGAGGAGGGAATTTATGTGGCACCACGCGCGCCGACGGACACGTGGAATCTTTGGCATGAGGGGCACATTGATCCGCTTTTCGTGCGATTGATCGAGGGGATGGTGGCGACGCGCGGGGTGGATCCGGATCGGGTCTATCTGATGGGTTATTCGGCGGGTGGTGATGGGGTGTGGCAGCTTGCGCCGCGGATGGCGGACCGGTTTGCGGCGGCATCGATGATGGCGGGTCACCCGAACGAGGCGAAGTTGTTAGGGGTGCGGAATCTCCCGTTCGCCATTTTCATGGGTGGGGATGATGCGGCTTATGACCGGAACAAGATCGCGGCGGCGAAGGGTGAGGAGATCAAGGCGTTGCAGGAGAAGGATCCGGGAGGGTATGAGCATTTGGTGAGAATTTATCCGGGGATGGGGCATTGGATGGAGCTGAAGGATGCCGAGTCGGTGCCATGGATGGCGAAGCACACGCGGAACGCGTGGCCGAAGAAGGTGGTGTGGTATCAGGATGACGTGACCCACGATCGTTTTTACTGGCTGGAGATTCCGGCGGGATCGGCGAAGAAGGATGCTACGATCACGGCGACGGTGGACAAGCAGACGATCACGCTGGAAGGGGATGTGCCCGCGGGGACGACGGTGCATCTAACGGACGCGTTGGTGGATCTGGATCAGCCGGTGGTGATTGTGGTGAATGGGAAGAGCGTTTTCGAGGGGAAGGTTTTGCGGACGATCGGGGCGATGGTTTCTTCGCTGAAGACGCGTTCGGATGTGCGTTTGACGCCGACGGCTTCGGTGAAATTGCCTTAAGGACGACGGCGCTGGTTGATGCGTTGGATGAGGGCTTGGTCGCGGGCTCTGGCGTGGCGGCGTGCGGTGATGGTGTGGTGGATGGAGCGGGTGATTTCGTAGAGGAGCAGGAGGGCGATCATCGGGATGGCGAGGGCCATGAGGGTGAAGGCATCGATGCGGAGGTCGCCGATTTTGAATTTGAGGGAATCGTTGAAGAGCAGTGCGACGATGATGAGGAAGATCGAACAGGCGACCACGAGCCGTTTGAGGATGCGGATGGCGAGGGGTTCGATGGGTTTCATGGGGTCAGTTGCCGGAGGATTTGCGGGCTTGATGGAGGAGGGAGAAGTAGTGGTCGGCGCGGAGGATTTTGAATTCTGGGCCGAGGGAGTTGGCGAGGGTGAGGATGTCGGTGGGGTTGAGTTGCCAGGCGAAGAGGCCGAGTGAGGCGAAGGTTGGGGATTTGCGGTCCCAGTTGCGGAGGAGGGCGGCGGCGGCGCGTTGGCCTTGCTCGATGGTGCTGATGCCGTGGACTTCGGAGACGGGGACGTTGTTGATCCAGGTGACGCCCGAGCGGTTTCCCCAGCCTAACAGGATGCCGGGCGGGTTCTGGTGTTTCTGATAGGCGGCGATGGTGCGGGGGTTGAGTGGGATGTCCGCGTGGTCGGCGCGGTTGAGGATGTAGGGGATGTTCATGGCCGAGCGGGTGACGTAGGGCGCGGTATCGGCGAGGAATTGGTCGAGGATTTCGGGTTTCCAAGCATCCGGGTAGTGGTAGCCGACGCCGGAGGGGCCCATGACCAACAGGTCGTTGGGTGTGGCGGTGGTGCGGTAGTGGGAGAGGATGGCGGGTGCGGCATCGAGGAGGAGGGGTGAGGCGCTCCAGTTGAGGGGGATTTTTCCGCGTGCGGGATCGTCCCAGAGGCGGCGCATCTTGTGTTGGCAGTATTGGAGGTTATCGCCTTCGCCGAAGGTGAGTGTTAGATAGATCTTGTTTTCGAGGGGAGGGGCGGGTGGGGCGGCGGGGGATGGCTCTAACAGGTGCTTGCTGGAGAAGACGGTGAGGTTGTTGAACCAATCGGCGGGCACGACGGGGACGCCGTGGGAGGATGTCATTTCGACGGCGCTGAACTCGCCTTCGATATCGTTGCCGAACCATCCGAGGTAGGGGGTTCCGGGTTTGACGGAGGAGAGGATTTTCTCGAAGAGGGCGCGTTCGGCCGGGGCGTTGGCATCGAGCCAGAAGACCATGGCGCGGTTGGCGACGGCGTGGTCGCGGAGGTGGCCGTAGGGGGACCATGGCATGCGTGGTTCGCGGGAGCCGACGGAGACGCGGAACTGGTTCCAGAGATCGAGGTGGGCGATGAGGGATTTGGTGCCGGGGGGGACTTTGAACTGATAGGTGAAGGTGCGGTCCTGATCGGTGAAGCGGAAGGGGGGTCGGTTGTTAGAGAGTTGGGAGCGTTGGGCGTCGTGGAGGAAGGGCTTTTCGGCATCGGTGCCGGGGGTGAATTCGGCGATGAGGGTTTGGTCTGCGGTGAGTTTGAGTTGGCCGAGAGCGCCGCCCCAGCCATCGCCGGGGAAGGCGTCCTGGAAGCGGAGGTAGAGGGTGTGTCCGTCGAGATTTTTTGTTAGATCGAGGGTGTGGGTTTTGCGGTTGTTTGCGGAGCGTTCGCGTGTGCGGTCTTCGGCGACGATGGTGAAGCCGTCCGGGAGTTCCTGGTGGCGGCGGATGCTTCTGCCGGGGGAGAGGCCGACGAGGAGGCGTTGGTTGGTGTTTTTCCAGAGGGTTTCGAATTGCCAGGTGTAGGCTTCGAGGCGGGTGGTGAAGCGGCCGCGGAGGTCTTCGATGACTTCAAGTTGATAGGGTGGCTGTTGGAGGATTTTGGCGAGGCGCGGGCTGGCGATGAGTGCGTCCTCGATGCCGGCAAGGGTGGTGGCGATGTTGACGGAGTCGGGGAAATCGGGGTCGTAGATGATGATGCCTTTGAAGAGCGCGCGATGGGCTTCTATCAGTTTGAGGGGTTGTGGTTCGCGCTGGTTGGTGGTTTTGAGTGCGGCGAGCCATGTTTCCGGGCCTTCGTCGGATGGCTCCAGGAGATAGATGCGCGGGGTAGCTCGGTTGACGATGCCTTGTGTGCCAGCCATGAGGAGGCGGAGGTCGCCTTCGGCGGAGAGGAGGTCGACGACGGTGAGGTTTTTCGGTGCGGCGAAGGTTGGAAGGATTTGATTTTCGGGCCAATGGATGCCGGTGGCATCGGCGGGAGCGCGATGGTGGAGGGCGAAGAGGATGAGGCAGGCCAGTGGGAGGAAGCGGGGCATGGGAGAGATGTTTACTGTTGGGATGGGTTTGGGGTTTCCCGGATGGAAAGTAACGTGGAATCTGCGGGTGTGGTTGGCGAGGGTGTGGAAATTGTTGGAGATTTTCCCCTTTCGCATGCGGGTGATCCGGATAAAACGCGGGCATGACTTGGAGGATCGTGCGTGGGTTTTTGCTATCGCTGGTTGCCGTGCAGGTGGTGGCGGGTGAAGTGGTGCGTGTGTCGCGCGGGGTGGAGATCCCGGAGGAGTGGAGGGCGGACCGGCCGCTTTATGTGAAGGGGGATTTGGGGATTACGATGGATCTGTTAGAGGGATTGGAGCGGTGGTTGAAGGAGAATGCGCAGAACTGGACGGTGGTCCTGATGCGCGATGCGAAGGGCGAGGAGTATCGTGATGCGGCGGGTGAGGTGTTTTATGGAATGGATGCGGTGGAGCATGCGATGGGCAAGCGGTTGCCTGCGGAGACGGCGTTTGGCGAGATGGTGCATCCGGTGACGAAGGAGAAGAATGGTGCGTATTTCATTCTCTATCTGGAAGAGCGGAAGTTGGCGTATCATGCGTCCGAGGCGTATGACCGGCGGCGGTTGGGAGAGGATCATTGGATCGGGAATCTGGATGCGGCGGCGATTGCGGCGATGCGTGGGGGCGGGCGGGTGATCGATGCGGCGAGGGATACGGTGACGAGCATTGATCGGGAATTGGAGCGGCGGGTGGGTGCGGAGATTGATGAGAGGGAGCGGGAGGCGGAGCGGGCGCGGCGTTTGAAGGAGGAGACGGCAGTGGCGATCCGTGAGATGCGGGAACGTTTGGCGGGGTTGGCGGTGCGGATGGAGGGGTTGCGGAGGGAGTTCGGGGATCCGCCGGGGGATTTGGCGAATCCGCCGATCGGTGCTTGGGGTGCGGCGTTGGATGGGGCGGAGCGGAAGTTGGTGCAGGGAGATGATGGTGCGGTTTCGGATACGCGGGAGGTGATGGGGCAGGTGGATGCGCATGTGAGGCGGTTGTTTGAGCATGAGCAGGTGCCGGTACGGATCGGGCGGTTGGAGAAGGAGATGGATGGGGTGCGGTTTCATGAGGCGAGTGAGGCGGCGCAGCGGGTGTTGGCCGGGGTTAGGGAGCGTTTGCGGGCGGCGGGTGAGGCGCATGCGCGGATGGATCATAGATGTGTTAGAGAGATTTCCGCTGCGGAGGAAGAGGTGGCGGAGGCAGTGCGATTGGATCTGGTGACGCGTGGTGAGGTGGAGCGGTTGGGCGGGCTGAAGGCGCGGATGGCGGAGCTGGGGCATCCGGTGGAGGCGAAGGGCGTGGTGGAGCGATTGGAGAAAGAGCTGGCGGGCGGTGGACCGATCGGGGCGGGGATGGATGATTTGGCGGCGCTGTTGGATCGGGTGGTGGAGGAGCGGGCCAGGGTTGAGCGGCGTGAGGCGCAGGTGAGGGTGGCGGTGAAGACGGCCGGGGTGGCGGGCGGGTTTGGGTTGTTGCTGGCGGGTTTGATCGGGAACCGGCGGCGGCGTGGGCCGAAGCGTGTGGCGTTGGAATTGTTCGCAATGTGGGAGGCGACTTTGAAGAGGCGGAGTGACGGATTGTTTGGTTTGTTAGATCGGACGGCGAAGGTGGTGGGATCGGCGGATGCGTTGGAGCGGAGCGGGTGGAAGGGTGAGACGCTGCGGTTGGCGCGGGAGACGCTGGCGGATGTGGATCATTTGTTCGTGTTGGCATCGGGGCTGGACCGGGTGTTGGAGGAGGCGCGGGAGTTGTTGTTTCCGGCGAATCCGGTGGGTGGTTCGGTCAATCTGGTTTCCGGGCGGCGGTATGAGATAGCGGTGGAGATGTTAGAAAAGCGGCCGTTGCGTTTTTCGCCGGAGGATCCGGTGCGGAGGATGTTGCAGGGTCGCAAGCTGGACGAGTGGAGTGATTTGTTAGGGAAGCATGGTGGTGAGGAGGTGTTCACGTTGACGTTTCCCGAGTTGAACGGGGTGTTTGAGGCGCGTGCGGGGCGTGCGGTGGGATCGCTGGCGGTCTTGGAGAACTGTTGGGTGGAGGTTGAGACGTTGCTGGGCGAGCTGGAGAAGAGTCTGGATGCGACGGCGGCGTTGGAGCGTGAGACGGATGCGGCGGCGATGGTGGATGGGTGGTTTGCGATGGAGCCGTTGTTTGAGAAGCTGTTGCCGGCGGCGCGTGGTGATCGTGAGAGCGGGTTGGAGTTGGCGCTGACGGATCCGGTTTCGGCGTTGCGGGGTGATCTGGCTGAGGCGGGGAGGAAGGCCGGGGATGCGGCGGGGTTGTGCGAGCGGGTGATGCGTTTTCGCGGCGGGGAGCTGCCGGGGTTGAAGGCGGCAGCGGAGGAACTAACAAAAGCTGGGCGGCGGAGCGGGTGGATTGGCGGAGCGGTGGATGGGCTTTCCGAGAAGTCTGGTGATTTGGCGCAGCAGGCGGTGGGGCGTGGGATTTCGGCTGAGCTGGAGGTGTTAGGAGGGGAGATGGATGCCTTGTGCGCGCGGGTGGAGCGGGTGGTGGCGCTGAACGGGCAGGCGCGGGATGTTTCGGAACGGGAGATGGTTGCGGCGGGTGAGAGGGTGGCGAGCGAGCGGGAGCGGCTCGGGAAGCTGTTAGGAATTTCCGGATCGAGGGTTTTGGCTGAGTCCGAGGAGGAGAATCCAGATCGTATGTTAGAAGAGGCGAAGCGGCAGCATTTGGCGGCGCTGGCCGCGTTGGATCGTGGTGATGTTGATGCGGCGGGTGCGGGGTTGGATGCGTGCGGGGGATGGTGTGCGGCAGTTGGGGAGGTGATGGATGAGACGGCGAGGGCGTATGATGAGGCGGAGGGGGAGTTTGGTGCGATTCCGCGGGAGACAGAGCGGGTGGCCGGGTTGGTGGCGGAGGCCGAGGGGGTTTTGGAGGGGATGGAGAAGCGATTCTCTCCGATGGCGTTGAGGCGGGTTTTGGTGGAGCCGGGGTATCCGGATGGGGAGGCGAGCGTGGCGGATCATGTGCGGCGGGCGCTCGGTTTGTTAGATGAGGCGCGTTCGGGTGTGGTGGAGGCATTGGCCGGGCATGGTGCCGGGGCGATTCTGAAGGCTGCGCGGTTGCGTGATGCGGCGGTGGTGGCGAATGGTGGGGCGGCGGATTTTCTAGCAGCGATTCATCGGCAGGCGGAGGCATTGGATCGGTTGGTGGCGGAGAACCGGTCGGCGGTGGAGGGACTGAGGCAGCAGGCGGAGCGGTTGGCGGTGGCGGTTTCCGAGCCGGTGACGATGGTTCCGACGGTGCGGGCGTTTGATGAGGCGCGGATTTTGTTGGATGAGGCTTTGCAGGCGGTTGCGTTGGAGGGTGCTGCGGCGAATCCGTTTGAGGATGCCGGGATGATTTCCCGAACGGAGGAGGGGCTGAAGGGCGTGGAGCGGCTGTTAGGGATGGATCGGGCGTTGCATGCGGAAGCGGCGCGGAGCATTGAGGCGGTGGAGCGGGAGATGCGGGCGGGGCAGGGGTTGGTGGCGAAGGCCAAGGGGGATGGGATTGCGGACAGTGCCGAGACGGTCCGGTGTGTGGAGCGGATTCTGGTGTTAGAGAGTGATCTGGGTGATTTGCGGCGACGTTTTTCCGAGCCGCATGGGGATTGGCATGGGTTGGATGTGGTGGCGGACGGGTTGGAGGCGGAGGCGGTGCGGGTGAACGGTGAATTGCGCGGAGAGCTGGAGCGTGCGGAGCAGTGTGTGCGGGCGTTGCATGCGGCGGCGGAGCGGGTGAGGGCGGCTGCGGGATTGTTGGGTGCCGCGGGGTCCGATTCGTTAGAGCGGGCGCGGGCGGTGCTGGCGAACGGGGAGTATGTTTTGGCGCATTCGCATGCGGAGAATGCGATGAGGGAGGCGGATCAGGCGATTCGTGAGGAGGAGGAACGCGAGCGGCGGCGTCGAAGAGAGGCGGAAGAGCGGCGTGAGGCGGAGCGGCGGCGGCAGCGGAGCAGTTTTTCCTCGTTGGGATTGGGGTCCAGCAGGTCGTCGGGTTTCGGGTCGAGCCGTTCGAGTTTCAGTTCGAGTTCGGGGAGCAGCAGGTCGAGCTTTTCATCGGGTTCGGGGACGAGGAGGTCGGGGTGGTGAGGGGTTCAGATGATGGGGGCGAGGTTTGTTAGGTGGAGGATGGGTTTGGATTCGGCGTCGGAGCGGTCGAGGTTGATTTGGAGGTCGAGGGACCAGTCGTTGAGTTCTTCGGGGTCGACCAGGACTTGTTCGTAGCGCCAGAGGCGGGGTGTGATTTCGGTGAGGCGGGTGTGTTTGGTGGCGCGTGCTTCGGGGTCGAGGCGGAGGCGGTCGTGGGAGGAGAAGTAGTCGTCCAGCAGGCTGTTGATGCGTTGGGTGGTCCAGGGGGTGCCGGAGGAGTCTGCGGGTTCGATTTGTGAGAGGAAGGAGGTGATGTTGCCGGAGGCGAGGGCTTTGACGAGGTTGAAGACGGCGTTGCGGAGGGCGCGGGTGAAGGCCGGGCGGTTGCGGGTGAAGGCGACAGCTTTTTGTTCGGTGGGGGGCTTTTCGCGGGCGGGGATGAAGTCGGGGTTGCGGAGTTTTTCCCACTCGTCGAGGAGGCTGGAGTCGACGCTGTGGACGATGTCGCGGAGGTAGTGTTCGGCCTCGAGGAGTTCCTCGGTTTTGGCGGATGGGGGTACGGTTTGGTCGAGGACCTTGTAGACTTCTGATAGATGGCGGAGGAGGACGGCTTCGCTGCGTTCGAGGCCGTAGGTTTTGATGTAGTCTTCGAAGGACTGCCAGTGCTCGAACATTTCGCGGGCGATGGATTTGGGCCGGACGTTGGTGTCCTTGAGCCATGGGCGGGTGGCGACGAAGGTGTTGTAGGTGTCGTAGATGAATTCCTTGCCGGGTTTGGGCCATTCGACCTCTTCGAGTTTGGCCATGCGGTCCTCGAATTCGACGCCTTCGTTTTTGAGTTGGGCGATGAGTTCGCCTTTCAATTGGTCGACTTGTTTGCGGAGGATGGCATCGGGGTTTTCGAGGATGGCTTCGACGAGGGAGAGGACGTTGAGAGCGTAGTCTGGGGCTTCGCGATCGAGCTGGGGGATGGTGTCCAACAGATAGATGCCGAGGGACTGGTTCATCGAGAAGTCGTCGGGCAGTTCGATGTTGAGTGCGACTTTGGCCGGGCCGGTGCGTTGGTGGCGGGGGATGATGCGGAGGATTTTTCCTTCGACGAGGCCGCGGAAGAGTTGGAAGGCGCGGCGGCGGTGGGCTTTCTTTTTGGCGGGTGGTTCGTGGCTGTCGTTGATGAGTTTGCGGAGTGCGTTGCAGCCGTCCTCGTTTGTTCGGCCGAGGACGTTGAGGAGCATGGAGTGGCTGACGTGGAAGCTGGATGCGAGTTTTTCGGGTGGGGAGTCGATGAGGCGGCGGTAGGTTTTTTCGTCCCAGTGGACGAAGCCGTTTTCGGGTGGTTTGCGTTTGACGAAGGATTTTTTGCCGGAGGTGGCGGCTTTGGTGGCGAGGCGGAGGTTTTCGATGACGTGTTCGGGGGCTTGTGCGACGACGGTGCCGAGGGTGTCGAAGCCGCGGCGTCCGGCGCGTCCGGCGATTTGTTTGAAGTCGCGGACGGTTAGGGTTTTGGTACTAGATCCGTCGTATTTGAAGAGGCGGGTGAAGAGGACGGTGCGGATGGGGACGTTGACGCCGACGCCGAGGGTATCGGT
>SYAP01000053.1 GCA_005787565.1 Verrucomicrobiaceae bacterium | reverse complement strand
TCAAGTTGTCACACGGCATGGGCGGTCACAACTCAGTTATTTCCATCAACCCACCATGAGTGATATGATCCGATTCGAAGTTTCCGTTGATGACCAACGCCTTGATGTATTTGACGAGGGCAGGGTGATCCGGAGTTATCCTGTTTCCACGGGTGAGAAAGGAATGGGATTTACCGAAGGGTCCTATCGAACACCATGGGGGAAATTCAAGGTGGTGGAGAAGATTGGGGGAGGTGAGGCTTTGGGGACGGTTTTCAAGGCGAGGGTTCCGGTTGGTTTTTGGCAAGTGGGGGAGATTTCAAGTGATGATTTGATTTTGACGAGAATCCTGCGGATCGAGGGGTTGGATGATGAGAATTCAAACACGCTGGAGCGGTGTATTTATGTTCATGGGACCAATCGGGAGGATTTGATCGGAGTTCCGGCCAGTCATGGATGTGTGCGTTTAAGCAATGCGGATGTTGTTGAGCTATTCGATTTGGTGAGTGAAGGGACGGAGTTGGTGATTCATCCGCGAACGCGGAGGTGGGGAAAACTGGTGTTTTTCGACTGTGACTCGACGCTTTCGACGATTGAGGGGATTGACGAATTAGGTCGTTTGTGTGGGCCGGAGGTTCATCAAAAGGTGGTGGAGTTGACGGATGCGGCGATGAACGGGGAGATTCCGATTCGGGAGGTATTCAGTCGCAGAATGGAGATCATCCGGCCGGATCGCGGAATTTGTGATCAAGTGTCGGACCTTTATCTCGCAACCACCATGCCCGGGGCGGTGGAATTGATTCGTGAATTGAAGAAAGCGGGTTGGATTCCGGTGATTCTTTCGGGAGGATTTGCGCCGCTGATACGACCACTGGCAGATGCGCTCGGGATCAGCCATGTGGAGGCGGTGCCATTGTATCATGATGAGGATGGACGGTATTCCGGGTATGGCGCTGACTATCCGACGACTCGCAATCTCGGGAAGAACGAGATTATCCGCGAATGGCGTGCAGCGATGTTGCCCGAGTGTGTTGTGATGATAGGAGATGGGGTATCCGATTTAGAGACCATGCCTGATGTTGACACTTTTATCGGGTTTGGCGGGGTTGTTGCGCGTAGCAAGGTGAGAGAGGGGGCACCGCATTGGATTGGTGAGATTGATGAGTTCGGAAGGATAAGGGATATCCTTGATGGAATATTTAACGAGCCGGTCATTCGTAGTTTCCCTCATGTGTGAATGATAATTTTATCTTGTGGGATTTCATGATCAGATTACCATTGCGTCGTTATGAGCACCAACGCCAAGAAAACGGCCTCCAAAGGCAAACGATATTCAGAATCCGAAAAAGCGGAGATCCTCGAGTTTATCACGAAGACCAACGCTGAAAGCGGACGTGGTGGCCAGAGCGCCGCTTCGAAGAAGTTCGGCATTTCGCAACTTACGCTTTCGAGCTGGATCAAGAAAGCAGCGAACCCCGGTGCTCCAAAAGGCAAGCCAGGTCGCAAGCCGAAGGCTGGCAAGGTCGAGAAAGTCGCCAAGGTGACCAATGCAGCTCGCACCGTTAAATTGGGCCGTCCTCCAAAGGCTGCCGCTGCCGCTGCCACCGGTGGTGGATATGCTGCCAAGGCGAACGAACTGCTTGCGCTTGCCTCGCAGATCGATGCTGCGGAGAAGTCGATTGCCCAATTGAAGGCCAAGTTCAACGCGCTGAAATCGGCTCTCTGATTTCGGTTGATTCAATTAACATCAAAGCCGCCTTTCCCGAAAGGGGAGGGCGGCTTTTTCGATTTGGATGGCAGAGGTTGGGAGGGAGTAGCGATGGTGTTTGGGAGTGGTGGAAGGAGGGAAGAATGGGTAATGAGGATTCGGGAATGAGGAATGCAGGAAGGAGATGAGGAGGTATTGGAGAGGGTGTATTGATTGTGATGCTACTTTGTCCGCTGGTTGTGTGAAGTTGTGTGTGGGCGCTTGGGTGGGGGACGGGGTAGGACCTATGTGACGGATAGGATCGATGGGACGGATAGGACCAATGGGATGCTCCAGATCGGATGAGTGGACCACTTTGACATGAGGTGACCCATGTGGCCATGCTGCATGGGCATGGAGGAGGAGTGAGCTCTTGGATGGCGAGAGCTTGTGTTTCGCAGAATGCGGAGATTCCGCGGGGTGATCAGGACATGGAGTCGGCGGAGGGTGCCGGATCAGCCTCCGATGTCGGTGCGGCCGGAGAGTTGGGCTCCTTCTTCCATGGAGAAGACCTTGGATTTGATGTCGCCGTTGATTTTGGATTTGTCCTTCAGTTCGCAGCGGTCTGAGGTGATTTTGCCTTCGACTTTGCCATAGACTTTGACTTCGCCTGCGGTGATGTCGCCTTTGACGTTGGCGTTTTCGCCGATGGTTACGCGGCCTTTGTCGGAGATGATTTCGCCATCGATTTTTCCGTCGATGATCATGTCGTTGGAGAAGCGGATGGAACCGGTGATTTCGATTCCGCTGGAGAGGACATTAGTCGCGTTGGCCATGGCGGGAGGACTGGAGCAAAGCGGAAGCTTCTTGGCAATCGCAAAGCATGGCAGGAAAGGATGCGAATGCCGAGAAAAGCGGCGATTTTCAGTTGCATGTGGCGGATGCCGTGCGAGGAAGTGGTGTTAACCGGTAGGGAATAAACCTGTATCGGAATTCAAATCCAAATCATGAAAGTCTCTAAAATCGACCGCAAAGGGAATCGCCGGGAAGTGTTGTTGAAGGAGTATTTCCTTACGGCATCGTTGTTGGCACTGTTCAAACGTGTTGGGGATCAGGCGGCGAAGGCGACTGCCGAGCGCGCGATCCAGGCAACGCCTGTGAAGGTGCGTTATTGAGAGGTTAAGAAATGGTGTGTGAATTTCGCCGGGGAGTGATTTTAGATCTCCTCGGCGATGTTGCATCGGGGTGTGTTTTGAGCTGAGATCCGGGCATGCCGGACCCATTTCATGTATTTTCCAACGAGCATTGGTTTGCGTTGTTGGCGGGATTTTCGGTGGTGTTCGGTTTGATTGTGGTGGGGAGGAAGGGCGGGAGGTCGCAGGTTTTGGCGACGGGGCTTCTGGCGTTTTTGAATTTGAGTGCGTATCCGCTGAGCCAAGCGGCATGGATGGTTTCGGGGATTCCGTTGACGACGGACAATTTTGTTCCGCTGCATTTGTGTGATGTGGCGGCGATCACGGCGGGGTTCGCCTTGTTGACGCGTCATCGTGTGTTGTGCGGGTTGACTTATTTCTGGGGATTGGCGGCGACGTTTCAGGCGTTGGTGACTCCGGCGATCCAGGTGGGTTTTCCGCACCTTCCGTTCGTGATGTTTTTCGTTCATCATTTTGCGGTGGTGGGGGCGGCGTTGTATTTGCCGCTGTCGCTGGGGTGGCGTCCGCCGGGGCCGTGGTGGCGGGGGCCGGTGGAGGCTTATGGGTGGGGTGTGGTTTATCTGGCGGTTGCGATGACGGCGAACCGGGTTTTGGGGAGCAATTTCGGGTTCGCATCGAGGCCGCCGGACAATCCGAGTTTGCTGGATCATCTGGGGGCGTGGCCGTGGTATCTGGTGTGGATGAATGTGCTGGGTCTGTTGTTGTTCTGCGGGTTGGCGTTGCCGTTTGCGGGGCATTTCCGGAAGAATCCGTTGGTGAAATGAGTTGGTAGCGGGCGGTTGCGGGGTTATATCGTCCCGCGATGAGCGAAGCGTCCGTGGATACCAGCAAGCAGTCGAAGAAGCCCCGAGTGAATGTCCGCCGTCCGGATGTGATGGAGCGGGTAGCCGCGGAGGTGGCGATTCATTACAAGTCCTCGATTGTCGAGCGGATGCGGGATCATGGGGGGAGGATTTCTGTTGGGAGCACGACGCTGTTGTTGGCGCAGCAGTTTGGGTTTTGTTATGGGGTGGAGCGGGCGATTGACTTGGCGTATGCATCACGGCGGGTGTTTCCGGAGAACCGGATTTTTTTGATCGGGGAGATCATTCACAATCCCGAGGTGAACCGGCAGTTGCGCGAGATGGGGATTGTTTCGCTGCCGTGGCAGGAGATGGATGCGAGTTATGATCAATTGAGTTCGGAGGATGTGGTGATTGTTCCTGCGTTCGGTGCGCCGACTTCGTTCATGGACAAGATCGAGGAGCGTGGCTGTTACATCGTGGATACGACGTGTGGAGATGTGATGAAGGTTTGGAGGAGGGTGAGGGGTTTTGCGAAGGATGGGGTGACATCGATCATCCATGGGAAGGCGAACCATGAGGAGACGCGGGCGACGGCATCGCGTGCTCTTGGGGAGAAGGGTGACGGGCACTATCTGATTGTGCTGACTTTGTCGGACATTGACTATGTTTGCGAGTTCATCCGTGGGGGTGGGAACAAGGAGGAGTTTTTGGCCCGGTTTACGGATTCGTGTTCACCGGGGTTTGATCCTGAACTGCATTTATTGCGAGTGGGAGTGGCGAACCAGACGACGATGTTGAAGAGCGAGACGGAGGAGATCCAGCGGCGTGTAAGGCAGGCGGTGTTGGAGCGGGATGGGAATGATGCGGGATTTTCCGTGTTCGATACGATTTGCGGGGCGACGCAGGAGCGGCAGGATGCCTTGTTCGAGATGTTGAAGGAGAAGATGGATCTATTGCTGGTGGTGGGTGGATATAACAGTTCCAACACGACGCATCTGGTTGAGATCGGGGAGCAGGAGTTGCCGACGTTTTTCATCCGTGATGCGGAGTGCATCCGGTCGCTGGAGGAGATCGTCCATTTCGACCTTCATCGGAAGGAAGAGGTGACGACGCAGTATTCGAATCTTTTGTTAGGTGATGGGCCGGTCACGGTGGGATTGACGGCTGGGGCGTCGTGTCCGAACAACCTGATCGAGGACACGATCGTGAAGGTGTTCGGTTTGCGGGGAGTGACGCGCGAGCAGTTGACGGCGATTTGAAAGGTCAGGGAGAGTCAGGGTGGATCGATGGGTGCGGGTGCCGCATCGGTGGGTTGGGGAGCGGATGAGATTTCCTGAGTTTCGACGGTGGCGTTCAGGTCGGCATCGGCGAGGATGGATTTTCCTTTGTTGGAGGAGAGTGAGTTTTCGTTGTATGCGGCGGCCGGGAGGCCGCGTTCGAGGATGAGTCCTGGTCCGCCATTGCGGGTGATTTCGTTTCCGGCGACGGGGACGGCGGCGGATTTGCTGCGGATGACCATGCCGCCGAGGAGGTTTCCGCGAGCGGTGTTACCGGTGATGCGGCCAGCTGCGGCGCTGCCGAGGACGAGTCCGAACTCGCGATTGTCGAGGAGGCGGTTGTTTTCGATGGTTGCGGAGGCGGTTCCGTTGTCGGCGTGGATGCCGTTGCGTGAGTTGCCTTCGCAGCGGTTGTTAGAGAGGATGACGGCGGCGCCATCCCATGATTCGATTCCGTGTTCGAAGTTGCCGAGGCATTCGGATTCGCGAGCTTCGAGGAGGCTGCCGGTGCCGATGGCGGCGATGCCGTTCCAGCCGTTGTCTGAGAAGCGGCAGCGGTTGACGATGACGTGTCCGGATTCGATGACGGCGAGTCCGTGGCCGCTGGCATCTGAGAAGCGGCAATCGACGAAGGTGACGTTTCCGCCGCGGACGAGGGCGGCGGAGAAGCGTTCGCCGCTGGGGTCGAATGAGGCGTGGCGGAGGGTGATGCCGGCGATGCGTGCGCCTTTGGCTTCGGGTCCGAGGCTGAGGGCGCTGCCTGAGTCCGCGGGGCATTCGATGATGGTTTTGGTTGGGCCGGCTCCTTGGATTTCGATGGAGTTGTTGATGACGAGCGGGCCGAGCCATTCACCGGGGCCGATGACGATGCGGTCGTTGTCGCGGGCGTGGGAGATGGCTTCCGCAGGGGTTGGGAAGTCGCTTGGGACGCGGAGGGTGCGGGAGTAGGACGCCATTTTTTCGAGCATGGCGGTGATTTCGGTGTTGCTCGGGGCGAGAGCTGCTGCTTCGCGGAGCCAATCGAGGGCTTGTTGATCGAATTGTCCCTGATCGCGTTCGCGGGCTTGGGCGAGGAGTTCGTTGGCGCGGGTGCGGTCGGATTCCTCCTTGATGAGGGCGGCTTTTGCGTCGGAGATGAGGGTGGATGCGGCTTCTTCCTTTGGATTGTCGCGGAGGATGGCTTCGGCCATTTGGATGGCTTCATTCCACAGGCGTTGATCGAACTTGGCGCGGGCTTGTGCGATGGCGATCTGGCGGTTTTCGGCGGCGCGGGAGACGCTGATTTTTCCGAGGATTTCGAGAGCCTGGGGTTCTTTGGGGAATTTCGCGATGACTTGGCGAGCGGCGGTTTCCGCATCGTCGAGGAGTCCGGCTTCGAAGGAGGCTTGTGCTTGGCCGGTCCAGTATCCGACGAACTGGGATTGTTCTTCGGCCATTCCTGCTTCGATGCTGCGGCGGCCGACTGCGGCGATTTCGGAGTTTGGGGAGAGGGATTCGATTTGTTGGAAGACCTGGATGGCTTCGGGCCAGCGGCGGTTTTCGATGTAGACGGCGCC
The DNA here is from genome assembly GCA_005787565.1 of Verrucomicrobiaceae bacterium. Classification (GTDB taxonomy): domain Bacteria; phylum Verrucomicrobiota; class Verrucomicrobiia; order Verrucomicrobiales; family Akkermansiaceae; genus Luteolibacter. Next base: position 2,929 of record SYAP01000053.1, on the reverse strand, counting down.
GGTGTTTTCGAGGTGTGCGAGTTCCGCCTGGAGCATGAGGCGTTTGTCGTCCTGGACTTTGAGGTAGAGCCAGCCGCTGCCGATGGCGGCGGTGAGGAGGATCATCATCCAAGCGATGAGGGAAGGGACGCGGCTTTTGCGAGCGGGGAGGGGAGGTGATACTTCGTTCTCGCTATCGATTTTTTCCTGGGTGGTTGTTTTGATGGGGCGGGAAGCTTCGGTGTGAGAGTCTGCGATGACGATTTCCTCTTTGCGAGGTAGCAGGCCGATGGCTTCGAGGTATTCCCGGACGGATGCGAGGGCGCGGTCGAATTCGAGGAGGCCTTGCTGGTAGCGCATGGCCAAGGTTTCGTTGGGGGCGGTGCGAACCATTTCCGCGATGCGTTCGCGTGCCTGTTGGAACTCCTCGAGATGAGGACGGGGGTCCTGATCTGGGCCGAGTCCTAGGATTTTGCGGGCTTCATCGAGGGTCATGACGTGGGTGCTCTACCAGTGTGGGGGGGCAGTGGAAGCGGGGAATGCCGTCATCCGACAAATCGCTGGACAATGGGCATTCGCCGACCGATTCCAAATGCTTTTGAGGTGACCCGCAAGCCTGGAGCGGCCTGATGTCGTTTCCATTCGTTGAGGTCGACACGGCGTTGGATCCAGCGGACGGTGTTTTCATCGAAGCCGCGGCTGATGATTTCGTCCGAGGAGAGCTGGTTTTCGACGTAGAGTTCGAGGATGGCGTCGAGGATTTCGTAGGGTGGGAGGGTGTCCTGGTCTTTTTGGTCGGGGCGGAGTTCGGCGCTGGGTGGCTTGTTGATGGTGTTCCAGGGGATGATTTCGCGGTCGCGGTTGAGCCAGCGGGAGATTTCGTAGACTTTGACTTTGGGTAGGTCTGAAATGACGGCGAGGCCGCCGCACATGTCGCCGTAGATGGTGCAGTAGCCGACGGCGAGTTCGCTTTTGTTGCCGGTGGTGAGGAGGAGGTGGTTGTCTTTGTTAGAGAGTGCCATGAGGAGGAGTCCGCGGATGCGGGCCTGCATGTTTTCCTCGGTGACGTCTTCGGGGCGGCCGTCGAAGAGCGGGCGGAGGGTGGATTTGACGGCTTCGAAGGCGTCCCTGATGGGGATGATGTCGCAGCGGATGCCGAGGTGTTCGGCGAGGGCGACGGAGTCCGCGACGCTGCCTTCGGATGAGTATTGGCTGGGCATGGTGAGGCCGTGGATGTTTTGGGGGCCGAGGGCGTCCGCGGCGATGGCGGCGGTGAGTGCGGAATCGATGCCTCCGCTGAGGCCGAGGCAAACGGTGGCGAATCCGCATTTGGTGACGTAGTCGCGGAGGCCGAGGACGAGTGCCTGATAGAGTTGCTGGCAGTCTTCAGCGGGGAGTGGGGCGTCGGTGGAGATCGCTGCGAAGGGGTCGATCACTTTTGAGGATTCCTCGAAGCCGGGAAGTTGGTGGGCGATGCGGCCGCAGGCATCGGTGACGAGGGAGTGGCCGTCGAAGACGAGTTGGTCGTTGCCGCCGATGCTGTTGCAGTAGATGACGGGGACGCCGATGTTTCTGGCGATGCCGCCGATCATGGAGCGGCGGAGCAGGGGTTTGCCGGAGTGGAAGGGGGAGGCGCTGAGGTTGAGGAGGAGGTCGATGCCTTTGGATTTGAGTTCGCGGACGGGGTCGCGGTCGTAGAAGGGGCGGTTGAGGTAGGTTTCGGTCCAGATGTCCTCGCAGATGGTGATGCCGATGTTGATGCCGTTCCAAGGGATGGGGTCGTTGCGGTCGGCGGGTTCGAAGTAGCGGCGTTCGTCGAAGACGTCGTAGGTGGGCAGGAGGGTTTTCCAGATGCGATGTTTGACGGTATTGGCTTCGAGCCATGCGGCGGCGTTTCGGAATGGTTTGCCGGGGCGGCTGGGGTGGTGGTGATCGACGTATCCGACGATGAGCGGGACGTTGGCGACCTCATCGGCGAGATAGTCTAGGGCCTGAAGGCATTTCGGGACGAATTGGGATTTGAAAACGAGATCCCTGGGAGGATAGCCGGTGAGGGAGAGTTCCGGGGTGATGACGAGGTCCGCGCCGGCTTCGATGCACTCGCGGTAGGCGGCGAGGATCCGTTTCACGTTTCCGGGAAAGTCTCCGACGACCGCATTGATTTGGGCGATTCCGATGTTCATCCGCGCCCACCATGCACCGGGCGTGGCGGGATGAAATCAAAAACACCGGGGGAATCCGGCGGGCGGGCTGAAAACGAAAAACGGGCACCGTGGCGGATTTGCCCCGGTGCCCGTGATTTTTGGAGGTGTCGATCAGGCGAGGGCTTCGCCCAAGGGTTTCGGCATTGGTTTTTCCTTTTTGCGCAGGGCGCGGCGCATCTTGGTGAGGGCCGAGTTCTGAAGCTGGCGGATGCGTTCGCGAGTCACGCCAAACTCGCGTCCGACTTCTTCGAGCGTCAGGGGTTTCTTGCCGTTGAGGCCGAAGCGTTCATCGATGATGCGGCGTTCGCGATCGTCGAGGACGGAGAGGAGGCCGTCGAGTTCGCCGTGGAGGTTTTTATCGGTGAGTGAGTCAAGCGGGTTAGCGGCGCGTTCGTCGCCAATGACGTCGCCAAACTCGGTGGATTCGCCTTCGTTGATGGGGGCGTCGAGGGAGGTGGGGCGCTGCGAGGCTTGTTTGAGCATTGCCATTTTGCGGCGTGGGAGGCCGATTTCGTCGGCCAATTCCTCGTCCGTGGGCTCGCGGCCGAGGGCTTCCGCGAGGAGGGTGGAAATGCGGCGCATTTTGGCGATTTTGTCGACCATGTGGACCGGGAGGCGGATGGTTTTCGACTGGTTGGCGAGGGCGCGTTTGATGGACTGCTTGATCCACCATGCGGCGTAAGTGGAAAGTTTGCCGCCCTTTTCGGGGTCGAAGCGTTCGACGGCTTTCATCAGGCCGATGTTGC
>SYAP01000052.1 GCA_005787565.1 Verrucomicrobiaceae bacterium | reverse complement strand
TCGCCACCCTCTGGATCGCCCTCACCCGCTTCCGCCACCCAGCCAAACGCCTCGCCGCATGGCTCGCCATCTGGGCCATCGCCATCATCCCATGGTCCCTCAAACGCCCATCCAACCAACGCGACTGGGCACCCGAATTCGCCCGCACCGCCGCCGTCACCGTCAATGGCGATGCCGTCACCTTCACCAACTTCCGCAACTTCCAATACGCCGACGACGGCTCCATCCTCAACCCACGCTGGGAATCCCGCACCTTCAACCTCTCAAACCTCCGCCACATGGACTTCTTCATGACCTACTGGGGCGGCGGAAAACTCGTCGGCCACCCCATCTTCAGCTTCGACTTCGGCCCCCAAGGACACATCGCCTTCTCCATCGAATCCCGTCGCGAAACCCACGAAACCTACTCCGTCATCGGCGGCCTCTACAAACTCTACGAACTCACCTGCATCGTCTCCGATGAAACCGATTCCGTCCGCCTCCGCTCAAACATCCGACCCGGCGAAGACGTCTACCTCTATCGGTTAGACCTAAAGCCCGAAACCGTCCACGCCCGCTTCTCCGAATTCATCGAAACCGTCGACGACCTCAGCAAACGCCCACGCTTCTACAACGTCCTCACCGCCAACTGCACCACCGCCGTCCGCTCCCAGATGAAAACCCCCGTCCCCATGGACTGGCGCATCATCGCCAACGGCAAACTCGACGAACTCCTCCGCGAAAAAGACGCCCTCGCCGTAAAAAACCTCCCCTTCCCCGAACTCAAACGCCTCAGCCACATCAACCCCAAATCCAAATCCCTCCCCGCCGACCCCACCTTCTCCCCCCTCATCCGCCAAGGCCTACCAGGCTTCTGAACAGCCCCCATGCCCACCAGTTCCCCAGCCTCCCTCCGCCACCGCCGCTCCTTCTGGTTCGGTCTGGGCACCCTCATCCTCCTAACAGCCGCATGGGTCCAATCCATCGGCCAGATTACTGCGATCTCATGGGATAACTCACGGCACCCGACCGTAGTCACTCACACGAATGGAAACATCGCGTTCTATATCACCGAGAAAAACCTCTATCGTAGCGCACATCATCATACCGGCGGCATCACAATCGACGTTAATCAACCAGTAAGAACGCGGCGGATCATGCCGCCAGCGCAAATCGATCGCACCAATTATGGAGCATTTATATCATCGGCAATCTATATCCCCTACTGGCTCATCATCACCCTCTTCCTCCTCACCTGGATACCCTTCCTCATCTGGCGCACCCATACCATCCGCAAACACCTCAACCAAATCGCCCACCTAACAAACCCATGAAACACCTCTTACCCCTCCTCGCCCTCATCTCCTCCCTCCGCGCCGAACCCATCCAAGACGTCGTCATCTACGGCGGCACCTCCGCCGCCATCACCGCCGCCGTCCAAGCGAAAAAGATGGGCGCATCCGTCATCATCATCTCTCCGGACACCCACCTCGGCGGACTCTCCTCCGGCGGACTCGGCTGGACCGATTCCGGCCGCAAGGAAACCATCGGCGGACTCTCCCGCGACTTCTATCACCGCATCTGGCAGCACTATCAGAACAACGACGCCTGGAAGTGGCAAAAGCGCGAAGCCTATGGCAACAAAGGCCAAGGAACCGCCGCCATCGACGGCGAAAACCGCACCATGTGGATCTTCGAACCCCACGCCGCCGAAACAATCTTCGAAGACCTCGTCCGCGAAAACCAAATCACCGTCCTTCGCGACGCCTGGCTCGACCGCGAATCCGGAGTCACCCTCAAAGACAACGCCATCGTCTCAATCCGCACACTCGACGGAAAAACCCACCACGGAAAAACCTTCATCGACGCCACCTACGAAGGCGACCTCATGGCCGCCGCCAAAGTCCCCTACATCGTCGGCCGCGAATCCAACGCCAAATACGGCGAAACCCTCAACGGCAACCAACCCATCAAAACCGTCAGCCACCAGTTCAACAAACCCGTCAGCCCCTACAAAATCCCCGGCGATCCCGCCTCAGGCCTCCTCCCCCGCATCGAGGACACCGGCGAAGGCACCGTCGGCGAAGGCGACCACCGCGTCCAAGCCTACTGTTTCCGCACCTGCCTCACCACCCACCCCGAAAACCGCGTCCCCTTCATCAAACCCGATGGATACGATCCCCAACAATACGAACTCCTCGCCCGCTACCTCCAGGCCGGCCACAACGAAGTCTTCAGAAAATTCGACCCCATCCCCAACCTCAAGACCGACACCAACAACCACGGCGCCTTCTCCTCCGACAACATCGGCATGAATCACGACTACCCGGATGCCACCTATCAGCGCCGCCGCGAGATCATCGCCGAACACCGACTCTATCAGCAAGGACTCTACTGGTTCCTCGCCAACGACCCCCGCGTCCCCGAGCCCATCCGCAAGGAAATGAACCGCTGGGGCCTCGCCAAAGATGAGTTCACCGACAACCAGAACTGGCCACACCAACTCTACATCCGCGTCGCCCGCCGCATGGTCTCCGATTTCGTCATCACCCAGCACCACCTCACCCGCAAAAAGCCAAGCCCCCACCCCGTCGGCATCGGCTCCTACAACATGGACTCACACAACGTCCGCAGATACGTCGACCCCAAAGGCCACGCCCGCAACGAAGGCGACATCCAGATCAACCCAGGCGGCCCCTACCCCATCGACTACGGTGCCATCATCCCACCCAGAAACTCCGTCACCAACCTCCTCGTCCCCGTCTGCGTCTCATCCAGCCACATCGCCTACGGCTCCATCCGCATGGAACCCGTCTTCATGATCCTCGGCCAAAGCGCCGCCACCGCCGCCATCCACTCCATCCGCGGAAACACCTCCGTCCAGGAAATCGACCGCGACAAACTCCAACAGAAACTCCTCGCCGACGGCCAGATCCTAACAAACAACCCAACAAAGCAACCCAGATAGAAACCCCAAAACCAAAATCGATCAAACCCGCTTCCTCAAATCCCTCAAACTCCACAAAACACCCTTCGCCGCCGATCCACTCCCTCGCATCCGCCGCGCTCCATCCTTCCGCCTCGCGCCAAACCGCTCCCGTGCCCCCTCAAACGCACCGTTCACAAACGC
>SYAP01000051.1 GCA_005787565.1 Verrucomicrobiaceae bacterium | reverse complement strand
GTCTTTGAAAAGCTGATGCACAACCCGCCCGCTGAGGAACTCGAGACCCTGCTACCCGCCACCTGGATCAAAACCCGCCCGGCAGCCTGTCAGACCATCGAAAGCCAGGTTGCATAGATGCCATAGCCACCCGATCTCTGGCAAAAATGCCAGAGGTGCTCTGTTGACCGCTTACCCCGCGTCGTGGACCGGCGGTTTGCCTTTGGCTCCGACGACAAGGAACAGTTCCGCATCTACATGCGGATGATGGAGAATTTCTCAGGCTGCCGCGTGTTGGCCTATTGCATCATGTGCAACCATTTCCATCTGCTGCTCGAAGTGCCACCAAAACCCAAGGATGGAATCTCGGACGAGGCGTTGTTGAAACGGTTGGACGCCCTCTATTCGAAGCCCTTTGTGGCCTCGGTCGCCAGGGAATTGGCGGAGGCAAGGGAGGTGGTTTCGCAAGGCTTGGCAAAAGATGGCGAGGCTTACGTGCAGCGGATTCATGAGCGATTCACCTATCGAATGCATGATCTATCAGAATTCATGAAGACGCTGCTTCAGCGCTTCACGCGCTGGCACAATCACCGGACCGAGCGGCGGGGGAATCTATGGGAGGAGACTTTCAAGAGCGTGGTAGTGGAGGACGGTTTGGCATCGCGAACAATGGCAGCCTACATCGACTTGAATCCAGTTAGAGCGGGCATGGTGCAGGATCCGGCGGAATACCGTTGGAGCAGCTATGGCGAAGCGATGGGCGCGACGGGCCGCAGTGGAGCAAAGGCCAAGGCAGGGCTTGTTAGAGCGATCATGGCCGACAAGGGCTGGGAGGCGGATGCGCGGCATTGGGCCGGGAAAGTATCGAAGGGATACCGGATGCTGCTTTTGCAGGAAGGCCAGGAGATCTCGAAAGAGGTGGTCACCGCAGATGGAGAACTGGAGAAAAAAGTTTTGAAAAAGGGGATGGAACGCGCAACGGCGAAGGAGGAATTGGAGCGTCTGGAAGCGGCCCGGGATGTGGCTTTAGGCCAAATGCTGCGATGGAAAGTCCGGTAATTCACGGATGGCGCCGCGGTCGGAAGCCGGGCGTTTGTTGATGGGCTGTTTGAAAAGTGTCGAGGGCGCTTCGGAGCGAAGCGGAAAACCGGCGCAAGAAAGATGCGCGGCAAAGCTGCGGGCGTTGCGAGGGAGTTGTGGACTTGCCGTGATCTGCGGAAGGGAATTGGGTGATGCTCAACAATTCCCAATTCGACACGACCTGAAAAGCTTGCGTGGACTCCTGCGAGTCTCGAACTCGTCCGTTGACTGATCGGCCCACCCCAACAGCCCCCCGCGACAAAGCTCTCGTCGTGAAAACCACGCTGGATCATGAACTCGAAACACGGCTCACACCATCCACACCGATCCGGAAGACTTCTTCCCCACGAATCCGGGGAAACAGCCTAAATCTCTCGCCATGGAACATCTAGAGGACTCCCCTGCCAAAATTCAACGCCCCTGATCATCAACAAACCGTCGAATCATTGCCACCAATCTTGAAGCATCCAATTCCGTCAATGCATCCGTTCAAATGACGACGTTCAGATCGACTCCAACACGCCCAAGATCAGCTGTTTGATTCATCTTTTGACAAAATCCCCACCTTCTCCCTACCCTCGCCCTAGCGCGTGACTCATATTCAATCAATGACAGGATTCGGCCGGGGCACGGCCTCCACCGACCACTGGCAAGCCACGGTCGAGATCGCATCGGTCAACCGCAAGCAAGCCGAAGTCGTCTTCCAAGCCCCACGCGAACTCAACGAACTCGAATCCCGCGTCCGCAAACTCGTCCTCACCGCCGTCTCCCGTGGCCGCATCCAAGTCTCCCTGAATCTCGAACGCGCACCCGGCATCCCCGCCGCCGTCAAAGTCGACGAACCCCTCGCACGCGCCTTCGACGCCGCCTTCTCACAACTCAGCCGCATCACCGGCCACCCGATGCTGCCCGCTCCATCCGACTACCTCCGCCAGCCCGGTATCCTCACCATCGGCACCGCCGACCTCGACGCGGAATCCGCATGGCTCGCCATCGAACCCGCCATCGCCGAAGCACTCTCCCAACTCACCATCATGCGCCGCCGCGAAGGCGACGACCTCCGGGCAGACCTCCTCAAACGCCTCGCCATCCTCGAATCCGCCGCCACCCGCATCGCCGAAGGAGCCCCAGCCCGCCCCATCCGCCAACGCGAAATCCTTCTCAAACGCCTCCGCGACGCCGGCCTAGACCTCGACCTCTCCGACGACCGCGTCCTCAAGGAACTCGCCCTCTTCGCCGACCGTTGCGACATCACCGAGGAACTCACCCGCCTCGACTCACACTTCACCAAGTTCCGCGAATACCTCGACGCCGCCGAACCACCCGGCCGCGCGCTCGACTTCCTCTGCCAGGAACTCTTCCGCGAATTCAACACCATCGGTTCCAAAGCCAACGACGCAGGCATCGCCCAAACCATCGTCGAAGCCAAAACGGAACTCGAAAAAATCCGAGAACAGGTCCAAAATGTCGAGTAAAGTCAAAACACCCCGCGGCTCCCAGCCCACCATCTACGATATCGCGGAAAAGGCCGGGATTTCCAGCTCCTCCGTCTCACGCGCCCTCAATGGCTCACGCCTTGTCAGCGATGACATGCGCGAAAAAGTCCAGTCCATCGCCAACGAAATCGGCTTCGAGAAACGCAACGTCCGCCGCCACCGCGAGCGCGCCATCCTTAACATCCGCCTCGTCCTCTCCCGCCACGACGCCCCGGAACGCAGCCTCTTCTTCGACCTTACACGCCTCATCGCCGGCCTTCGCGACGGCTTCACCCCCACCTCCATCAACCTCGTCTGCGAAATCGGTGGCCCGGACTTCATCCCCTTCCCCCACAAAAAAGGCGGCGATACCGATGCCTTCGTCTTCGCTTTCCACCTCCCCTCTGCCAAAACCCTCGCCGAACTCCAGGAACTCGGCGTCCCCTACATCATCCTCAACCGCGCCACCCCCGGCCTCTCCTGCATCTCCGCAGACCACACCGGCGGCATGCAGGACCTCGTCGCCCACGTCACCGCCGGCGGTCGCTCCATCAAACCCTGCCTCATCGCCATCGAACTCGAAAACGAAGTCTTCGCCGAGCGCCTCGCCAGCCTCAAAGTCGCCCTCCACGAACGGAAAATCCCCTTCCCGGACACCTCCGTCATCCACTTCGAAAGCATCGCCGCCATCAACCGCGAACGCATCCAGAAAGTCGCCGCGGAATTCGATACCCTCTTCTGCATCAACGACCTCGTCGGCTGCGCCACCCTCATGGAACTCGCCCTCCTCGGCATTTCCGTACCCGATCAATGCCAGGTCACCGGCTTCGACGACTCCCCCGTCCGCCGCCTCACCCGCCCCCTCCTCACCACCGTCGCCATGCCCGTCTACGACCTCGGCCGCAGCGCGGGCGAACGCCTCGTCAACCAGGTCATCGAAGGCACTCCCAGCACCCAACTGAAACGCCTCCGCGGCTCCCTCCTCATCGGCGAAAGCACCCACGCCGCACCGGTTTCCTGATCTCCAAGAAATCCTCCGCCACCCCGCAGGATTGGCATTGCACCCCCGCACCCGGGCGGGCATAAGCCGCGCGTTCCGTTTTTTGTCTTCCGTCTCCGTTTCAGAAATCTCCAGAACTCCCAGATATGCAACCCACCCTTCTCGTGCTCGCAGCCGGCATGGGCAGCCGCTACGGCGGCCTCAAGCAAATGGATCCCATGGGTCCGAATGGCGAAACCGTCCTCGACTACTCCGTCTTCGATGCCATCCGCGCCGGCTTCGGCCGCGTCGTCTTCATCATCCGCGAGGACTTCGCCGATGCCTTCCGCGACGGCGTCGGCTCCCGCTTCGCCAACCGCATTCAAGTCGACTACGCCTTCCAACGCCTCGATGACCTCCCCGCCGGATTCTCCGTTCCAGTTGGCCGCGTCAAACCCTGGGGCACCGCCCACGCCGTCCGCGCCGCCCGCGAGCTGATAGACGAACCCTTCGCCGTCATCAATGCAGACGACTTCTACGGCGCAGACGCCTATCAGCGCGCCGCCGATTTCCTCAAAAACATCACGCCAGACGACGGCCCATCCCACTACGCCATGGTCGGCTACCCCCTCGTCAACACCCTCTCCGACCACGGCGATGTCAACCGCGGCATCTGCTCGCGCGACGCATCCGGCCTCCTAACATCTGTCGAGGAATACGTGAAAATCGAACGCGAAGCCGATGGCATCGTCCGTGGAAATGCCCTCGATGGCTCGCGCAATCCCATCGCCGATGAAACTCCCGTCTCCATGAACTTCTGGGCCTTCAGCTCCGGCTTCATGCACGATCTCGAAATCGAGTTCACCCGCTTTCTAACGGAACACGGAACCGCCGAAAAATCCGAGTGCTACATCCCCACCGTCGTCGATTCCCTCATCCGCGCCGGCCGCGCCGATTGCAAGGTCCTCGACACCTCCAGCCTCTGGTTCGGCGTCACCTACCCGGACGACAAACCCCACGTCGTCACCTCCATCGCCGCACTCATCGCCGCCGGTGACTACCCACAACAACTCGCCTGAGCCATGCACAACCTCAAAGCCATCTCCGCGCTCTTCGACATGCGGGCGGACTTCGTCCACGCACAAGCCTACGGTTCCGGCCACATCAACGACACCTACTGCGCCTGGTACGACCAATCCGGCATCCGCCTCCGCTACATCCACCAGCGCATCAATCACAACGTCTTCAAAAAACCCATCGAACTGATGGAAAACGTCGACCGCGTGACCCGCCACGCCCTCGCCGCACTCCTCGCCGCAGACCACCCGGAAGCACGCCGCCGCACCCTCACCTGCATCCCCTCCACCCATGGCAAACCCTACGCCATCGACCCCGAAGGAAACGTCTGGCGCACCTATCCCTTCATCGAACGCGCACGCGGCTACGATGAAATCGAAAACAACGCCCAAGCCTATCAGGCAGCCCGCGCTTTCGGCTCATTCCAAAATCTCGCCGCCACCCTCGGCGGTGAACGCCTCCACGAGACCATCCCGGATTTCCACCACACCCCGAAACGCCTCGCCGCCCTCGAAGCCGCCATCTCTGCAAACACCGCCGGTCGCGCCGCTTCCGTCGCCGCCGAAATCGACTTCGCCCGCGCCCGCTCCGCCGATTGCTCGCGCATCACCGACCTCATCGCCAACGGCACCATCCCCGAGCGCGTCACCCACAACGACACCAAGCTGAACAACGTTCTGTTAGACGATGTCACCGCGGAAGGCGTCTGCGTCATCGACCTCGATACCACCATGCCCGGATCCGCCCTCTACGACTTCGGAGACATGATCCGCACCGCCGCCCCCTCCACCCGCGAGGACGACCCGGAACTCAAAAACATCGGCGTCCGCTTCGACCGCTTCGAAGCCCTCGTCCAAGGCTACCTCTCCACCGCAACCTTCCTCAACACCGCCGAACGCAACCACCTCGCCTTCTCCGGCAAACTCCTCACCCTCGAGTGCGGCATCCGCTTCCTCACGGACTATCTCAACGGCGACATCTATTTCAAAATCAAACGCCCCGAGCACAACATCGACCGCTGCCGCAACCAGTTCGCCTTCGTCCGCTCCATCGAAGATAGCATGTCACAACTCGAAGACATCGTAGCCAAACAAGATTCCCAGCTTCTATCATGAAAATCCTCATCACCGGCGGCTCCGGCTTCATTGGCTCACACATCGTCGAGGCCTGGCAGGACCGTGCCACCGAGATCCGCGTGCTCGACAACCTCCGCACCGGCTACCGCCACAACCTCGATGGACTCCGCCACACCTTCATCGAAGGCTCAATCACCGATCGCGCCCTCATCCGCGAAGCCATGCAGGGCATCGACTACGTCTTCCACCTCGCCGCCCTCGTCAGCGTCCCGGAATCCATGGAAAAACCCGGCGAATGCGTCGATATCAACGTCCACGGACTCCTCAACGTCCTCGAAGAAGCCTCCGCCGCCGGCGTGAAAAAACTCGTCTTCGCCTCCTCCGCCGCCATCTACGGAGACAACCCCACCGTCCCCAAGCTCGAATCCATGCTCCCCGAGCCGAAGAGCCCCTACGCTATCACCAAACTCGATGGTGAATACTACCTCGGCATGTTCCAATCCACCGGCCGCCTCGAAACTGCCGCCATCCGATTCTTCAACGTCTTCGGCCCCCGCCAGGATCCCAAAGGAGCCTACGCCGCCGCCGTTCCCATCTTCATCGAAAAAGCCGTCCGCAACGAAGACATCACCATCTTCGGCGATGGAGGACAAACCCGCGATTTCATCTACGTCAAAGACATCGTCGGCGCCCTCTCATTCGCCGTCGAAACCCCCGGAGTCACCGGAGTCTTCAACGCCGGATACGGCGGACAAATCACCATCCAACAACTCGCGGAAAACATCATCTCCGCCGCCTCATCCACCTCCAAAGTCCTCCACGGCCCCGAACGCGCCGGCGATGTCCGCCATTCCCGCGCAAGCGCCGAACGCCTCCTCGCAGCCGGATGGAAACCCGCCCATACCCTCGAAGATGGCCTCGCCACCACCCTCGATTTCTTCCGCAACAAACTCCGCTCCGCCTGACTCAACGCGCTCTGGAAGGCTCCGGTTCTTCAGCCCCAAACCCCTTCCCCACCAACCGGTCGAAAATCGGCGACGCCATCAGCGTCGTCACCACCGCCATGATCACCAGCGTGGCAAACAAGCCCTCCGTGATGATCCCGCGCTGCAGGCCAATGTTGATGATGATCAATTCCATCAGCCCCCGCGCATTCATCAGCGTGCCGATCCCCAACGCCTCTCGGTTCGGCAAACCCGTCGCCCGCGCCGCCAGATAACACGCCACCCCTTTCCCCACCACCGCAGCCAGCAGCACCGCTCCACACATCAGCCAGAGAAATCCCGTGTTCAGCAGACCAATCTTCGTGTTCAACCCGGAATAGGTGAAAAACAATGGCAGCAACAACGCCACTGTTAGAGGTTGGATCCGCGCGATCAGATCCCGCGAAACCACCTCACGTGGCATCGCCGCACCCATCACGAACGCGCCAAACACCGCATGCAGCCCGATCAGGTCGGTAAACCAAGCACCCAATGCCATCAGCGCCAACCCGATCACCAACCCCGCCTCCGTCAGCGAATCCTCCTTCACCAACATCCCCTTGATCCTCCCTAACAGCGGACGGACCCCAAACAACACCACGGTCACATAAGCCGCGCCTCCACCGATGTTCCAAAGCGCATGCGTCCAGTTGTTGTCAAAACTCGCCAGAACCACTGCCAGCAAACACCACGCCATCGCATCATCGATCGCCCCTGCACCCAAAGCCACCGTCCCCATCGTCGTTCCGGACAAACCCTTGAAATGGATGATCCGCGCCAGCATCGGAAACGCCGTGATGCACATCGACGCCCCCACAAACAACATCGCCTCCATCAGCGACGTCCGCTCCGGAAACAACTCCGTATGATGGAAAAGCACCCACGCCAACCCCGCCCCCAGCACGAACGGAGCGATCATCCCCGCCAGCGAAACCGCAATCGAACTCTTCAACCGCTTCGCCACAATATCCATCCGGAACTCCATCCCCACCACAAACATGTAGAGCGCCAGCCCCAGTTGCGACGCCGGAAACAGATAACTCTGCGTATCCCGCGTCGTCTGAGTCAGATCCCACGGAAACAACCACGCCTGCGCCTCCGGCACCAACAACCCGAACAACGACGGACCTAACAAAACCCCCGCAATCATCTCCGCCACCACCTGCGGTTGCCCAAACCGCCTCGCCACCACACCAACCAACCTGCAAAACAGCAGAATGACAGCAAGCTGAAGGAAAAACTGAACGGCAAGATGAAGATTGTTCACGGAGAGATCCAGAGACTACCGAAACCATTCCAATAACGGAAATAGCATCTGGTTATCAAAACCATGCCGAACGACGATACATCATCAGCCCACAAAAAAGCGGCCGGAATCGCTCCCGGCCGCTTCTCAAATTCCAATCACCTGCAAATCAACCGATCACCTCGGGCCAATCGGTGTGGAACATCTCGCCGCGCGGCTTGTCGGTGCGCTCGTAAGTATGCGCGCCGAAGAAATCCCGCTGCGCCTGCAACAGGTTCGCCGGCAGGAATGCACTGCGGTAGCTGTCGTAATATCCGAGCGACGCGCTAAACGCCGGAACCGGAATCCCGGCCAACGTCGCCATCGAAACCACTTCACGCCAGTTCTCCTGCGAATCGTTGAGCACGTCTTTGAAGAACGGCGCCAACATCAGGTTCGTCAGCCCCGGATCGGAACGATAAGCCTCGGTGATGTGATTCAGGAAACGCGCGCGAATGATGCAACCGCCACGCCAGATCGCCGCGATTTTGGATAGATCCAGATCCCAACCCTTTTCCTTGCTCATCGAAGTGATGAGGTCGAGACCTTGGGCATAGGAGATGATCTTGGAGGCATAAAGCGCATCGTGAACCTTCTTCACCAGCTTCTTCTTCTTCGCATCAATCTCCGGCTTCGGCCCTTCGAGCTGCTTGCTGGCAGCGACCCGTTTGTCCTTCATCGAGGAAAGAATCCGCGCTTCAACCGCAGCGTTGATCGTGGAAATCACCACCGTGTTCTCCACCGCATTCATGATCGTCCACTTGCCGGTGCCCTTCTGGCCTGCCGTATCGAGAATCACATCCACCAGCGCGCCGCCGGATTCCGGATCCTTCTGCTTGAAAATCTCCGAGGTGATCTGGATCAAATAGCTCTCAAGATCACCCGCATTCCACTCCGTGAAAACCTCCGCAAGCTCATCCGCATCAAATCCCGCCGCCTTGAAGATGTTATAGGCCTCACAAATCAACTGCATGTCCCCATACTCAATGCCGTTGTGAATCATCTTCACATAATGTCCCGCACCACCCGGGCCGATGTGCGTCACACACGGCTCGCCATCCACCTTCGCTGAAATCGATTCGAAAATCGGCTTCATCACATCCCACGTGGAGGCAGGGCCGCCCGGCATGATCGATGGACCCTTGCGCGCGCCTTCCTCACCACCGGAAACCCCGGCTCCGATGAAACGGAAACCCAAGTCGCCAAGCCACTGGTCGCGCCGCTCGGTGTCGGTGTAAAGCGAGTTGCCACCATCGATGATGATGTCACCCT
>SYAP01000050.1 GCA_005787565.1 Verrucomicrobiaceae bacterium | reverse complement strand
GGCGGGGGGCGTCAGCGGCGAGAGTTGCGAGGAAGGAATCGAAAGTGTCTTCGTGGATTTCGGTGTTGAGTTTGATGTTGAGGAGGCCGGGTTCGGGTTTGATGCCGGAGTGTGCGGTGGTGTCCTCTTCGAGGATGGTCATGCTGAGTTTTTTGACGGAGTCCGGGATGGGAGGGTCCTGGTAATCGGTGATCCAATGGTACCAGGCGGCGCTTTCGTCCGGGGTGAGTGAGGCGAGGTAGGCGGGGATTTCGGCGGCGGGTTTGGCGGCGGCGGTGGAGATGATGAGGGCGAGTTGTTCGTCGGAGATTTTTTCGGGATCGGGGATGGGAGGGATGGTTTGTTTGGCGAAGCGAGCGGTGGTGCGTGCGGAGCAGAGTTCCGGGGTTGTTTTTTTGAGGATGATGGAGGCGACGTGGAGTTCGTTGTATTCGCGCGGGGCGATGGAGTATTCCGCGGCGCAGGAGGCGAGTTCGGCGATGGTTTCGCCGAGTTGGGTGAAGTTGAGATATTCTTCGGGGATGGGGCGATTGTCGTTGATGAGTTTTTGCCAGGCGGAGGCTTCGGATTCGGTGAAATTTCTGGGTTTTGAGTCCGGGTCATCCGAGGTGGGCCAGGAGATGCGGAGGGCGAGGGTGATGAAGAGGGTGCGGATGCCGGGATCGTTGGAGGCGACGGCTCCAGCGAGCATGGCTCCCATTCTGGCGAGGGGTTTGTCTTCCGGGATGGATTGGAAGAGGGCAGGGGCGGCGGTTTTGGCGTCTTCTGGGGAGCCGCGTGCGATTTCGCGTGCGGAGGCTTGTGCGGATTGGCCGCTGGCGAGGGATTCGAGTTGTTTGATGATGGTTTTGAGGCGTCCGGGTTGGCGGATTTCCCATGGGATGTCGTAGTTGTCTTCGAGGCCGGAGCCATCGCCGAATTCCTCGCGAAGGAGGGTGATGTAGCGGTCGATGAAGGGTTTTGCTGCGGCTTTTCGTTGCTGGGCGTAGATCAAGACTGAGTCGATTCCGGTGAGGGTGGAACCGGATTCGAGGATGAGTTTTTCGAAGAGTTGGTGGTGTTCGGGGTCGGTGGAGGAGGCGAGGAGTTTGGCGGCTTCGGATCTTTGGGTTGCGGAGCCCTCGGCGAGGAAGACGGCGGCGAGTTGGCTCCAGGATTTTTCTTTGTGGGTGTTGTGGAAGTCGATGGCGAGGTCCCTGAGGGTTTCGGCGTCGGCGGAGGCGAGGTCGTTGTTGGGGTCCGGGAGGGTGGTGAGGAGGATGAGGCGCGCGATGTCTCCGCGGGTGGCGGGGCGTGACATGGAGGCGTGGATTTCGAGGGCGCGTTCGAAGGGGTTGTCGCTTGAGGAGTAGCTGCGGGAACTGGGAGAGGGGTTGCGGTAGGCGATGGGGTAGGAGTCTGTGGCGAGGGCGGCGAGGACGGGGATGGCGCGGATGCCGAGTTTGCGGAGGGGGGCGTTGGGAGAGGTGTCTGCGGCGAGTTGCTCGGGTTTTTGGAGGAGCCAGAGGTTGGGAGGGGTGAGGTTGCTGCCTTGGCCCTGGAGGGACATGGCTTCGAGGAATTGGGCGTGGTATTCGGCGGGGATGGTGCGAAGGCGGGCGATGACTTCCGGTGGGAGTTCGGCTTCGGGTTGGTTGGTTTTGGGGGTTTCGAGCATCCATGCGGTGGCGGCGATGGCGTCGGGATCGGGTTTGGCGGGTGAGTTTGCGGGGTCGGGTGCGGGTTTTCCGGCGACTCTTTGGGAGAGGGATTCGAGAACGAGGGCGGCGGCGGGTTGTGCCTGCCAGCCGCGCGGGAAGTTGGTGACGAGTTTTGTTAGATCGGCGTGGTAGGATTTCCAGTCCCAGGAGGAGAAGAAGCGGGTGGCGGCGTCTTGATAGAGTTGGTCGCCGAGGTGGTTGAGTGCGGCATCGATGACGGATTCGCGTGAGGGTGCGGCGTTGAAGAGAGCCCAAGCGAGTTGGTCGGCGAGGTCGGGGTGGCCGTTGAGGTGGACTTGTGAGGCGAAGAGGAGGAGCGGGCCGAAGGCGGAGGCTCCGTTTTCGTTCCATGGGCGGCTGAAGCTCTCGGGGTCGGCGAACTCGTCGGGGTCGCTTTCTTCCCGGAGTTTGCCGATGGTTTTGATGAGGGTGGCGACGTCTTTTTTGAGGTCGGGGAGGGATTCCGGTTCGGCGTCGGTTTTCTTGTCGGAGCTGTCGAGGATTTTGCCGAGGAGGCCGGGGCCGGGAGATTGGGCGTCGTCGGGAGCGGACTCGGAGGGGGTGGCTTGGGCGAAGTGGAGGGTGCGGATTTTTCCTTCGTTGGCTGGGGGAAGGAGCCAGCCGTTGCCCTGCATTTTTTCGGCGAGTTCGTCGAGGAGTGTGTTGCCGGTGGGGCGTTCGGCGGGGAGGCGCCGCCATGGGTGGTCTTTGGCGGGTTGTTTTGGGCCGAGCTTGTTTAGGAGTTCGAAGCCTTTGGCGAAGGATGGGGGAGCGGTTTGGGCTGCGGTGCGCGGGATCGCGATGCAGAACAGAAACATCGCGACGATCGTGAAATTACGCACGATCAGGAGTTAGGAGATCTGATACGCCCGAGGAAGCTTTTTCTGATGAAATTTGAGTGAAGCTCGGTGGTGTGGTTCGGCAGCGAGTTTGAGTTTGGTCACGAGACCGGGGTGCATGGGGAGGTGAGTTGGTTTGTAGAGGGCGGTGGTTTTTCCGCCCGAGATTCTTATGGATTTCGCTACGTTGGGTAGGGATTATTTCAGGGAGTTGAGGTAGGCGAAGAGGTCGGCGACTTGTTGTGGGCTGGAGGCGTCGATGAGGCCTTCGGGCATGAGGGATTGTTTGGAGATTTGGTGTGAGGCGATCTGGTTGCGGGGGATGACGCGTTCGTCGGCCCCGATTTGGCGGAGGACGAGGGATTCGGGGTTCTCGGAGGCGAGGAAGCCGCTGAGGGTGGTGCCGTCTGTTAGTTTGAGGTCGTGGCGGTAGTAGCCGCTTTCGAGTTGGGCGTTGGGGGTGAGGATGTTTCTGAGGAGGGCTTCGGTACCCATGGCACCGGCACCGCTGAGGTTGGGGCCGATGGCGATGCCTTTGCCGTTGACCTGGTGGCAGATGAGGCAGGTGGTTTCGGCGATTTTGGCTCCGTCGGCGATGTTTCCTGGCTTGGTGGCCATGGCGCGGAAGCGTGCGAATTTTTCTTCAAGTTTGGCGGCTTCGGCGACGGGCATGAGGGTGGGGAAGTCGCGGGTGAGGGTGATTTTGGCTCCGCCTTCGAGTTTTCCATCGGGGTTTCCGCCGTGGATGATGCGGATGAGGCCGGGTGGTTTTTCGGCACCGGCGTAGCGTGTGAGGTGGTCGCGGCGGATGTCTTCCGGGGAGCGTGCGATGTTCCAGATACGGCATTCGTCGTAGCTGGCGGCGGTGCCGGGGGCGGGGTTGGATTCGCCGAGGTTGAGGCCTGTTAGGGTGGCTTTGAGGGGTTTGCCCTGGTTTTGGTCGAGTTCGCCATCGAGGTAGATGGCGAAGTTGCCATCGGCATCGCGGGTGATGGCGCAGTGGGTCCAGACGTTGGGTTTGAGTTGGCGGTTGGCGGTGATGAGGTCGCCGATGTTAGGGCCGCCCCAGACGCGGAGGCGTGCGTCGTAGAAGTTGATGTCGAGGCCTCCTTTGGTGCCGAAGAGGTTGTCGGCGTTGTCGATGCCGTCTTCGAGGCGGATCCAGGTTTCGAGGGTGAACGGGCCTTCGAGGGTCAGGTTGGTGATGACGCGTCCTGCGGGGTTGCCATCGAGGTGGATGACGGGGCGGAGGAGGTTTTCGTTGGATTTCATGAGGGCGGCGACCTGGGGGTGGTCGATGCCGAGGGAGGTGATGAGTTTTTCGACGAGTGATGTGTCGTATCCGGAGAAGTTGCCGGCCTGGATGGCTTTGGCGAGGGCTTCGGCTTTGGCGGGGGAGGAGGTCATGCCGTCGATGGCGAGGGTGCGGTCGGCTCCTGTTAGGGAGGGCCAGCGTTTGGCGAACTCGGCGATGGTGGCGGGGTCTTCGAGGCGGCTGAAGCCGAGGGTGGCTTCGCGTTTGACGGTGGGATCGGGGTGATCGAGGAGTGGCTGATAGATGGCGAGGGAGCCGCCGTTGATTTCGCGGAGGGTGGCGAGGGCGGTGGCGATTTGTTGGGGTTTGCGGGCGGGTTGGTTGATCCATCGGGTGACTTCCGGGGCGAGCGGGGTGAGGCGGAAGCGGCGGGTGATGGCGAGGAAGAGTTCGTCGCGGGAGGGGTTGGATGTGCCGGTGATGAGGGCGCGGGCGGCGGTTTCGACGGGTTTGGCGAGTTCGGGGATGGCGGCGACCTTTGGGTCTAACAGGAGCATGGCGCGGAGCATGGGTTCGCGGCGGGCGGGGTCTGTTAGGAGTTCGGCGAAGCCTTGTTGGACGGGGGGCTGTGAGATTTGTGAGCCGAGGACGGCGAGTTCGGGCGGGGTGAGGGGGCGGTCGAGGTTGGGGAGGATGCGGACCATGGCGACGGCGGCCTCGGGATCGGGGAGGGCGCGGATGGCGAGGAGGTTGGCTTCGGGTTCGAGTTTTGCCTGGGTGAGCATGGTGCGTGTGGCATCGAGGTGTTTTGCCATGGCCCAGCGGGCGAGGTAGCGTTCGAAGTTGCGGTCGTAGGCGTCGCGGTCTTCGCCTTGGAGGGGTGCGAGGCCGAGTTTGGCGGCGTGGGTGATCATGGCCGGGGTGGCCGTGGGGTGTGAGCGGAGGGAGTTGGCGATGGCGGCGCGGACGCGGTAGTGTTTTTCGTTAGAGAGGGCGTTGGCGATTTGGAGGAAGCCGGCTTCGGGGAGGGCGTTTTCACCGGCGATGCGGATGGCTTCGACGCGGAGTTCGGGGTGTTTGGATTGGGCGAGTCTTGTGAGGAGATCGGCGGGGTGTGAGCCGAGGCCTTCGAGTGCCCAGAGGGCGTTGAGGCGCATGGGGAGGGGTTTGGTTTCATCGGCGATGATGGGGGTGAGTTGGGTGGGTTTGACGGCGGTTTTGCGGTCGACGATTTCGTGCCATGCCATGCGTGCGGTGCGTGCGTTGGCAGCGCCGAGGTGGGTGAGGAGGTCGGTGGGGGTGGCTTTGGCGAGGTCGATGAGGGGGGCGGGTTTGGTGCCGTTGGCGCGGATGCGCCAGATGCGGCCGCGGTTTTTATCGCGCTCGGGGTGGGCGCGGGGGACTTCGTTGTGGGAGATGATTTTGTTGTACCAATCGACGATGTAGAGGCAGCCATCGGGGCCGAAGTGTGCGGCGATGGGTCGGAACCAAGGGTCGTCCGAGGTCATGAAGTCGGGGCCTTTTTTGAAGACGGGGCGGCCTGCGGGATCGCGGGTCATGGTGCCGATCTGGATGCGTGAGGTGATGGGGTTGACGACGTAGAAGACGTCACCGTCGTGGCCGCGTGCGAAGGGTGAGTCGAGGTCTTCGGCGAGGGCGAGGCCGGAGAGGCCGGTGCCGCCGAAGGGTTGGTTGGGGGTGGAGGGTGGGATTTGTGGGGCGTCGTCGCGGAGGAGGTCGCGGGCACCGGAGGCGTAGTGGACGCCGGGGATGCATTCGGCGATGGGGATGCCGAGGTCGTTGGCTTCCTGGGCGAAGGTTTCGCCGGTGCGGGCTGGGACGAGTCCCCAGATGTTGTTAGGGCCGCGGGTGAGGATTTCGAAGGCGGAGCCGTCGGGTTTGAAGCGTGCGAGTTTGCATTGGTTGAAGGGGATTTCGATGGAGCCATCGGCGAAGGGGATGCGGCCGGGGCGGTGGACGGTGGAGTAGTTAAAGAGGCCTTGGGCGACGTAGATCCAGCCGCCGGGGGTGCGTTCGAACTGGTGTGGGAAGAGGTGTGAGTCCTGGATGCCGAAGCCTTCGAGGACGACGGTGTGGGTGTCGGCTTTTCCGTCGTTATTGGTGTCTTTGTAGTGGCGGATCTGGGAGCCGTGTTGGACGAGTGCGCCATCGTGGAGTGGCTGGATGCCGAGGGGGATGGCGAGGCCATCGGCGAAGAGTTTGGGGGTGAGTGGGCCGGATTGGGAGGGGTTTTCGAAGATGAGGACTCGGTCTTTTCCTCCGCGTGCGTAGAGTTCCTGGGCGGCGGCTTGGTTTTCGTTGGCGTCGACGGGGTATTCGGTGGCGGTCATGGTCCACATGCGGCCGTGGCGGTCCCATGCGACGGTGATGGGTTTGTTGACGCCTTGTTCTTCGGAGGCGACGAGTTCGACGGAGAAGCCATCGGGGACGGTGAATCCGGTGCGTTGTTCCTCTGGGGTGAGGGGGCTTTCTTTCTTTTCCATGGGCCAGGTGGGGAGGTCCGGGGTGGGTGGGAGTTCTTCGAGGGTGATGTCTTTGAAGCGGACGAGGAATTTTCCGCCGCTGTGGGCTTGGAGGCCGATGAGGCCTTCCTGGGGGATGGCGGGGTCGGCCTCGGTGTAGTCGAGGGCGGGGACGCCGTTGATCCATGAGCGGATGCGGCGGCCTTCGCAGAGGATGCGGTAGTCGTTCCAGTCCCAATCTTTGGCGACGGTGGCGATGGCGGCGGGGTCGATGGAGTCGGTGAGAACTTTGTTGCGGCGGGATTCGTCGTAGAGTTTGCCCCACCAGCCGATGCCGGCATCGACCTGGTAGCCGGACATTTCGTGGTTGTCGGGGACGCGGATGGAGCGGATTTGGAGGCCGGAATTGATGAAGCCTTCGCCTTTTTCGAGTTTGATTTTGAAGCGGAGTTCGAAGTTGGCGTAGCGTTTGGTGGAGGTGAGGAAGGTGTTGTGGGGGACGTTTTCGGTGAGGGAGCCGCCGGTGATGGTGGCTTGGTCGACGCGCCACCATTTTTCCTCGCCCTTGCGGATTTCCCAGCCGTCGAGGGATTTGCCGTCGAAGATGGGGGCGGCTGATAGAGAGGTGGCCGCGAGGATGAGGGCGAGGATGGGGACTTTCATGAAGTGGGGGTGGATCAGAGTTCGAAATCGAAGACGACGACGCGGGCGAGGCGGGGGACGACGATGTCGCGGACGCGTTCGTGCTCGGGGTGGGGAAGGTAGGCGTCGCGGTTGGCGGGGGTGTCGAAGGTCATGATGAAGCCGTGGGTGAAGCCGTCGTTGAGGCCTTCGGCGCTTTCGTAGGGGCCGTGTTCCATGTCGAGGAGGCCGGGGATTTGGCCGACCATGCCTTTCATCTGGGTGAAGCAATCGTCGATCTCGGAGGAGGTGACGCCGTCTTTGAATTGGAACATGCCGAAGTGTCTGACCATGGGTGGAGGATACCGGGCGACGGGCATGGATCCTACAGTGAACGCATATCGCCAATCCACATGAGGGTTTGGAGTTTTGGTGAGAGGGGGACGAGAGTTTCAGCGGAGGCGTTGTTCGGACGGACGCCAGCCGATCCATTTTTTGAAGATGTTAGAGAAGGAGAAGACGCTTTTGAAGCCGACGGAGCGGGCAATGACTTCGATTTTGTCGTCGGTGACGGAGAGGAGGTGGCGGGCGCGTTGCATGCGGAGGAAGGTGAGGTGTTGCATGGGGCTGCGGCCGAGTTGTTTGCGGCACATGCGGCGGAGGTGTTCCTCGCTGACGCAGGCGAGTGCGGCGAGGTCGGTGAGGCTCCAGTTGCGTGCGGGGTTTTTCTCGACTTCGTGCCAGACGCGCCAGAGGCGGTCGTCGGGTTGTTTGGGTTGGGCGAAGCGGAGGACGTATTGGTGGATGAGCTCGGTCCAGTGGTGGAGCATGGATGCGCCGTTGACGCCGGAGGCTTCGGCGTGGAGGCCCTCGATGGCCATGCGGAGGGGGAGTGGATCGTAGGGTCCGGCGACGGGTGAGAGTGAGGAGACGATGGGCATGACCTCGCGGGATTCTTCGTAGCGGACCCAGGCGAAGTGCCATGGTTTTCCCTTGATGCAGCGGAGGGCGTTGAGGACGAAGGGTGGGAGGAGGCAGGCGTTGCCGGAGCGGATGCGTTTCCATGCGCCATCGGCAAGGACTTCGCCCTCGCCCTCGAAGCAGGCTAACAGATAGGTGCCGGATTGTTGGGTGCGGACGATTTCGTAGGGGGATTTGGCGTGCATGATGCCGACGTGGGCGATCTGGTGGAGGCGGAGAAGGGCGCACTCGGGTTCGCCGGTGAGCCAGTGGCGGTCTCCGCTGTTGACCGTCTGTTGTCCTCGGACGCTGAGGTGCCGGGTCTCGTTGCCGAGGACGGTGAGATCGGTGAGGTCGCCTTGGGTGGGAGGTTTCATGCGATGGGGTGAGGGACTATGGGCGGAGGGGGAAGGTTTTCAAAAGGCAAATGAGGAGCCAAGGGCGGTGAGCTGTGGCTTCACGATAGGTGGCGGTGGTTTGGCGCTATTGTATTGAATCGTGTGACCGATTAGATTCGTAGGGTAAACATTGGTTGCATCCTCCAATCGCTGCCTTTGTTCGAAAAACCTAATCCAAGAACAACCCAACTCATGAAACCTCGTATTCTGTGTCGCTATAGTCTTTTTGTTGCGTCCATTCAATCGCTGCAGGCCACGGTGACTTCGGTCGGCGTGGATTCAACGACCGCCGCGAACTGGCGCACGGGTGCGAACGTCACCTACCAGGCGGACGGGCAGTATGGCACCTCGGGTTTCGTGGTGTTCGGTCTGAACGCGGCGAACGGCGTCTACACCCAGCCCTACAACATCAGCTCCGGAAACCCGAACAACGCCTACAGCCTTCCGGCCGGGATCACGATCACCACCATCGATTCGAACATCGGCATGTGGTCGGGCAACGGCAATTTCGGAAGCCTGCAGGACCCGGGCAATGGCAACGCGCTCACCGCAGCCCCGCTCCTCGCGAACTCGCTCGGGCCGAAACAGTTCACCATCAGCCGCTCCCATGCCACCCCCATGCGGCTCACCCTGATGACGGCTTCGGGTGACGGGGCGGGTGCCACCTATTCTCCCAGCGTGAACGACGGTTCCGGTGCCGTGAGCACCAGCCACACCCACACCGTCAACGGGGTGGTCTATCACGTCTTCGATATTTCGAACGGGAGCAGCAACATCGTGATCAACATCACCAGCACGCCCAACTGGAGCCTGACCGGGATGGCCTTCGACGACGTGCTGCCTCCTCCGGTGACGGTGAACTGGATCACCGACGGCAACGGGACCTGGAGCAATGCCGCCAACTGGGACGCCGCCGTGCCGAACGCCGCTTCCGCCCGGGCCAACCTGGCCAGTCCGCCGCTGACGGCACCCGCCACGATCACGCTCGATGTCCCGGTGACCCTTGGAGTGCTCGGGATCAGCGGCTTGGAATCCTACACCGTGGCGGGAACCAACTCCCTCACGCTGGACAACAGCGGCCTTGGTTCCGTGATCGATGTGACCGGGGGGCTTCACGAGATTTCCGCGCCGTTGGTGCTTGTCGGCGACGCCACCGTGAACCCGGGCGTCGGGGCCGAACTGACCTTGAGCGGCTCCCTGACGGGAACCTCCACGTTCGGCATCGCCGCTCCCGGAACGGTGAAACTGAGCGGGGATTTCTCGGCCTTCACCGGCGGGTTCTCGATCAACAATGGCGGCGTTCTGGAGATCAGCCCCGCGAGCCCGCTCACCTTGACCAACGCGCTCTCCGGAAACGGGATCCTGCGGCACAGCGGCACCGGCACGGTGACCATTTCCGGCTTCAACACCTGGACGGGCGGCCTGGTCGTGACCGGCGGAGGCTCGGTCACCGCGGGTTCCACCGTCGCCCTCGGCACGGGTCCGGTCACGCTGGCGGACGGCACCTTGACCATCACCGGCGACTCGAACCTCGGCAACCGGAACCTGCCGGTCGGCAGCGGCGATGGAACCCTGGTGATCCCGGCCGGAGTCACCGTCACCTCCCGCGCCCCCTCGGCGGCCGGCGGTAGCGAACTGGTGAAGAGCGGCACCGGTGCCTGGGTCATCCCGCTGGGGGTCGGACCGAGCACGTTCCGCCTCGACGTCGGCGAAGGCACCGCGGATCTCCGTGCCGTCGATACCTACGGCAACCACAGCCAGTCGAACCTGACGCTGCGCATCGGACCCGGCGCGCTTGTCACGAACGGGGCCGCGGCACCGGCCTTCGAAGGCTTCAACGCGATGGCGTCGCTCGAACTTGCAGGCGGCGAACTCCGCGCCACGAACGGGATCTCGGTGCTCAACCCCTTTCTCGATTCGGGGCTCTTCGAGGCCTACGCGATCCGCAATTCGATCGTGGTCACCGGGACGGCGCCGTCCCTGATCAGCGACGTCGGTCAAGCCGAAGGCGCGATCAACATCGGCGGCAATGCCGATGTCGGCGACGGGTTCAATGCGCCGGTGAGCATCGATGTCGAGGACGTGACCACCAGTCCGGCCTCCGACCTGATCGTTTCCGCCAAGCTGCAGGACAATGCGCCCGTCAACTTCAACCTGCCCCGGCTGAAGAGCGGCATCTTGAAGACCGGGCCAGGCACCTTGGAACTCTCCGGGCTAAACATTTTCACCGGGAACACCCAGGTGGACGAGGGATCCCTCCTGCTCGCCGCGAGCGGCCGGATGCTCTTCGTGCTCGGGGCAAGCAGCGGCGCGTCCAACCAGCTCTCCGGCGCGGGATCGGTGACGATCGAAGGCGACTTCGCGATCGAGACCGCCGCCGCCGCGGCCTTGAGCAGCGGCACGTGGACTTTGGAGAACGTGCCTTCCCTGGCGGGTCCCTATGGTGCCGGTTTCCAAGTGACCGATCCCGACGGCACTCCCTGGACGGATGCCGGCGGCAACAAGTGGACGAAAGACGGCGGCGAGGGCAAAACCTGGACCTTCGACGAAACCACCGGGGTCCTGGAGCTGACATCCGCAAGCGGCAACTTCGCCTCGTGGGCACTCGCCAACAGCGTGACCGGCGGGGCCGACGGCGATTCGGACAACGACGGGATCTCCAACCTCGTGGAGTATGCCCTCGACCTCGATCCCGCGGGCTCCGACGGATCCGCCGGAGCTTTCGACGGTTCGTCAATCAGTTTCAGCAAGCGCGCTGAGGCGGTGACCAATGGAGATGTGAGTTATGCCATTGAAGAGTCTGACGATCTTGGCGTGAGCGATGCGTGGGAAGTGGTGACTCCAACGACGGATGATGCGACGACGATCAGCTATGAATTGCCAGCTGGAGCACCCACGAAATTTGCGCGGCTTATTGTCACGCTGAACCCATGAACTATTGGAGCGCGAATCGAAAACAAACACTCAGAACAACCATGAACAAGAGAACCATCTTTTTTGCGATTACGGCACTGCTTCACCAGACTGCGGGCGCGGCTACCATTGTGTCATTCGGCAGCATCTCAGGGACCGAGGTGAATGAATGGAGAACGTCGGGAACAGCCAAGAGTGCGGATATTGATGGAGACAACATCTATGGAACCTTCGGCTCGGTTCAATGGACTGTCGCAGGTCTTAACGAGCATCCCGGAGGCTCGACGAATCCCGGTTGGTCGTATCAAGGAGGTAGCGCCCAGTTTTCGATTCCCGGGAGCGCGACTCTCGATGCCAATCATGGCGGGTCAGATGTTCAGTCCAGCATCATGTTGAATAGTTTCACGTTTGAGTTGACCGGGGTTCCATCGACTTACGTGGGGATGACCGTCCGAATTGGCGTCATGCAGGACATGCTTGGTTCCGGTGAGTGGGTCGCAGATCAGAACAAAGGTCTGCGGTTGGTTCAGACGGTGGGCGGCAGTGGCGACAGCGGGATCGTTTCCATTCGAGGAGGTGGTTCCGCCAATGGTGTGCCGGAGATGTATTTCTTCGATATTACGGGTGTGAACGCCGGAGACAGATTCCGGATTGATGCCCTGAACAACGTGAGTGGAGCTGGTGCGACTCAGAGCGGGTATGTGGGACCGGTGTCGTTCGATCTGCTGGCCGTGCCGGAGCCCGGCAGTGCCGTGCTGGGTGCCCTCGGATTCATGATTTTGATTTGCCGCCGATCTCGAATCCTGCCCGCTTTGCGATTTTATGAAGATTGCCGGAAGGGTTCCGGTGCCGTCGCAACCGTGTAAGGGACGAAAGGATTTCCGTTTGGAATCCGACTTTCCACTTTGCGGGGCGCGGCCGGTCCAAGTGAATACGATCATGGCGGCAGGTCGGGCAAATGCAGTTCTGCCGAGAAGAGATGATAAAGACCCCATGAGCAAATCATGACTTCCGAACTCCACCATTTTCGATCATCGAGGGGGTTTGCCTTAACCACGGTTCTTTTGCTTTTGGTTCTTTTGCTGGTGGTTTGCGTTGGACTGCTGTCGTTGTCGGCGGTCTCGCTCCGGACCAGCAGCCACATGGACGCGGCGAATACCGCGATGGCCAACGCCCGGCTCGCCTTGATGCTTGCGATCGGCGATCTCCAGAGTGAAGTGGGGCCGGACCAGCGGATCACCGCGGCTGCCGCCATCCTCGACGAGCGTCCGGCGGACGAGGCCATCGACGGCGTCGCTTCGCCCGCGGTGCTGGGGGTCTGGGATTCGCATCAGGAGTGGTTGAATCCGGAAGGTGCCACCCGGCCGATCTCTGCCACTTACGGGAAGGGCCGGCTGCCGGCGTTCCGCCGCTGGCTGGCCTCGTCCTCCGGGCCGGGCGACAGCTCGCGGCCGGAGTGGACTAGGCAGGCACCGGATCGTGGCGTGGCCATGGTTTCGGAGCGCCCCGGTAGCGGCACGGTGCTCGCGGAGCGCGTGCCGCTGAAGGCCGGCGCCTTCGCGTGGTGGATCAGCGGGGAGAACCAGAAGGCGAACGTCTCGCTGGAAGATGCCCGCGCGGCAGATGATGCGGAACGGATCGCGTCCCGCTCGTTTCCTGCCTCCCCGCGGCTGGACGGGTGGGATGAGCTTGGAGAGCTCGGTCCGGATGTCGTGCCGAGGTTGACCAGCCTGGCTTCGTTGGAGCTGGCATTGGATCCCAAGCCCTCGGGGGAGCAAGCGGACGGGCTTTTTCACCATCTCACGACCACATCCGAGGGCGTGCTTGCGAATGTGAGGAAGGGCGGATTGAAGACCGATTTCAACCTGGCGATGGAGCTTGCGGCGCTTCCCCCGGCGATCGCGGCAAAGGCTTTGCGGGACGAATCCCCGAAGAACCTTCCCCGGCCGCAGTATCAAACCGGCATCAATTTCCCGTCGTGGTACAAGCTCGCGCAGTACTACCGGCTGCAGAGTGGCAAATCGGATGGCGGCGGCCTTGCGAAATCCAAGGTGCTCGGGTCCCCGCACTACTGGTCCCCCGGGAACCTGAACGAGACCGGCTATGACCGCACGCCGATCTTCTCGCGGGCCATGTTGATGTTCTTCGCGGAGCGCCGTGCGGGATCTATCCCGAACACCAGCAGCTACCGCATCGGCCTCAACCCGGTGCTGGTGGTTTGGAATCCCTACACGCTCAAGCTCAGTTGCCCGCCGGTCGCCTTCAACGTGTATCCGTACAATCTGGAGTACAAGGTTTACAAGAACGGCGTCGGCGGGGCGTGGGCCAAGCTTCCGACGGCCAACCGACAGGTCAGCATCGGGGCACCGTTCACGCTCGGGGCGGGTGAGACCCGGATCTTTTCGCCGTCCGGCAACAGCTCGGTCCTCGTGCCCGGATTCAAGGCGCCGAATGCCGGCGCGGGTTTCGAACTGGCCACGCCGGAGTTGGAAAACCTGCCCGGCAACCAGCCGGTCGAGCTGGCGATCCGGCTGCACGACGCGCCCGGCGTGGATTTCAACGGCGGGGTGTTCCAGATCTACTGGACGATGGTCAACGCCCAGGACCCGGGGCAGCGCTTCAACGAGCTGGCGGCGAATCCCTGCGAGACCGGAAAGCCCCTGCCGATCATCAGCGACAACCCGGGCGAGCGCTTCCTGCTCAGCGGGATGGGGACTGGCAGCCGGACCTCGCTGGCCAGCTTCCAGTTCGTGCTCAAGACCGCGCAGGACCTGAGGAATCCTCCTCCGTACGATCAGGAGGATCTCCGCTGCAAGAGCTTCCTCCACTCCGACCCGACGACCAACCGCGCGATGTTCGGGACCGCCGACCGGGCGGTGAAGGCGAGCGCCCAGTACATGGTGTGGGTCCAGCAGGGTACCGGCAACGCGCTGAATCCCGACTGGGACCCGGCGACGAACCGCGCCTATTTCGGCCCGGGCATCACCGCATCGCAGGGACAGCCGGTGGTGCCGCTGGTGGAGCTTTCGCCGGTGCCGGTCACCGCGCTCGCGGCCTTGCGGAACTTCAAGCTGGGTGTCGGCCGCACCGGCTGGGAGACCGGCCAGCACAACTGGGAGCTGGCCGCGAACCAGACGCAAGGCTTCGCAAACTCCTTCGCCCACCCGATGATCCGGGGGGATTCGATTCACGCCAACGTTGCCGCCGCCGCCAATCCGAACAGCGGGCTCCAGTTCAAGCTCATCGCCGACCACTGGGACCGTGCGCTGCTCTGCAACGACGGCTTGTGGGACGACTGGTTCTGCAGCGGGATCGCCACCCACGGAGCCGGCCCGTATGGCGGGGCGCAGCGGGTGCCGCAGCTTGTGACATCGTGGCTGGAAGGCTCCGCCACGCTGCCCAATTCGCGGCTGGTTCCATTCTTGAACCGTGAAGGACGGACCCACGAGGAGATCGGCGCGCGACTGATCCGGGGCAGCGGTCCGGCTTCGAACGCCTGGCGGGAAGCCGCCCGCTACATGACGCTGCGCGGGGCGTTCAACGTGAACAGCACGTCGGTGGAAGCCTGGCGGACTTTCCTCGCCACGGGTTCCGGAGGCAGCTTCGTGTATCAGGGCGAGGGAGGTCCCGCTCGGGCCGACGTACCGGAAGGCCATGTGCTGGTCAGCCGTCATGCCGTGCCGGTCTCAGCGGAAGAAGGGGGCGGACCGGGCGATGCCGCGGCGTGGACCGGAGTCCGCTACCTGACGCCGGCCCAGATCGAGCGGTTGGCCCGCGAGTGCGTCCACCAGGTGAAGCTGCGCGGGCCCTTCCTGAACATGAGCGATTTCATCAACAGGCGGCTGGGCACCGGAGAAACCGCGGTGTGCGGGGCTATGCAGGCGGCGATTGACTGGGACGAGTTCAACGGCAACTCGCCGGCTCCCGGCGCCGCGGATTCGATCAACGGCCGCTTCAAATCGTCACCCGACGATTTCATCACCGCGCCGATGGCCGGTGCCGCCTTCCCGGCTGCCGGACGGGGTTCGCGCCATGCGGGAATCCCCGGCTACGTCACCCAGGGCGACCTCTTGGCGCGGATCGGCAATGCCATCACTGTGCGCGACGACACCTTCCTCGTCCGTGGCTACGGCGAGGCCCGCGATGCCGGTGGCAAGGTCACGGCGCGCGCCTGGTGCGAGGCCGTGGTGCAACGGGTGCCTGCCTATCTGGAGGAGACCGATCGACCGGAGATCGCCGCCGCGGATTTGAAATCGGCCATCAACCGGAAGTTCGGCCGCCGCTTTGAAATCCGTTCCTTCCGCTGGCTGGCCGGCACATCTGAAATCTGACGCCCATGAATTCGTTTCTCCGCTTAGCGTTGCCCTGCCTCGCCCTCGCTTTCCCGACACTCATCGCTGCGCCGGAGGAAGTAGCGCCGGTCACGATTCGGGTGGCCGCGGCGGCGATCTCCGGCGGCCTCGATACCCTGTGGCTCGCCGGAACCGCCGGCACTGAGCCAGTCGAGTGCCGACTGAACATCCGCAGCTTCAGCGGGGAGATCAAAGCGAAAGCCGCAGACGACCGCCTATTCTTCCATGCGTCCCGTGAGGCTGCCGAAGCTATTCCGCCGCGACCGCCGCTGACCTCGATCAAGGTCGGGGGCACGCCCAGGATGCTCGTCATCTTTTTTCCGGCGAAAGACGGCTACCAGGCTATGCGGATTCCCGATGACGAGGCGGGCCACGGCTCCTTCGTCCTGATCAACACGACTCCCTCTAACCTCATGTGCCAGATAGACGGGACGAAGCCGGCGGTCGTGAAGCCCGGCCAGCGGAGCATCATCCCGGCTCCCGGTGGGAAGCCCGTGCAGGTCAAGCTCGCGGCCGTACTGAAAGAGGGCGGGGCGAAACTGATCCGCACCAGCTCGTGGCAGATCGATTCGAACCAGCGGGAGTTCGTGATCGTCCACGGCGATGCGGAGCGGGCGAAGTTCCATCATCTGGTGGACTACCGCAAAGAGGGGACTCCTTGAAGGCTTCTCCTTGGCACCAACTGGGACACCACCACTCTCTGGAACCCCTCATGAAGTTCTTTATCCACCTTTTTCTCTTGTTGTTGATTCCGGGCCGGCTGTTCGCGTCTGGAGACAGTGTCGTGGTCATCAATGAGATTCACTATCATCCGGAGAGTCCTTTGTTGGAATATGTCGAGTTGCACAATGAGCTGTCGGTGAATGTGGATCTTTCCGGATGGCGGTTCGACGGGGGGATCGCATTCGGTTTTCCCGAAGGTACGGTGATTCCAGCGCGGGGATATCTTGTGGTGGCAAAGGACCCGCTTGCGTTGGCGGCTGCGACGGGGGCGACCGGTGTGTTAGGGCCGTTTGTAGGAAGTCTTGCGAACGAAGGGGAAACCTTGAGGCTGTGGAACAACAATGGGGCTTTGCGGACCATGGCCGCGCCGCCTGCGCCGCCGGATGCGGGTGAGTTGTGGAGCGTGGATTTGCAGGGGGATGGGGTGGGCGGTGTTTTTGGGCAGGTGGCACCAACGACGATGGCTGGCGTTGAGCCTGCCAGTGGTTTGGGGAATGTTTGGAATGCTCTTACATTGGCGAGTCATCCGGCGACTTCGGTGAGTCCGGGA
Organism: Verrucomicrobiaceae bacterium; assembly: GCA_005787565.1. Lineage (GTDB taxonomy): Bacteria > Verrucomicrobiota > Verrucomicrobiia > Verrucomicrobiales > Akkermansiaceae > Luteolibacter. The sequence continues at coordinate 6,741 of SYAP01000050.1, read as the reverse complement.
ATCGGATCGATGGTGGATAGCAGCGGTACGGCGACGGGGCTATCGTTCGGGATCAACGGGACGGTGAGTGGTTTCACCTATGGGGGTGCGGGTGGGTCCACGGTGCTTTTCAACGATTACCTGTTCCTCAACGCGGGCAACAGTGCCAGCAGCATCACGTGGCAGATCGGCGGAGCGGATCCCGGGGAAACGCATTCGATGTGGCTCTATGGATCTTCTGTTAGAAGTGTGAGGATCAAGGTGGACGTGAATGGCAATGGATCGCTGGCGGATGACGCGGCGGTGACCGCGCCGGCTGGAGGAGGGGTTTTGGTCGGAGGGATTGCGCCCCAGGCATCCGGATTGATCATTGGCAACGCGGATGCTCCGGGCGGGGAGACCAACTGGTCCGGCTTTCAATTGTTCGTGCCAGCAAGTGGAGGAAATACAGAGTATGATCTTGGGAGCCATGATACGGGTTTGGAGCGGAGGCGGCTGATGGATGAGGTTTCCTATGGTGACCGTGGTGATTGGCCGACAGGGCCAGATGGGTCGGGATACACCTTGGCAAAGATCGAGCCGCGGGGAGGTAACAGGTTCGCAAACTGGACGACATCGAGACAAGTGAATGGAACGCCAGGCGTTTCGAATTTCTCCAGTTCCGGCGAGGCGGTTGGACCGACGGTGGGCTTTCATGAGATCTCGGGCGCAGCTGCTCCCGTGTTTCGACTAGAGTTGCATCACTACGGCGCGGTTCCTGTGGATTTGAGCGGGTGGCAGATCCGTGGGGGTGGAATGACTTATTTGATTCCGGGTGGCATTCTGGCTCCGGGTGGTTTCAAGGTCATCGATGAGACGGAACTCGGCTTCCGTCCGGCAGTGGGGACGCCTTTGTTTTTGGTATCTCCCGATCGGTTTGCAGATGCGGTTTCGGTGGATACGTTGGGCCGTGGTCGGCAGGAGCCTGGGCGCGGGAAATGGTTGGTGCCTTCCGAGCCGACCTTCGGAGCGGTGAATGTTTTCATGATCGAGCAGGACGTCGTGATCAATGAGGTGCTGCATACCGATTTCGATGATGGTGGTGAGGAGTGGCTGGAGTTGAAGAATAAGGGTGGGGAGACAATCGATCTTGGGGGGTGGAGGCTTTCGGGTGGGATTGCGTATGATTTTGCTCCCGGGACCATGATTTCTGGTGGTGGTTTTCTGGTGGTGGCGAAGGATGCCGCCGTCCTATCTGCCAAGTATCCCGGGCGACCTGTGATTGGAAACTACACAGGACGGTTGGGCGGTTCGGACCGGATTGTGTTGGAGGATGGCAATGGGAATCCGGCTGACGAGGTTGTGTATTTCGACGGTGCTCCGTGGCCGGTGAACGCGGATGGAGGGGGATCAAGCATGGAACTCCGTGATGCCGCGTCTGACAATTCGGTGCCTGCGGCATGGGGCGGAAGCGAGGCAGGACCGTTGGGTGGCTGGCAGGAGATTGTCTATCAGGGAGTTGCGACCGATGATGGAATCGGGTTTGATGTTTTCCGTGATTTCATGTTGGGCATGTTGGATGCGGGGGAGATTCTGATCGATGATCTGAGTGTTCGCGAGAATCCGAGTGGGGCCAATGTTGAGTTCCTGGAGCACCGCGATTTCGAGTCCGACACGATCGGGCTGCCTCCTGTGGGGTGGCGTTGTCTTGGTAATCACGGGCAGGGTCGGACGCGGGTGGTGGCTGATCCCGATGATGCCTCCAACCAATGTCTCAAGGTGGTGGCTACCGGCAATACGGAGGACAAGCACAACCGAATCGAGACCACTTTCCTCAACGGGAGGTCGGTGGTGGTTGGCCGGACCTATCGAGTTTCCTTCCGAGCGAGGTGGCTTTCGGGATCGAATCAAGTGAACACGCGGCTGTATTTCAATTTCCTCCAGCGGACCACCTTGCTTGAGGTTGGTGAGCAGTGGGGGACGCCCGGGGTTGAGAATTCGATTGCGACGGGGCAATCGGGGCCTGCTGTCCGGGGCCTGACCCATCACCCTGCGGTTCCGGGGGCTGGGGTGCCGGTGACGGTGTCAGCGGAGATCTCCGATCCGCAGGGTCTCTTAGTGCCGCAGGTGCGGTATCGTGTGGGAACCGGTGCATGGCAAGGAGTGGCCATGTCACTGAATAGTGAGGGGCGCTATCAGGCGATCCTGCCGGGGCGGCCTGCGGGAAGTCTGGTGGCCTTTCATGTTAGGGCTGTAGATGTGCCCGGAGCGGTATCGGACCATCCACTTGGTGGCGAGAATGGCGGGGCGTTCTACCGGGTGGCAAATGGTGATGCCGACACGAGTGGGATCCGTGGGAATTTGCGGGTTTTGATTTCACCGGAGAACGAGGGGTTGCTGTTCAGTGCGACCAACCGGATGAGTAATGATGTTTTTCCTGCGACAGTAATCGAGGACGAGCGGGTGATTTACTATGGTTGTGGATTGCGACTCAAGGGAAGCGCGTTTGGCAGATATGCAGGGACCGAATTCGGATATAATATCGGATTTCCTGCAGGCAATGCGTTTCGCGGGGTGCATGACAGCGTCAGCATCGAGCGTTCGGGGAACATGAAGGAGATCGTGGCCAAGCATCTATTGAATCGTGCGGGTGGTGGATATTGGAGCCAGTATGATGATGTTGCGAAAGTGAACGGGCCGGGAGTATCGGGCATCGCCCTGATCGCAGCGAGCCGGACGACCGATGTGTTTCTGCAGAGTCTCCATCCGGAGTTTCCCACCGGCACGGTGTTCAACCATGAGTTGCTCTATCAGCCAAACGGAACCGTGGATGGCAACGAACGGGGCCTGAAGCTGAACAATCCCTACAACCACAACCGTGGAACCTATGATTTGGCAGACCGTGGTGACGACAAGGAGGCCTACCGGTGGGGTTGGCAGATCCGCAGCAAGCGTAGAGGAGACGACTATTCGAGCATTGTGCGTCTCAACCGTGCCTTTGGGCTGAGCGGGTCCGCATTTGTTGATGAGATATCAGAAACGATTGATGTGGATCAGTGGATGCGGACTTGGGCGATCATGGGGCTTTATGGGAACGATGACCAGTTCGGGCGGCTTTATGCACACAACTGGCGGGTTTATCAGCGACCAACCGATGGACGGTTGATCGCTTTGCCGTGGGACCTGGACCGGGCATTCAATCTCGGAACGAACTCGTCGATGCTTCCGACGAGTCATGCGATCACGGGACTTTTTGCGGTGCCATCGTTCAAGAGGGCATTTGATCAACATTTGCTGGATCTGGTGAGAACGACTTTCAATGCGGATTACATGACTTCATGGATCGGGCATTTCGGCTTGGTGACGGGGGAGTCGGCTGAATTTGCGGGGTTGGCTGGATATGTGAGCGGGCGCTCCGGGTACGCGATGACGACATTGCCGGGGCAAGTTCCGTTCGCGATCACCACAAATGGTGGGGCGGATTTTTTGACGGGTGGCGATTTGGTGGTGTTAGAAGGAACTGGCTGGAGTGATGTTGCGATGATTGCGAGGGATGGGATCGCTGTTCCATTGGCGGTCGATTGGAGTGGGCCTACGAGTTGGAGCACGACCGTGTCTCTTCAACTTGGTGTGAATGTGATTTCGCTGGTGGCCCGAAACTCCCAGGGTGTGGTGGTGGGATCGGATCAGATCACGATTACAAGCACCGCTTCGACGTTGGCCGCCACGGCGGAGAATCTGGTGGTTAGCGAATTGCACTATAATCCCGCTGGGGCGACGACCGCGGAGATCGCAGCCGGTTTTTCGACAGGAGATTTCGAGTTCATCGAGTTGATGAACATCAGTTCGACCCATGCCGTGAGTTTGGCAAATGTCCGGTTTGATCAAGGCATTACCCATGAGTTTGCTGAAGGGGCCGTTATACCGCCGGGTGGGCGAGTGGTGTTGGCACGGAGGGCGTCCGCCTTTTCGCTGCGTCATCCGGGTGTTGCTGTGGTTGGGGAATTTTATGACCTTGTGAATCCATCGGGGAATCAGTTCAGCAATGGCGGGGAGGCGGTCACTTTGCGTGGGGTTGGTGGCGAGGTGATCCAATCGTTTGTTTATGACGATGCGGAGCCATGGCCGCTGGAGGCCGATGGTGCGGGTGCGTCGCTGGTGCTGATCGCGCCACGGCTGAATCCCGACGGCAATGATCCGCTCAATTGGCGTGCGAGCACGACTGTTTCGGGCAATCCGGGCGCTTCCGACAGCTTGCCTGCATTTGTCGGGGATCCAGTAGCGGACAGTGATGGCAACGGACGTGCCGATCTCGTGGACTACGTGTTGAGTGGCGGCGCTGAGTCGGTGGCTGTCCCGTCTGCGGGTGGCATGATTTTCAGTTTTGAGCGAGATTGCCTTGCACAGGCGGTGTTTGAGGTCGAGCGATCCGTGGATCTTTCCTCGTGGGAGACGGTCGTCGATGGCGTGGTCCTTTCACGCATAGCGACCGGTGCTTCTACGGAGCGTGTTGGTATTGCGGTGACGCAGCCTCCGGGGACCGAAGGTCGTATGTTCTTGCGGATGAGGGTAAAGGCGGAGTGAGTTCGCTTTGTCGGGTCATTCGCTGAAATACGAGGATTGTAGTAATTGGACGGAGGTTTCGAGTTCGGCCTCGCTTAGGGGGCGTTGCCAGATGAGGAAGCGTGCGATTTCCCCGTCGAAGGATTCGTGGCCGGGGTGTTCGATGGCGTCGCGTTCCTGGCCGATGGTCATTTTGGAGGGGTTGGCGGCGGGGCTGACGGGGGCTTTGGCGGTGGCGACGGGTTTGGCGGAGTTGTGGAAGAGTTCGAGGGTGGCGATGCCGGTGCCGGCGGCCATGCGTCCGCCGACGAGGTGGAAGGATCCGGTGGTGAGGACGGGGCCTAACAGCTGTGGATTGTTTTCGTCGAAGCGGCCAAAGGTGAGGCCGTTGCGGGTGCCATACCAGAGGGTGTTGTCGTCGTTGAGGCAGCCCCAGAGGCCTTCGTATTTTTCGCCGTTGCGGAGGTTTCCGAAGAAGGAGTTCACGTCCTTGAGGCCGACGCGTTGGGGGTGGACGGCGATGATGGCGAGCCAGGTGTGGCCTTTCCCGGTGGTGAGCGAGTCGAACGAGTCCTCATCCATGCAGACGAGTTCCTGTTGGCGGAAGACGACGGAGGGTTTGCCGCCGAGTTCGGGGATGGATTTGCGGAGGGTGGGGCGTCCGCTGCCGGGGTCCTTGCGTCCGGCGTCGCGTTTGATGAAGAGGCGTGGTTTTGCGGAGGCGACCTGATTTTCCCATGCGGCGATGTTTTCACCGTCTTCAAGAGAGATGCCGTGAGCGGCGTCGAGATCGAGTAGGAGACCGGTTTTGGGCAGTTCCTGAGCGAGGGAGATGGTGGTGAGGACGAGGAAGACGTGGAGTGATCTCATAAGAGAATGTTAGAGTCAATGGATGCGTTTGCGGTGTTCGGACGGTCGCCAGCCGATCCATTGCTTGAAGGTGTTAGAGAATGTGAATGCGCTTTCGAAGCCGATTTCCCGGGCGATGACCTCGACCTTGTCATCGGTGGTGGAGAGGAGGTGCATGGCGCGTTGGAGGCGGAGGAAGGTGAGTTGCTGGCGGGGGCTGCGGCCGATTTCCTTGCGGCAGAGGCGGCGGAGGTGTTCGTCGCTCATGCAGGCGACGGCGGCGAGTTCGTTGAGGGACCATGGGCGTTTGAGATCGGCTTCGACGACCTGCCACATGCGCCAAAGACGCTCGTCGGGGACGTGAGGGCGGGCGAAGCGGAGGACGTAGTGATGGATCAGCTCGGTCCAGTGATGGAGGGCGGTGGCGCCGCCGCCGTTTCCGGCTTCGGCGTGGAGGCCTTCGATGGCGGCTTTGAAGGCGTGGCCGTCGAAGGCACCGCTGACGGGGGAGGCGCTGGAGACGATGGGTGTGGTGGAGCGGGATTCACGGTAGCGGACCCAAGCGAAGGTCCACGGTTGGCGGTTGGTGCATTTGAGGGAGTTGAGGACGAAGGGAGGGAGTAGACAGGCTTGTCCGGACTTGATGGTGCGCCAGCGTCCATCGGTGAGGACGACGCCTTCGCCTTCGAGGCAGGCGAGCATGAAGGTGCCGTTTTGGTTGGTGCGGAGGACCTCGAAGGGAGGTTGTGCGCGCATGATGCCGACGTGGCTGATGTGGTGGAGGTCGAGGAGCTGGCAGACCCTGCCTTGGGAGAGCCATTCGCGGGAGTCGAGCGGATCGGCGCGGACGGTGAGGTAGTCGGTCTTTTTTCCGAGGATCTGGCGGTCTTGGTCGGAGGGGGACATGGGTTTCCTGCAAGGTGTTTCGATTTGAAGGCCGGGAAAAGGGGAAAACCGGGCAAGTGGAGATCGGATAGCAGCATGTGGGATTTTGGCGTTTGTCCTCCGGGTGGCGGAGCCGTAAAGATTCGGCATGCCCAACCAATGGACCGGAAAAGGAAATCCCTACACTCGCGCTGAAGTGATCGAGCGCCTTAATGACACCCTCTCGAAAGGCCAGGCGATCATCGCTGCCGGTGCTGGGACGGGGATCAGCGCGAAGTTTATCGAAAAAGGCGGTGCGGATCTGATCATCATCTACAACTCCGGGCGTTTCCGGATGATGGGACATGGATCGACTGCCGGGATGATGGCTTATGGGGATGCGAATGCGATCGCGATGGAGATCGGTGAGTATGAAGTGCTGCCGGTGGTGGATGAGATTCCGGTGATTTGCGGGGTTCACGCGACGGATCCGCGGCGCCGGATGTG
>SYAP01000049.1 GCA_005787565.1 Verrucomicrobiaceae bacterium | reverse complement strand
TTTCGACTTTCGACTTTCGACTTTCGACTTTCGACTTTCGACTTTCGACTTTCGACTTTCGACTTTCGACTTTCGACTTTCGACTTTCGACTTTCGACTTTCGACTTTCGACTTTCGACTTTCGACGTTCAACATTCAACGTCCCCCCATCCCCCCTTTGAGGTAATCGACGCCTACCACCCTCACGGTGAACGTTTCTTGCAAGCTTGGAATCCCCACGCCCGCCCCGCCCAAGGCAGAAACCCGCCAACCGTCGAAACCCATGAAACCCGCTTCCCGCAACCGCTTCCTCCGCGCAACCCTCCTCACCGCGTCCTTCACCCCCTTCGCGTCTCATGCCGCAGTCGAAATCCCATCATCCTACGGAAACGGAGCGGACACCTACCTTTCCAACGACTCAAACGCCGGCCCCGCCGTGAACCACGGCACAAAAGGCGCCGTCGAAGTCAGGAACTTCGCTGGAACCCGTCTCCGAGTCGCACTCCTCCGCTTCGACATCAGCGGCCTCACCAATGACTCGGATAACACCGGCGCCACCCTCCGTCTCACACAGACTTATGGTGCCAACCGTACCCGCGCCTGGACCATCTACGGCCTCCGCGATGGCCACACCAACGAACTCTGGCCGGAATCCACCACCAACTACAACAACGCCCCCGGCGTTGTCGGCCCAGGCACCGCGAACGCGACATTCTCACTGGATATCTACAACGAAACCACCAACCCAACCGGGGCACTCGAACAACTCGCCGTTCACACCTACCCCATCTCTCTGACGTCCGGACCTACCACCATGTCCGGGGTCAATCTCAAGAACTTCATCGATGCCGATACAGACGGCGTCGTCACCTTCCTCCTCGTCACCACTTCCGACAATAGCCAAACCTTCGGCCTCGCCGCCAAAGAAGACGCCACTCGCGCCTCAACCGACCGCCCTCACCTCATCCTACCGAACGGAACCGCTGGCGACACCGACCTCGACGGTCTATCGGATACTTGGGAAACCACCAATTTCGGTGACCTCGATGAAGTCGGCACCGGCGATCCGGACGCGGATACCTTTAACAACGAAGCCGAAGAAACCGCCGGCTCCAACCCGAACCTCGCCGCATCCACACCACTCGACATCGATGGCGACGGCCTCGCCGACCTCTGGGAAGACCTCCACTTCGGCAACAACGACACCATCTCAACCCCAACCGAACGCCTCCTCCAATCCGGGACCGGAGACCCAGACAACGACCTCAACAACAACCTCGCCGAATACACCAACTCCACCATCCCCACCGACCGCAACTCCTTCCAAGACACCGATACAGACGGCCTCAACGACGCATGGGAAACCCTCCACTTCGGCGAGCTCGGCACCGCCACCAGCACCACCGGAGACAACGATTCCGACTCCTACTCCAACGCGGACGAATACACCGCGAACTCCAACCCGAACCTCGCCGCCTCCATCCCCGGAGACATCGATGGCGACACTCTCGGCGACGCATGGGAAATCCAATACTTCGGCAACATCACCGCCGCCAACGATCCCAACGCCGACCCCGATAACGACACCTTCACCAACAAACAGGAAGAATCCTCCACCCCCATCAAATCCAACCCGCAGCGCACCGCCTCCGTCCCCGGCGATTCCGATGGCGATGGACTCTCCGACCTCTGGGAACTCAACTTCTTTACCAACGTCACCGACTTCAACGGCCTCCACGACAACGATGCCGACGGCTACACCAACGAAGAGGAGGAAACCGCTGGAACCTCTCCCGAAGACATCTCCGATTTCATCGACACCGACAACGACGGCATCAACGACCGTTGGGAAATAAACAACTTCGGAACCTTAACCGCCATCTCCGACTCCAGTGAAGACCCGGACAATGACACCTTCACCAACGAAGAGGAATACCTCGCCGGATCGGATCCCAACAACGACCAATCCACCCCCGAAGACACCGATGCCGACGGCCTCGCCGACGAATGGGAAAAACTCCTCTTCAACGACGACATCTACTTCACCGATGGCGACGATGACCTCGACCGCGACTTCTCAACCAACGAGGAAGAGGAATCCGCGGCTCCCAGCACCAACCCAACCCTCCGCGCCAGCTCCCCCGATTCCGATTTCGACGGCCTCGGCGATGGCTGGGAAATCTTCTCCTTCGGCAACCTAACAACCACCGATGACCCTGCGGATGACAATGACTCCGACGGCTTCAACAACGGTGCCGAATACGCAGCTGCAACCAATGGAAATGATTCGGTCTCCACTCCGGATACCGATGGCGACGGCCTCCCTGATGGCTGGGAGATCCTCCACTTCACCGACATCACCAGTCACAACGGAACTGCGGACCCGGATTCCGACGGGGCAAACAACCAACTCGAACTCCTCTCCGGCACCAACCCGGCTCTCAATACAAGCACCCCAACTCCTGCCATCATCAACACCGCCTTCGGTCGCGGATCGGACACCTCCCTCTCCAACGATACACAGAACGCCGGAACTGGTCCCGGAGTCACCAGCGGTGCCGCCGCTGCCATGACCTCGCGCGACAATCGAGCCAACCGCGTCCACATCCCGATGTTCCGCTTCGATGTCAGCCAACTGCAAGGCGACCTCACCAACACAGCCCTCCGCCTCAACGTGACATTCGCCAGCCCTTCCAACACCGGTACTCTGGAAGTCTTCGGACTCGTCGATGGCGATCCCGGCGAATCCTGGGTCGAAGCCACCACTAACTACCTCAACGCCCCGGGAATCATCGAAGCCGACCGCAACGAAATCGACACCTGGGCCCGCGATCTCAAACGCGTCCGCTACCTCGGATCCATCAACGTCCCAGCCATCGGCCAGGCGGTATCAAACCCGGCAACCCTCAACCTCAAATCCTTCATCGAGGACGATAATGACGGACAAATCACCCTCTTCCTCCGCGCCCCCATCAACCGCTGGTATGGCCTCAGCACCAAGGAACAGGACGTCAACCTTGCCCCGACCCTGATCGCACCCCTCGCCGAAATCGTCGCACCCGTGGACATCAAAATCACCGATGTCTTCTTCGACACCGCTGCCAACCAGTTCTCCATGGTCACCACGGGACTCGCCTCCGGAGCCAGCTATCACATCCAGGCCATGAAGGAGGGTGAAACCACCTTCACCGCCATCCCCGGCTCCACCTTCACCGGAGCCACCAACCCTCAAACCGTCATCGTCACCGCAGACGAACAAGCCGAACCAAGACAATTCTTCCGGATCGTCGAAGGCGCTGCCCCATAATATCTAACAAAACCGGCAGGATGGAAGAGCGCGTCTTCCATCCTGCCGGCTTCCTTTCCAACCAATTCATCCCGCTCATGAAAAACCCTCTCCAGCCCAAAAAAAACCGCCGCGGATTCACCCTCGTCGAACTCCTCGTCGTCATCGCCATCCTCGTCGTCCTCGCCCTCGTCGGCTTCGCCGCCGCCGCCAAAATCCGCACCAAGGCCAAAACCGTCCAATGCATCCAAAACATGCGCGATTGGAGCATCGTCTTCGCCCGCTGCTCCCAGGACCGCAACGGCCGCCTCCCCACCCCGCTCAACTGGGCCGCAATCTCCAACACACCCTACAACGCCACCGCCCCCAACCCCGGCCGCTCACCCTTCGTCGATTACTGGTCCGACAACATCCAGGAAGCCTTCGCCATGCAGCTCAAAAAGCGCTCCTGCCCCTGCCTCGACGTCAAGGCAACCCCAGGCACCAACCCGCCACCCACCTACATGATGAACTGGCGCCTCTCCCGCGCGCCCCAATACCTCGAAATGTTCGAGACCGACCTCACCCGCCCCGCAGCCAAAATCTTCTTCATCGATGGCAACGTCGGCGCCCCCTTCCGCATCTCCAGCAAGAACGAAATCACCAAACACATCATCCCCGCCTCCGAAAAACACGGCGGCAAGGTCAACGCCGTCTTCGCCGACCTCCACGTCGCCCCCGTCGACCCCACCGAACTCTCCAAAAAATGGAACGACTTCATGCTGCCCTGAGAGGCCACTCAGTCCCCACCGCCACCCACCAGCTCACTCATTGAAGGGGCATGGCCGCGTTCTTACTCTGGTGATTGATTGGTTCCAAACCAATCAATCCGACAGATTCACAAACATCCCATCCACACCAAGCCGCTCGATTTCCTTGCGGCTGCGGAACTCCCATACACAACTCGCCATCACCCGATAGCCCGTCCGGTGGAGGGCCACCACCAAGGGTCGCGTCGACACCAGTTGATTCACCAGACACCACCTCTACCGCCTCCTCTTTCTCAGCGCCAGCAATGCCGGCACCCACCCGAACCGCGCCAAACGGTCCTCTGGAATGATCACGCTCAACGCGTCCAGCACCCCTCCGCGATGGGAGGCGAACATCACCCGCTCCAAGGAAACCTTCCCCGCCAACTCATCCACCACCCGCCGTAAATCCCCCACAGCGTATCGGCCCTTCAAATGCACCATCAGCTCCATGCCTGCACCAAGCTCCTCCAAACAATCCGCCAACAAACTCCCCCGCCCCCCCAAGCCCGCACTACAAAGGGTCAGTCCTTTTATTACTTGCCAAAAAAATCCTATAAAGGGACTGACCCATAATCGTTGACATGCTCATGAAATCACCCAAACTCCCCCCATGAGACGCGCACGCTGGATTATCCCGCATCACCCGCAAGGCCTGAAACCCGTAATCTACCACTGCATCGCCCGGGTCGTGGACCGCCGTTTCGTTCTAGGCCCCGACGAAAAGGAGAAACTTCGCACCTTCATGCGGATGCACGAAGCATTCTCCGGCAATCGCATCCTGGCATACTGCTTCATGAGCAATCACATCCACCTCCTGCTGGAAATCACCCCACCCCCGCCTGGAAGCGCTGGAAGCCCCGAAGGCTTGTCAGATGAGTCACTGTTGACACGCCTCCGCGCCATATACTCCGAAGCGCAGGTCGCCGCCGTTGCAAAGGAACTGACAGACGCCAGAAAATCCATAATGGAAGGCACGGGAAACATCTCCTTGGTCCAGAATATCCACGAGCGGTTCACCTATCGCATGCACAACCTCTCCGAGTTCATGAAAAGCTTCCTCCAGCGCTACACCCAATGGCACAACGCGAAGTTCGATCGATCCGGACATCTCTGGGAAGACCGCTTCAAAAGCGTCATTGTGGAAGATGGCGCCGCCACAAAAACCATCGCCGCATACATCGACCTCAATCCCGTTCGTGCCGGCCTCGCCGAAGACCCCGCGGAATACCGCTGGAGCAGCTACGGTGAAGCCATCGGCGACGGCACCAAGGGAAATGGAAAAACAGCGCGCGCCGGCCTTGTTAGAGCGATGGAGGCCCATCGCGGCATGCAGGCAGATTCCTCCTACTGGTCCAAAGGCATCTCCACCGAATATCGCAAACGACTCCTGTTAGGCGCTGGCGAAATGACACAAACTCAAGTCGACCGAAGCGGCAAAACGACAAACCTCAAAATGCACAAAGGCATGACCGCCGAACAACTCGAAACAGCACGCGCAGCACTTCGTGAAGCGGAGGAAAAACAAACATCCGGACTCGCATACGCCAAAATGCTGAGATCCCGCATCAGATACTTCACCGACGGTGCCGTCATCGGATCACGGGAATTCGTCAATTCCGCGTTCGAATCCGCCAGAGAACGGTTCGGCCCAAAACGAAAGGACGGAGCCAGAAAATTCCGCGGCAATGGCGAGCCCGCACGCGGCATCCTCTGGAGCGCACGAGACCTCCGCAAAAACCACTGATCCGCCACACCGCACGGCTTTTCAATCAATCCGGCATCGCATCTGCTTGGCGTCTCGTGGCACCATCCCTTCCCCCATCCGCTCATCCATGTCACACGGAATAGCCATCATGACCTCCGGCGGCGACTCAGCCGGGATGAACCCCGCAGTCAAATGCGCCGTCGAATACGCCACCCAAAAAGGCCACCGCCCCTTCCTCGTCTACGACGGCCTGCGCGGCCTCATTGACGGAAACATCGTCCCCGCCTCCCGCGAACTCGTCTCAGGCATCCTCCACCGCGGCGGAACCGTCCTCCGATCCTCTCGATCCAAGGAATTCTTCGATATCGACTACCGCCGCAAAGCTTTCGAAAACCTCAAAACACTCGGCATCGACCGCCTCATCGTCGTCGGCGGCGACGGCTCATTCCGCGCCCTCAACCAATTCTACGCGGACTTCGGCGTCCCCTTCGCCGGCATTCCAGCCACCATCGACAACGACATCGCCGGAACCGACTACTGCCTCGGTGTCGATACCGCGCTCAACATGATCCGCCAGTCTGTCGACTCCATCCGCGATACAGCCAGCTCCTTCTCCCGCGCCTTCGTCGTCGAAGTCATGGGCCGCCACTGCGGATACCTCGCTCTAACAAGCGCCCTCTCCTGCGGTGCCGAAATCTGCCTCGTGCCGGAAATCGAATACAACCTCGACACCCTCGGCGCGCGATTGAAACACGAAATCGCCAACGAAGGCCGCCGCTACGTCCTCGCCATCGTCGCCGAAGGCACCAAAATGGCCGACTACCTCACCCGCTGGATCAACGACTCCATCGGCATGGAAGCACGCCTCACCGTCCTCGGCCACGTCCAGCGCGGCGGATCCCCCACCGTCCTCGACCGCATCATGGCCTACAAATTCGCCACCGCCGCCGTCGATGCCCTCGATGCCGGCCAGACCAACGCCATCATGGTCTATCGGGACGGAACCTACGGCCACCTACCCATCCAGGCAGTCGCCGGCGCCAAGTACAAAATCGACCCCGCACTCCTCCGCTTGGCAAGGCCACTGGCTGGATGAATCCGGGGTCAGCTTGAAACCTTAGTAAAATAGTTAGGCAGGAGAATTCCCTGCAGCATTGCGGATCTGGTTGAAAGTCCCTTCAATCAGCGCCTTCCCCTGATCACCCATCTGGTGATAGATCGTCGCCATCGTCTTGATGCTGCTCGCCGCAGGACCAGCGAACGTGAACTCGCAGTTGGTGATCTCACAACGCTCAAAGGCAAAATCGCCATGACCCAAAACCACCAAACGACAGGTGTTGAACTGGCAGGCTTCATAATGATGGAAATCAAGAACGACTTCCTCGTTGGCGAACTGATAATTGCTGATCTTCATGACTCTGGATTTTCTCTTTTGAATGATTCTTGCAAGCGATACCGCAGCAAAGACGCCACACTTCAAGCCAATCCTCCTCCTGCTTGCAACTGCATTGCACCCGAAACCCAAAAATTCCTCCACGCCACCCGTCCTTGCGATTCGCCCGATACCGCCTTATCGCTTCCCCATGCGTTGGAACCTCCCCGGACGGACAATCCGATTCCCCCGAAAACCACTCCTCATGGGAATCGTCAACATCAACGACGACTCCTTTTCAGGCGACGGCACCCTCGATCCCACCGCAGCACTCGCCATCGCCCGCACCCATCTAACAAACGGCGCCGACATCATCGACATCGGAGCGGAAAGCGCGCGCACCAACCGCACCGCCATCCCGATTAACGAGGAAATACGCCGCCTCCGCACCTTCATCGACCGCTGGCAGGAAACCTGGCCCACCTGCACTCCGCGCGATTCCACCCAAATCTGGCCACCCGTCCTGTCCGTCAACTCATGGCGCAACGAAGCCATCACCGCCATCCTGCAATCTCCCGGCATCGACCTCATCAATGACATGAGCGCGCTTCCCGACGCCCGCAACGCCATCACCTGCGCCAACGCCAACGTCTCACTCCTCATCATGCACAGCGTCGGCGAACCGAAAATCCCACACTTCCAACAACAATGGCCCAACGTCATGAATGCCATGGAATCCTTCTTCGAGGAGAAAATCCGGCTCGCCACCCAAATAGGACTACCCCTTGACTCCATCATCATCGATCCCGGCATCGACTTCGCAAAGCAACGCGCCGACAATCTCACCGTCTATCAAAACCTCTCCCGCCTCAATCGCTTCCAGCGCCCCATCCTCGTCCCCGTCTCCCGCAAAACCGTCATTGGCGAAGTCCTCAAGCTCCCCGAGCCCTCCACCCGCGACGCCGGCACCATCGCTTGCATCGCCGCCGCCATCCCTCGCGGAGGTGCAATCTTCCGCGTCCATGATTCCGACGCCGCCTGGCAGGCCGTCAAAATGCTCCACGCCCTCCAGCCTTCTCACCCCGAATTTTCCAGTTGAAACTCTTGTTAGGCGACGTTAGCAAACGTTCGGAAATTCCTCACCAATCAACATAAACTCGAAGTGATGTCTCAACAATGAGATACGAAGCATGGTTCTGGGGACTCGGGCTGATCCTGTATTGGATCTTCTCCGCGCTCGGATACATGCCCATGACACCGGAAATCCTCGTTGCGGTCCCAGCCGGACTCTTCGCCATCGGTGCCGGAACCATCTGCCTCGGCCGCCCCGGCGTGCGCACCCGTCAGCGCATCCTCGCCTGCATCTTCGCGGCATTCACCGCTCTATCCGCTTTCTTCCACCTGCCATTGAGGGTCGGATTCCTCATCTCGAAGGGGGGATTGGAAAACGCAATCTTGCAATCCAAGCCAGGCAAACCCTCCACAAACATCCGCGCGGGAATTCACAACATCATCCAAATCGAACCCCACCTCAGCGGCCAAACCACCCTATGGGTTCATCACTGGAATGACTTCCGGGCCGGATTCGTGAATGGCGAGCACGAACACACCGATTGCACCTGCAAGATCATCTGGCTCAACGAAGATTGGTCATTCATGATGTCCCGCTCGGAAACATCATCGGACCAACGCCCGCTCCCGAAGCCATGACTCCAACAATGTCGGCCAAATCGCCAGCGCTCCCTTGCCCTTGAGCCCATACCCGTGCCCCCCCTTCTCAAATTGATGCAGCGTCGCCGGCACCCCGTGCTCCTTGCACGCCGCCGCGAAATTCAAACTGTTCCGGCAATCCACCATATCATCCGAAGTCGTCAGCAAAAACACCGGCGGCGTATCCTTGCCCACCGCCTTCTCCGTGGAATACAACGCCAATTCCTCCGCCGTCGGATTCTCACCTAACAGACGCCGCCTCGATCCCCCGTGCGAAATCGCCGAATCCATCGAGATCACCGGATAGATCAGGATCGAGAAATCCGGCCGACAGCTCACTCCATCAATCGCATCCTTCCCCTCCTCCGGAAACATATCACCATACCGCGTCGTGCACAAACTCGCCAGATGCCCACCCGCCGAAGACCCCATCACCCCGATCTTCTTCGAATCTATCCCCCACTCCCCTGCCTTCGACCGCACCGTCCGGATCGCCCGCCGCGCATCAAGAAACGGCACCGGAAAATGATAACCCAACGCATCATTCCCACTCACCCGATATTTCACCACAATCCCCGCCACCCCTCGCTCCGCCAGCCACTTCGCATAATCATGCCCCTCATGATCCATCGCCAGAATCGTATATCCACCCCCCGGAAAAATCACCACCGCCGCCCCCGTCGCCTTCGCCTTCTCCGGCAGATAAACCTGATACTGCGGAACCTCGATGTCAGACAAACGCCCACCCTCACCCATCTTCTCCGTCCCCTTCGGCGGCACCTTCGCACCCGGTGCCTCACCCGGCCAAAGCGGCAGAAACTCGGCGTTGGTGAAGGAAATCGTGGCCATCAGCAAAATCAACGTTCGGATCATGAAACCATCAAGCGCCATCCCCCCATTTCACGCAAGCCCGCATCCACGCCATCGCACCATCACTCCGGCAACCGGATCCGCGCCGGCACATCCTTGATCGGGATCCCAGCCTTCACCAGCGCGCCCCACACTTCTAACAACTTCTCCAACGGCAACCGCCGGTCCGCTTCCAACTCCAGCTTGCGACCCGGATTCTGCTTCTGATAGGCCGCCAGATACGATTCTAACAAACCATCCGGAACAGGCACCGCATCCAGCGTCACCTTTCCCTCCGCATCCACCGCCAGAACCGAACGCTGGTCCGCCACCGTCTCGGACGGCACCTCACGCAACGTCGGCAGCTCGATCCGCAACACGTTCCGCGGCTTCTTCGGCTGCGTCGTGACGATCAGATAAACCAACAGGATGAAAAGGATGTCGATCATCGGAACGATCGGCACCTCACTGCGCTTCCTCACGGGACGGTGGAGTTTCATCGTCGCTCAGGAGTTCGGGCGCGCCTTGTGGCAGACATGGGCAAGATCGGAAAGCAACGTCTCCAACCGCGCCGTCAACGTCTCAATCCGCCGCGTGAAATAACTGTGCGCGATCACACACGGCACCGCGATCGTCAGACCGAAGATCGTCGTGCTCAAAGCGATCGCAATCCCCCGCGCGATCGCCGTGTGGTCCGTCGTCTCGCCAAGCCCCTCGAACGTCGTCACCAGACCGGATGCTGTCCCTAACAAACCCAGCAGCGGTGCTACGGTAATCACCGTATCCAGCACGCCGATCCCCGCGTGCAGCCTCACGCTCTCCTCACGCGAACTCGCCTCGATCGCCTGCGTGATGTCGGAAAGCGGCTTCCCGCGGTGCTTCACCGCCACCGCCCCCAGCCTCGCCAAAACACTCCCTCCCTGCTGGAACTCACGCAACACCGGCTCCACCTTGTTCTCGGCAATCGTCCGCTCGAAGTCCTCCACCTGCCTCGCCAACCCATCCGGCACCACCCTCGCACGGCCCAGTGATAGACATTTGTAAAGGATCGCCATCAGACCCACCACCGAAACCACGGCTAATGGAATCATGAAAAACCCGCCCTTCTTCAGAAACTCAACCGCGGCATTGAAACCATCACCCGCAGATGCGGCCAAAACGTAAATCGGTGGTTCGATCATGATATTTTGTTAGAAATAAAAATTGAAAAGTAGTTCCATCGGCTCACCGTCCAGCTCCTTCCGCAGCTCCGCGGGCATCGCCGGAATCACCGCATCCCGGATCGATGAAAGCGTGAAACCCTTCTGCACCTGCCCCGTTTCCATCTCCCCGACGAATTGCACACTCTTCACCTTTCCGCTCGCCTCAACGAAAAACCGGACTGTTAGATAACCCGGAGTGATGAAATCACGATGCCGCGCGCAATTCCGCTGCCACTCCTGCTCCACCGCCCGGCTGATCAGCGCCTGATACCTCCCCTCCGGCGTATCCGCCACATCCAACGCACTCCGCCCCGTCCGCGAAATCGATCCTCGGATCGCCGCCTTCCGCTGGAAACCCCGGAACGCGGGATCATCCGGCGGCGCACTCGTAGGCTTCGGAGACTCATCCACCTCCTCCTTCGGCGGCATTTCCTCCGAATTCCCCTTCTCCGGCCGCTCCGCCGGCTTCGGCTTCGGGTCCTCCTCCACCTTCCGCTCCTCCATCGGCACCGGCACATCATACGGCTGCGGACCCTCCATCAACCGCTCCCGCTGCGGAGGCACACTCAACTCCTCCGCCTTCTCCGGATCCTCAATCTCCTCACCCTTCGCCGCCGTCTGCTCCGGCTGCGGCGGCACCTCAGGCACCATCGGACTCGGCTCCGCAACCACCTCCGTCGGCGGTGCCTCACTCTCCACCATCTGCCCATCCTGATAGTCACTCTCCGTCGTCTCGAAATCCGACTCGCTCAACGGCTTCTCCCCCGCCTGCGATGGCAACGCCGGCGCATCCGCATCCGGAGCACGATCACTCGTCGCCAACGTATCCCGCTCCCCAACAAACGACGGATCCTCCGGTGCCTCCGCCGCCCGCTGATCCTCCGATGTCCGCGCAAAGGTCTTATCCGGATTCTCCACCGCCGGCTCAACCACCGGCTCTAACATCTCCATCGGACTCACCACCACCGTCTCCTCCGGCACCGGCACCGCCTTCGGAACACTCTGCTGAAACGTCTTCGTCTTCAACATCATCATCCCCACAACCCCCAACAAACCCACATTCAACACCACCGATATCCCCAGCGCGAGCGCCCACAGGCGACCATCATCCCGGTGCGATATGGAAGCAGAGGAAATCATTCGGAACCCCCGCAGCATTCACCAACTCCACACACCACGCAATGCGGGAAATCACCCCGATTTCTCCCCCTCCCCCAGTCTTCCCTCTTGCATCCCACCCCAGCCAACAGGAAACTCCTGCCATGCCCGACGCCCCGGCCGCCGATCCCAGATTCAACGAATTCATCATCCTCCAGGCCCAAAACGCCGGACTCTTCCTCGGCCAAATCCCAAACCCACACACCGGAGAAAAACAAATCAACCTCCGCGCCGCACGCTCCGTCATCGACTCCCTCGAAATGCTCGCCATCAAAACCGCCGGCAACCTCACCGAAACCGAACAAAAACTCCTCAACACCGCCCTCCAAAACCTCCGCCCACTCTTCGCCAACGCCGTCGGCTCCTAATCCCACCCGCCCCCCGGCATCTCAGCCTTTCAGCATCTCAGCCTTTACCAAAATGTCCTTCGACCCCTTCAACATCGGACACGTCCCCGTCGGCGGACCCATCCCCTTCTTCATCCTCGGCCCCTGCGCCCTCGAATCCGAAACCTTCGCCTGGGAAATGGCCCGCTCCCTCAAGGAAATCGCCGACCGCACCGGCATCCCATTCATCTTCAAAGCCTCCTTCGACAAAGCCAACCGCACCTCCGTCACCTCCTTCCGCGGCCCAGGTCCCGCCGAAGGCTGCCGCATCCTCGGTGAAATCTCACGCGAACTCAACGTCCCCGTCACCACGGATATCCACACCGCCGAACAAGCCGAACTCGCAGCAGAACACATCGACCTCCTCCAAATCCCCGCCTTCCTCTGCCGCCAAACCGACCTCCTCGAAGCCGCCGCCAAAACCGGACGCGTCGTCAACGTCAAAAAAGGCCAATTCCTCGCCCCATGGGACACCGTCAACATCGCCGATAAACTCCGCTCCTTCGGCTGCAACCACTTCCTCATCACCGAACGCGGCACCACCTTCGGCTACAACAACCTCGTCACCGACATGCGCTCCCTCTACTGGATGCGCAAAGAAGGACTCCCCGTCATCTTCGATGCCACCCACTCCGTCCAACGCCCCGGCGGCCTCGGCGGAACCACCGGCGGCGATGGCGAACTCGCTCCCGTCCTTGCCCGCGCCGCCGTCGCCACCGGCATCGACGGCCTCTTCATGGAAGTCCACTCGGACCCACCCAACGCCCTCTCCGACGGCCCCAACCAAATCCCCCTCGAATTCATCGAAGACCTCCTCGTCAAACTCATCGCCATCCACCACGCTTCCCACTGACCCTCCCTCTCCCCTGCCCCCGGGTGCCCTCATGATCCTCTCCTTCCAAGACCGGGACACCCGCCAACTCTACGAAACAGGAAAATCCAGACGCTTTTCCGCCATCTCACGCGTCGCCATCAGGAAATTGATCCAACTCGACGAAGCCATCGTCCTCAACGACCTCTCCGTCCCACCAGGCAACCGCCTCGAAGCACTCCAAGGCGACCTCCTCGGCCTCCACTCCATCCGCATCAACGACCAATGGCGCATCTGCTTCTGCTGGAACGGCAGCCACGCCGAGCACGTTGCCATCCGGGATTACCATTGACCCCAACCCATAACGCGATACGTTACACCCGTGGAACCGATCACCCCAGGCGAGATCCTCCTTGAGGAATACCTGAAGCCCTTGGGCATCTCACAAAACGCCCTCGGCCGCGCCCTCGGCGTATCCCCAAGGGCCGTCAACGAGATCGTCCTCGGCCGCCGCTCCATCACCCCCGAAATGTCCGTCCGCCTCGGCAAATACTTCGGACAATCCCCACGCTTCTGGTTCGGCATCCAAACCAATTGCGACTTCCGCAAACTCAAAGAACACGAAACCGCCCTCACCGCCAACGTCCGCCCCCTGCACCCACAACCCGTCTCCTGACCCACCTCTCCCTTGCGCCCCCTCCTTCCACTCCTGCTCCTACTCGCCCCCGCCCTCCTCTGCGCGGACGAGAAACCGGCACCCCCGGCACCCCAAGTACCCCAGGAAGCCAAAAAGCGCAAAAAAATCGCCGCCATCTCCATGCTCCCACCCGGCAGCGTCCTCCAAGGCGTCATGCTCCCACGCTACGACGAAAAACGCCGCCTCACCTCCGTCCTCCACGCCGAAATCCTCACCCTCATCGACGAAGACAACATCCGCGGCGACAAAGTCCTCATCGAAATCTTCAACCTCGACGGCACCCGCCGCGCCAAAATCGACCTCGCCGAAGCCCACCTCGATCAGAAAAAAGGCATCCTCACCGCCAAACAAAACGTCCAAATCCAATCCGACCGCCTCACCGCCTCAGGCACCGGCATCCTCTTCGACCTCGCAACCACCAGCGGCTTCCTCATCGGACCCGTCACCACCACCATCACCGCACCCCCGCCCGATACCGCCATGATCACCACCCCACGCGCCACCGGCTCCATCCTCGCCGCCCTCACCCTCCCCCTCATCTCCGCACCCCCACCGCGGATGACAGCCGAAGAAATCGCCGCCCTCCAGGCCGATGCCGCATCCCGCGCCGAAACCGTCGCCGCCGAAGGCAAAAAAACCAACGAAACCCTCACCGCCACCCTCGCAGAAGCCCAGGCGGCCCAAACCAAAACCCTCGACTTCCTCAACCAGAACGGCCTCACCCTCATCGCCAACGAAGCCGAAAACAACCCCGCCGAAGCCGAAGCCAAACCCCTCGAAGTCGACCCCGACCCCAACAACACCGTCATCAGCTGCGAAAACGGCATGTACTTCGATTCCGAAGAAGGCGTCCTCGTCTACCTCAAAAACGTCACCGTCAAAGACCCCCGCTTCACCATCACCGGCGCCAACGAACTCAAAATCTTCTTCACCAAAAAACCCGAAAAACCCACCGAAGAAAAAGACCCCGCCACCGAAGAACAAAACCCCGACGACAAAAAAGAATCCGGCCTCGACCTCGGCATCGCCACCGCAGGCTTCGGAGACGTCTCACGCATCGTCGCCACCGGAGCCGTCCGCATCCTCCAAAAAGGCGTCGATGGCAAAGAACCCATCGAAGCCAGCGCCGCCATCCTCTCCTACAACCTAACAGACAAACAAATCATCCTCTCCGGCGGCTACCCCTGGGTCAAACAAGGCACCACCTACGCCCGCGCCACCCGCCCCAACGAACGCCTCCGCATCCTCACCTCCGGAACCTTCCACACCGAAGGCTTCTGGGACATGGGCGGAAACCTAAACCAAAACCGCTAACCCAAAAAAACTTCCGAATTCCGAATTCCGACCTTCCCAGCCTCTTCACCACTTCTCACTTCTCACTCGGCACTTCTCACTCTTCAACGTCCGACCTTCCGACTTTCAGCATCTCAGCTTTTCAGCATCTCAGCATCTACCCCATGCACACCCCCGGCTCCACCTGCACCAACGGCCAAAACACCGCGCTCTTCGCCTCCGGCCTCCGCAAAAGCTACGGCGGCCGCGCCGTCGTCGATGGAGTCTCCATCTCCGTCAAACCCCGCGAAATCGTCGGATTGCTAGGCCCTAACGGAGCAGGCAAAACCACCTCCTTCTACATGATCGCCGGCCTCGTCCCACCAGACCACGGCTCCGTCCACTTCCACGGCAACGACATCTCCAAACTCCCCATGCACCGCCGCGCCCGCCTCGGCCTCGGCTACCTCCCACAAGAAGAATCCATCTTCCGCAAACTCTCCGTCTTCGACAACCTCCTCGCCATCCTCGAAACCCGCCCCAACCTCTCCCGCAAACAACGCCACGAACGCGCCTCCGAACTCCTCGAACGCTTCAAAATCACCCGCCTCGCCAAATCCCTCGCCGTCACCCTCTCCGGCGGTGAAAAACGCCGCCTCGCCATCGCCAGATCCCTCTGCTCAGACCCCAAACTCCTCATGCTCGACGAACCCTTCGCCGGCAGCGACCCCATCGCCGTCGAAGACATCCAACGCATCGTCCGCGACCTCCGCGACCGCGACGGCCTCGCCATCCTCATCACCGACCACTCCGTCCGCGAAACCCTCACCATCACCGACCGCGCCTTCCTCATCCACGACGGCCGCGTCATCCTCGAAGGCGCATCCCAAGACCTCGTCAACGACCCCATCGCCCGCAAACACTACCTCGGCGACGACTTCCGCATGTGACCCACCGACGTTCGTCATCAAAAGCCAAATCCAGGCATCCCCATCCCGTCCCCTAAAATCCCGGACCTTCCCCCCTGGAAACCGGAGAGAGGAAGCCTCCTCGCACCATCATTGACGCGTTACCGTGTGATGGTATGATACGCAGTATGGCCACCATGATACATCGCACCTCGTTTGCCTTGGACGAAGGGACCGCCCAAAGAATCAAACGGCTGGCCACACAGTGGAATGTCTCGCAAGCCGAAGTCGTCCGCCGTTCGGTCGAACAGGCGGAGACTTCCACAGCAGCCAGCCAACCGGACCCTCTCGCACTGCTCAAAGCTTATCATGCAAAGGGTGGCCTCGATCAAACGCGCGCCAGCCAGTGGATCACGGAGATTGATGAGGACAGGAAACGCTGGCGGACGGCACCATGATCTGCCTCGACACAAACTACCTGATCCGCTCCCTCATCCCGCTGACGGAGGAAGCCATCGCCGTTGAGAACTGGCTGGTCTCCCGGGAAGCACTCTGCATTCCATCCGTTGCCTGGTACGAATTCCTGTGCGGCAGCACCGAAGAGGAAGAGCACCTGGCTCTTTCCCTGCTCACAGGCGGAATCCTTCCCTTCACCCCATCCGAGGCGCAAGTCGCCGCCTTTGGATTTCGTGCGCTCAACAAGCCACGCCGCCTCCGCGTGGACGCCATCATCGCCGCCACGGCAATCGTCTCGAAAGCTCCCCTCGCCACCAACAACCGATCCGATTTTGAACCATTCCTCCCTCACGGCTTGGAACTCCTCTAACCTCTAACCTTTGAGAAACTCCCTCGCAACAAACTCGGCGGATTCAAAATGTTAGCGAATATCTAGAGGAGGAGTTGGTCCGTCTGGTTGGTTGTATAGTTTAGGCACAATCGAGAATTTAGTGGGGAAGGGCAAACGGGGTGCGGAGCCAGATTCTAACACGCCCAATGAGCGCCA
>SYAP01000048.1 GCA_005787565.1 Verrucomicrobiaceae bacterium | reverse complement strand
GAAGAAGAAGTCGGTGGGTTGGGTGGTGGTTTCCTGTGCGGGGATGGGTGGTGGGGGGCGGGATTTGGGGGACATTGACAGCGGTGATGATCCGGCGGAGGGGGGGATTTCCGAGGTGCCGAATCCGAGTTCCGCGATGGCATCGGCGAGCGGGACACCGATCGGGCAGTTGCAGCGGGGGCATGAGATTTACATGCTGAAGTGTGGCGAGTGCCATAACTACATGTTGCCGCAGAATCTGGATGTGGATGAGTGGGAGGATGCGATGCCGAAGATGATCCGGCATGCGGGGTTGGATTCGAGCGATGAAACGGCGGTGTTGAAGTATGTGGTGGCGGTGAAGAAGCAGTTGGGGGAGTGAGGTCTTCCGTTGGGTAGCGGAATGAGAGGGAGGTTTCGGGTTTTACCAACGGTGGTTGTGTTCGCGGTAGGGTGGTGCGGTGGGGTCGGGGGTGAAGCGGATGTCGGTTTCCATTTGGGGGGAGGTGAGGGTGGCTTTGAATTTGGAGAGGTGGGACGGGATGGTGGGGAGGTGTTCGAAGAAGAAGTCGGTGGGTTGGGTGGTGGACACGTAAAGTGGAAGATTGTTTTCTTCGATGGGGCTGCGGAATTTGCAGATAAGGGGGGAGTTGGTTTTGACGGGTTGATCTGTTAGGAGATAGAGGAGGATTTCGGTGGGGTGTTTGCCGGTGGCGGTGAGTGCGGTGGGGTAGACGGGATCGGGAGTGGGGAATTGGAGGATGAGGGGGGCGAGGAGGTGGTCCGAGAGGACTTTGCGGCTTTGGAGATCGATGGAGGTATCGACTTTGGCGGTGACGAAGCACCAATCTTGGTCGATGTAGGATTGGATGGTGGATTCGTCGGTTTGATTGAAGCGGAAGGAGTTTTGGTTGAACCAGCGGGTGAGGTCTGCGGCGGATTCCGCGCGGATGACCTGGGTGTCGAAGATGCCGACTCTAGCAGATTTGATAACTTCGATGCCGTCGGAGCTTTTTGAGCTGGTGATGAAGAAGGGGGAGGTGAGCGTGAGGATGAGGAGGGTGATGAAGGATGAGATGGCGATGATTCTGAGGCGGCGACGCTGTTGGGGGTGTTTGGCGAAGCAGGAGGCGACGGTGGTGAAGATGGTGGAGGTGATGAGGAGCAGGGTGAGGACGAGGATGAAGGGGAAGCCCCAACTGGTGGTTTCGGGTTGTGTGATGCGGTCGAGGGTGGCGAAGAGTTGGTGGGCTTCGTCGGCATTCATGCTGGCGATTTCCGGGACGGCGGGGACTGGGACGACCCAGCCGATTTGGTGGGGGCCGGGGATGCCGGGGATGTGGTATTGGCTTTGGAGGATGAGGGTTTGTTGGGCTTGGTGATGGATGATGAGGGCGCGTTGATAGGGGATGGTGGTGTTGACCTTTTCCGAATACATTTTGCCGTCGGCGTGGAGCGGGGCAGTGGCGTGGAGGATGAGGGAGAGGATGAGAATCCAGAGGGAGAGGCGGGATTTCATGGGGAGAGGCGAAGATAGGAATAGAGGGGCGAATGCCTTCAAGATTTACCGGGGAAGAGAATGGGATTTGGAAATTGAAATGAGTGTGTTGGGTTTTGGTGTGGGCGATGTTTTTCCGGCCAAGTTCTGATGAACTTCGCTATGGGGAGGTTGGCGGAGGGCGTTGAGGCTTTTGGGCCGGCCTTGCCAAAGGGTGTGAAGGACGGGATCGGCACACCGGGAGAGCAGTCGGTGCTCCTGGTTGATTTCAGGGTTTTCTGCCTTCTTCAGTGTCCATGAGGTCGAAGAAGGTGAGGAGGTCGGTGCGGTGGGCGAGGTTGGCTTCGGCTTTGCTTTTTTCGAGGCCTTCGGTGGCGGCGTCGCGCCAGCCGCGTTTGATCATGAAGGTGTTCCAGATTTCGATTTGTTCCGGGGTGGGCCGGTGACCGGTGAGGAGGCAGCGTTCGAGGATTTCTTCGTCGGAGCCGCCTTGTTGGACGCTTTGGAGGAAGTCCTGATAGGTGATTTGGAGGAAGGCGCAGAAGCGGTCGTCGAAGGTGCGTTTGCCGGGGATGGGGCCGACGGTGTATCCGGGTGGGAGATTTCCTTGGGCTTGGAGGCGTGCTTTGTCGATGAGGCGAGGGACGAGGACAATGCCGGAGGTGGTATCGTAGGGGCTGCGGATGGGGAAGTTCATGGTAGGGAGTGCAGCGCAGTGCGGGGGGAGGAGCAGGCTATGGAGTTTCGGTGGCGGTGGGGATGGGGAAGTCGTCTGTTAGGAGGGCGACGAGTTGTTTTCCGCTTGGGGTGAGGGATGCCTGGTTGCCGGTGCCGGTGACGAGGCCGCGGGTGAGGTGGCGGTGGTTGTGCTCGGTGGGGCGGATTTGGGTGATGGTGGGTGCGGTGATCTGGCGCTCGGAGGCGGTGAAGGCGATGGGGTGGCCGGTGGCGCTGAAGGTGATTTCCCAGGAGTGGATGGGGGTGGAGGGGTCGGCGGGCGGGGTGAGGATCCAGGGGTGGCGTTTGGCGAAGTCCGGGGGTTCGCTGGATTTGGCGGGGACGGCGACTTTGAAGTGTGCGGGGGTGGAGGCGACGAATTCGCTGAATTTGATTTGTGGGTTTTCCTTGTGGGCGAGGAAGAGTTTGGCGACGTCGATTCCGGAGAGGTTAATGCCGTTGAAGGCTCCGTGGTAGTTGGTGCCGCCGACGAAGGTTTTTTGCCAGTGTTCGTAGTGGCGGCTCATGAGGAAGGCGACTTCGAGGTGGAGGTGGGCGCGGGTGCGGTTGATGCCAGCGCCGGTGTAGCCCATGCGGCCGAGGACGGAGCCTGTTTTGACGGGGTCGCCGGGTTTGCAGGTGATTTCCGCGAGGTGGGCGTAGAGGGAGTAGATGGAGGAGTCTTCCCAGCGGTGTTCGACGACGAGGTATTTGCCGTAGTTGCTGCGGCCGGCGACGGGGCTGGTGTGGACGACGGTGCCGTCGGCAATGCTGGTGATGAGGTCGAGGGGATTTCCGGCGCGGTCGCGTTTGATGGGGGCGATGTCGATGCCTTCGTGGAATTTGGTGAGGAGGACCTCGCCGTTGAGGCGGATGGGTGTGCGGGTGTAGCCGAAGGCGCCGCCTTCCCAGGGTTTGGTGGTTTCGCCCTCGAAGGTGCGATCGACGTACATGTAGAAGCGGTCGCTTTCTCCGGTGAAGAGGTGGTGGTTTTCGGTGGGGAGGCGCAGGCCGAGGGGGTGGGCGGATGCTCCGACGAGGGTGGTGGCGAGGGCGGCGAGGCGGGCCAGGGCTCGGATCATGAGGGGAGGGTGCGGGAGGTTAGTCCTTTTTCTTTTCGGCCCCGATGCGGGGGACGAGTTTGTCGTATTGGTTGATCTCGGCGAGGGAGATGCCTTTCCAGATGATGATGAAACCGTCGTCGACCTGTTTGTCGATGATGACGCCATCGACGACGCGTCCATTGACGGCTGCGGCCATCCATTTGCCTTGGTTGGCGTTGGAGATGGCGGAGAGGCGGCGTGCGGCGTTGGGTTTGAGTTTGAAGGCGACGCCAAAGTCCTCCCCTTCGCCGGAGGGGAAGGGGCCGAAGGCGACGATGTCGTTGACGGAGATTTCGGGGACGCGGCGGAAGTATTTGGTTCTGCCGTTGACGTCCTGGGGGAAGATCATTTTGGGGTTGTCGGTGGCTTCCGTTTCCAGGTGGAAGGAGACGGCGGCCTTGTCGCCTGCTTTGCCGCCTGCGTGGAGCGGGGCGATGAGGGCGGCGATGAGGGAGATCGCGAGGCAGAGCGGACGCAGATTCATGGGGGGATTAAGGCAGGAAAGGGCGGGTCCGGAAGCAAAATCGTGGTGTGGATGTGTGATGTGGCAGCATTGCCGTTGACCGGGGGCGCGCGGGAGGCGAAGGATCGCGGCATGTTCATTGACCACATCCGGATTTTTGCGAAGGCTGGGGACGGGGGCGACGGTGTCGTTGCCTGGAAGCGGGAGAAGTTTGTGCCGCGGGGTGGTCCGGTGGGAGGTGATGGTGGTGCGGGTGGGGATATTGTGTTGGTGGTGGACCGGTCGACGGACAATTTGCGGGCGTATCATTATGATCCGAAGTTGGTGGCGGAGGGTGGGAAGAATGGTGCGGGTGCGCGGAAGACGGGGAAGAGCGGGAAGCGGGTGATCGGGAAGGTGCCGCCGGGGACGGTGGTTTACCGGAGCAATGCGACGAGTGTGCATGAGGCGGTGGAGTTGGAGCGGGGGGAAGGGATCGATCTTGAGCCGATCGCGGATCTGACGGAGGACGGTCAGGAGTTTTTGCTTTGCAAGGGTGGAGAGGGCGGGAAGGGGAACTGGCATTTCAAGACGCCGACGAACCGGACGCCGACGGAGCATACGTTGGGAACGCCGGGGGATGAGGCGGTTTTCTATCTGGAGTTGCGGCGGATCGCGGATGCGGGGTTGGTTGGATTTCCGAATGCGGGGAAGTCGACATTGTTAGGGAAGCTCTCGCATGCGAAGCCGAAGGTGGCGTCGTATCCGTTCACGACGTTGCAGCCGGTGGTGGGGGTGGTGGAGTTTGACGGGTTCCGGCGGTGTACGATCGCGGACATTCCGGGGTTGATCGAGGGGGCGCATGAGAACCGAGGGTTGGGTCATGAATTTTTGCGACACATCACGCGGTGCCGGGTGTTGTTGTTTGTGGTGGATATGGCGGGCAGCGAGGGTCGTGATCCGGTTTCGGATTTGGAGATCCTGCGGCGTGAGGTGAAGGAGTATGATGAGGAGTTGGCGCGGTTTCCGTGGAAGATCATCGCGAACAAGATGGATTTGGAAGGGGCGGCGGAGAATCTGGAGATTTTCAGGCAGCGTTTCCCGAAGATTGATATCATTCCGATTTCGGCGGATCAGGAGATTGGTTTGGATGAACTGCGAATGAAGCTGGATGATGAGATTGGATATCGGCCGAAGCAGTGAAATGAGATGAGTGAGGTGTTAGAGCGTGTGTTTGTGTATGGGACCTTGCGGCGGGGAGGCTCGAATCATTTCCGCGTGGGTGATGGTGGGTTTGTGGGTGAGGGGCGGGTGAGGGGTGGGCTTTACCGGATTGATTGGTATCCGGGGCTGGTGTTGGATTCGGAGGGTGATGAGGTGATTGGCGATGTGTTTGATGTTTCAGCTGTTAGGTTGGCGGAGTTGGATTTGTTTGAGGGGTTGCCGCAGGGGTTTTTGGTGGGGGAGGAGTATCGGCGGGTGAGGACGATGGTGGATTTGTTAGGTGGTGGAAGGGTGGATGCTTGGGTTTGGGAATGGATTGGGGAGGTCGATCCGGGGAGGCGGGTGGTGAGTGGGGATTGGGTGAGGGATGAGGGGGGTAAAAGCTGAAAGGCTGAAAAGGTGAGAAGCTGAAAGGAAGAGGGCTTTGCGCGGGGTCGCGTAAGAGGCTGCGCCTCACGCTATTGGCGCGTAAAGGGTTTGGGGGTGGGTGGCGTTTTCCCAGCCGAAATTCTTACGAATTTCGCTACTGGGAGGGCTTTGTGCGGGGCTTTTGCTTGGCCGACGGAGATGCTATTTTGCTGAAGCTTCGAAGTGCCGACGAGGACGTCGGCGTTCCCGGGGTGCTTGGCCGACTGAGACCCTACTTCGCTGAAGCTACGAAGGGCAGGCTGTCGACGTGCCCGGGGGTGGGGTTATTTTAGGGCTTCGAGGTATTGGTTTTTGAGTTGGGTGGCGGTGGTGGTGGTTTGGTGGGCTTGGGGGACTTTGGTGTCTGCGGCTTCGCGGGTGGCGAGGAGGTTTTGTTCGAGTTGGCGGAGGTTTTCGGCGGTGCGGGTGATGGTGCGGCGGACGGCTTTGAGGGTGGATTCGAGTTCCTTGCGGGCTTCTTCCGTGAGGTCGGAGGATTCGAGTTTGGCGAGGATGGCTTTGGCTTCGGCGCGTTTGGTGTTGAGTTTTTCCTGCTCGGGGGTGAGTTCGGCGATGGCGGCGGAGAAGGCGTCGAGTTGGTCTTCGGCTTCGAGGCGGATGCTTTCGGCTTCGGTGCGGGCGGCGAGGGCTTTGGTGTTGATGGCGGCGGCGGCCCAGCGTTTGCGGGAGGCGTGGAGGTGGGGGAGTTGGCCTTTGGCGGCTTCGAGGGCTTGAGTTGCTTGGGCGAGGGTGGCTTCGCGTTCGGCGACGGTCTTGCGGGCGGGTTCGATGGCGTCGAGTGTGGGCTTGATGGGTTGCTCGGCGGCTGTGGCGGCTTGGGTTGCGGCGTTGAGGGCTGCGGCGAGGGTGGGTTCGTCTTTGGCGACGGCGGCGAGTTCGGCTTCGAGTTGGCCGACGCGGGTGGCTAGGTCGCCGTGGGCTTTTTCGAGGGCGGCAAGGGGTGCGGGGTCTTTCTGGCCTTCGGGGGCGGCGGCGAGGGCTTGTTTGGCGGGTTCGATGGCGGCGAGGGCGTTGTTGCGTTCGGCGGTGACTTGATCGACTTCGGCGCGTTTGGCGGCGATGGCCTGGCGGAGTGTTTCGAGTTTTTGTTTGGCTTCGTTTTCGGTGTTGCGGGCGGCTTGGTGGGCTTCGTTGGCCTGGCGGTGTGCGGTTTCGGTGTCGGCGAGGGCTTTGCGTGCGGCTTCGAGGGCGGCGGTTTGGTCGGCGACGGTTTTCTCGGCGGTGGCGAGGGTGGTGGGGTGGTTGTTGATGGCGGCGTCGATTTGTTCGATGCGGACGGCGATGGATGGGGGATTGGCGGCGATTTCGCCGAGGGGTTTGGCGTCGGCGGTGTTGTAGACGCGGATGATGCCATCGGCATCGGCGACGAAGGCGCGTTTGGCATCGCCATCGAGGGCGACGGCGATGGGGAGGGATGGGAGGTTTTGGACTAGGTCGAGGGCGTGGTTGAAGTCGGGTTTCCAGAGTTTGGCTTTGAGGTCGCGGCCGGCGGTGACGGCGGTGCCATCGCGGGAGAGTGCGAGTGCGGTGACGCCGCCGGGGTGTGCGTCGTTTTTGCGGACTTCGCCGCCGTTGTTCATTTCCCAGTAGCGGACGGTTCCGTCTTCGGAGGCGGTGGCGAGGATGTTGGAATCGGCGCGGAAGACGGTGGCGGTGATGGCGGCCTGGTGTGCGCGGAGGGTGTGGAATTCGTTGGCGGTTTCGCTTTCCCAGACCCAGACGCCGCCGTTGCGGTCGCCGCTGGCGAGGAGGACGCCGTCTGGTGAGACGTCGAGTGCGGTGATCCACTCGGTGTGTTTTTTGATGGATTGGGTTTGTTCGCCGGTGGTGGTGTTCCAGAGTTTGAGGAGTCTGGAGGGGCCGCCGGTGGCGACGATGTCGAAGCCGGGGCGGATGTCTGCGGCGAGGACGGAGTCGAATTCCTTGCCTGCGGTGAGGAGACGTTCGCCGGTGGTGACGTCGAAGGTGACGGTGACGCCGGATTTTCCTGGGATTCCGCCGCCGACAATGAGGTAGCGGCCTTCTGGGGTGAAGGCGAGGGAGATGGGGTCGCCTTCGGGGAAGGGGAGGATGCCGACGAGTTCGAGGGATTCGGTGTGGTGGAGGAGGACCTGGCGTTGGCCGGTGACGGCGAGGAGTGGTGCCCAAGGGGAGGTGGCGAGGGAGTGGATGGCGGAGGCGCGTGGGGTGAGGACGGGTGGCTCGAGCAGCACGTGTTCGGGCATGGGTGGCGGGCCATCGGGTTTGGCGGCTGGATCGGAGCGCATGGCGGCCTCGAATTTGGGTTTCGAGGGTTTGCGTGCGCTGGAGTTTTTGTTTTCGAGGAGGCCGCCTTCGATCCATTTGGTGAGGATGGCGAGTTGGTCGGCGTTGAGTTTGTCGCCTTCTGGCGGCATGAAGGGCTCGGCGGTTTGTTTGACGAGGGCGATGAGTTTGGATCCTGGATCGCCGGGTTCGACGATTTTTCCGCCGGAGCCGCCTTTCATGGTGCCGCCGAAGGTGGAGAGGTCGAGGCCGCCTTTGGCTTTGTCCGGGTTGTGGCAGTTGAGGCAGGCCTGTTGGAAGAGTGGGAAGACGTGATCATCGAAGGTGATCTTGTCTTGGGCCAGGAGGGCTGGGGAGAGGGCTAGGATGAGAAGGGAGGGCCGGAGCATGGCGGACACGCGAAGGGTTGGACGCGGGTTGATACGTGGTTTGGTGGGGTATTTCTCAGGAAAATCGGCATTTGGGTTGGGTGGAGGGAAATCGGGTGGTGGAGAGGGGTGATGGATCGTGAAAAAATTTGTCCGATTCGGGCGATTTGATTCCATAAGATCATGGACATGGATCATTCGTTAAAATCCGATCAACAACTGTTGGAAGCTTGGGTGGGGCATCGCAGTGAGGTGATGTTCGAGGTTTTGGTCGGTCGGTATGCGAATTTGGTATACATGGTGGCGAAGCGGGTTTGTGGGGATGATGGGTTGGCGGCGGAGGCGTCGCAGTTGGTGTTCATTCTTCTGGCGCGGAAGGCGTCGGGTTTGGTGGGGCATCCGACGTTGGCGGGTTGGTTGCATTTGGCAGCGGTGAGGACGACGCGTGATTTGATGGACAAGAATCGGCGGGAGGTAAGGAAGCGTGAGCGATTTCAGAGTTGTGCGGAGAGGGAGTGCGAGTCGGCGGAGGGGGCATGGCGGGATTTGGAGCCGGTGCTGGATGATGGTCTCGCGGCGCTATCCGAGAAAGATCGTGAGGTGGTGTTGCTGCGGTTTTATCGTGGGTTGAGTGTGAAAGAGGTTGGGGTGATTGCGGGGATTGCGCCGGCGGCGGCACAGAAGCGGATTGATCGGGCGCTTGAGCGGTTGCGCGGGGTGCTGGCGCGGCGTGGGTGCCGGGTGGGTGGTTTGGCGGTGGTGTTGGTTTCTGGTTTTTCTGCGGATGCGCAAGCGATGGTGCCGAAGGATTCGTTGTTGGCCGGGAAGGCGATGGAGGCGGTGGGCAGCGGAATCGGGGAGACGCTGGCGGGTGGTTCGTCTGTTTTGACGAAGGGCTCGGCGATGATGTTGCCGGCGGCGGTGGTGGTGGTGGGTGGGATTTGGTTGGCGATTCAGTTTGAGACGATTGCCGAGCTGGAATCCGGGCGGGCAAGGGTGGGTCTTGAGAGGCAGGCGGGTTCCGGTGTGGGTGATGGAGGGGAGCGGCTCGAGCTAGTGCCGACGGCATTGGATGCGCAGCCGGTGGATTGGGCTGAGGTGGCCCGGCAATTGAAGGAGAGCAGGCGGACACAACCGGTGAATCCGAAGGCGAGATTGGAAATGGGGATTGCCGAGATGGATTTGAATCGGGTTGAGTCATCGTTGGATGAGATCGCTGCGGCGGGATTGGTGGCGGAGGATCAGGAGCTGCTTGAGCGACGTTTTTGTGAAGAACTTGGTGGGCCGAAGGGCGGGCCGTGGCTGGTGTTGGAGCGGTTTGTCGGGGAGTTTGACGAAGGGAGTTGGAAATGGACGTTGGGGGAGTATTTTTCGCAATGGATGAGGAAGGATCCGGGGAGCGCAATCGATTGGTTGGCAGGGCATGTGGATGGGATGGGTTCTTTGGAGTTTGGTTTTCTGGATGTTTCGCTTCATTCGCTGTTAGAGAGTTCGCCGGAGACGGCCGGTCGTTTGTTAGAAGCGATTCCTCAAGAGCGGCGGCTAGAGTCGTTGAGGTCGCTGGAGAACGATGAGTTTTCCGACGCCCAGCAGATTGCATGGGCGGAGATGGTGCGGCGGCATTTGCCGGAGAAGGAGCGGCTGAGTGCGATCGGATGGCCGATCATGAATTGGTCGGATGGGGACGGGCGGCCGATGGATTTGCCGGAGGTTTCCGAGTATCTGGAGCGGATCGGGGCAAGTGAGGCGGAGCGGGAAGCATGTGTGATGCTGGCGGCGGAAGAGCGGATGGCGATTGCCGGTCTAACTGGTAGAGATCTGATTGATTCCGCAGCGGCATTTCGCGGGTGGGTCGAAGGTGTTGATTTCGATCTGGTTGATCGTGCGACGGGTATTCTGTTTTCCGCGCGGATGGAGATGTCGGGTGAGGCGGTGGATCTTCTGATGCGTTACCATGATGAAAGTGGAAACGATGATTTGTTGATTCCGTTTTTGGAGAATCTGGCTGCGGAAAGCCATCAGGCGCGGTTTGCGCTGCGGTTGGTTGAGAAATTGCGGGATGATGGGCTCCGGCAAAGGTATTTGGATAAGTTCAACCCAAACGAAAATTGAGTGATGCGTGCTTCGAGATTTCTAACAGTGATGCTGGTGTGTCTGATCGGGGTTGTGGGTTGGCGGAACCATCGCCGGATTCACGAGTTGAGGATGGAGCGGGATGCGCTTGTGGGGTTGCCGGAGGAAGTTGTGGTTTCGGATGCAGGCGGGCGTGGGGCGGGCGATTCATCGAGGGGCTCCAGAGGATACCGAAAAGGGCGGGTGGCGGGTGGGAATGATGGGGTTGGAGCGGTGCTGGATTATGCCCGTGGTTTACCATTTCCGGAGGATGTTCCGGCGGTTGAGCGGATGCGGCGGGTTGTGATCGAGACCGAGCGGATCCAGCAGATGGACCGGGAGCAGCTCAAGCGGTTGATTGAGGAACTGAGCCGTGCGGAGGATGTGGGAGTGGAGAGCCGCACGATGCTGGTGTCGTTTTCGCTGTTAGAGCTGTGCCGAAGTCAACCGATGGATGCGTTCGCGCGGGTGGAGCAGTTGAAGGATTTGGTGAGTCTGCGAGAATTGCTACCTGATCTGATCGAAATTTGGGGTGAGATTGAGCCGGTGGGTGGGCGGGAGTGGTTGGATGGGCGACCGGCCTGGTTGCCTGAGAATTTGCTGCCTGAATTGGAGCAGGGATTTCTCAAGGGGGCGATCAAGGGAGAGCCGGCGCTTGCATTGGAGTGGATCGCCGAGCGGGGTGAGCGGGGTGAAATCATTCGGTGGCTCACATGGGCACGGAAGCATTTGCCGGAGGATGCCGCGGAAGAGTGGCAAGTGGCGCTGGTGGCGCATCCGGTGACTTCGGGTCTGATCAAGGATTGGCTTGCGGCAGCGAATCTTGCCGCTGGCAATGGCCGGCGATCGGTGGAAGAGGGGAGAGGTGGCGGAGAGAAGAATCATCCTGTTGCATCGCCGATTCCGGGGAAGCCTGGATATGTTTTCAGTCCTTACACCAACCGTGTGGTTGATGTTAGGGATATTCCATCGGGGACGTTGGTGATGGACCCGGAAGTAGGAGGTGGCGGGTATTTTGTCGTCCCGTGATTTGATTTGGTTCGGGAGGTTCAGCCTGCGGCGGCGGTGAAGGAGTTTTGCTGACTGAGGGCGGGGAGTCCAATGGAGATGATGGCGCAGGCGGCAGCGAGGATGACGGCGAGCCAGCGCATGGGATCGAGTTCGAGGATGCGTGCGAACTGGAAGTAGGCTTGGTGTTCCGGGCGGTGGAAGAGGAAGGCGGGGATGGTGAAGAGGGCGAGGCAGAAAATGGACGGGGTGCTGAGGGCCATCATGAGGGCAGCGGTTTTTTTGCTGAGCCGTGAGGTGAACATCATCCGGGGTCCGGTGATGAAGAGGATGCGGGCCATGCGGATGGCGCGGTGGGATTTGGCGGGGGCCTTTGGAGTTTGTGGGGCTTTTGGCTTGGCTCCGAGAAGGGCGGCCGTGGTTTCTGGCTGCAAATCGAACTCATTCATGCCAACCGGATACCCGCGATCGCGTAGGTTGCCAATCTATTTTGAAAATCTGGGTTCAAAAACGTTCAATATTTTTAGATTATTTTGGTTTTTGGAGGGTTGTGGCCGATTTTGCGTGGATTTTTGAAGTTTTGGTAATGGCTGTGGGGCGGATCAAGGATTGGAGAGGAGGGCTTCGTCCCAGTCTTTCCAGACGGGGTCGATGCCTTGGAGGCGGAGCATTTCGGCGACTTGGGCGGCGGAGCGGGTGTCGTGGATTTGGAATTGTTCGGTGGCTTTTTCGCAGCCGGATTTTTGTTCGAGTTCGACGCGGCGTCCTTTGACTGTTAGATGGAGGTCATCGTGGCCGGCGCCGGTGTAGCCGCCGGGTTCGGTGCGGGCTCCGGCGGAGAAATGGGTGGGGCCGAGGGTGGCGATGGCATCGCGGAGGGGTGCGGGTTCGCGGGTGGAGACGACGATGCCGACGTGGGGGAAGATGATGCGGAAGATGGTGATGAGGCGGACGAGGGCGCGGTCCGGGAGGAGGAGTGAGGAGTCGGTCTCGTATTGATAGTTTCCGGCGTAGGGTCGCATGCGTGGGAAGGCGACGGTGAATTGGGATTTCCAGCAGTGTCGGTAGAGGTATTCGAGGTGTGCGCAGAGGGCGAGGGCTTCGAATTTCCAATCGGCGAGTCCGAAGAGTGCGCCGATGCCGATGCGGCGGAAGCCACCAGCGTAAGCGCGTTCGGGGCAGTCGAGCCGCCAGTCGAAATTCTTTTTGGGTCCGGCGGTGTGGAGTGTCTGATAGACGCGGCGGTGGTAGGTTTCCTGATAGACGATGAGGCCTTCGGCGCCGTGGCGGACGATTTCGGCGTATTGGTCGTCCTCCATGGGGCCGACTTCGATGCCGAGGGTTGGGATGAGGGGTTTGAGGGCGTCGAGGCAGTTCTGGAGGTAGCCATCGGAGACGAACTTTGGGTGTTCGCCGGCGACGAGGAGGAGGTTGCGGAAGCCGAGTTGGTGGAGGTGTTTGGCTTCGCGGACGACTTGATCGACGGTGAGGGTGGTGCGGAGGATGGCTGCGTCGCGGGAGAAGCCGCAGTAGGAGCAGTTGTTGACGCACTCGTTGGAGAGGTAGAGTGGCGCGAAGAGGCGCATGGTGCGGCCGAAGTGGCGGCGGGTGATGGACTGGCTTTCGCGGGCGAGGGATTCGAGGGGCGGGCCGTTTTCCTCATCCAGCAAGCGGGCAAAGCGCTGCATCAGGGGCGTGGGGCGCTCCATGAGCTGCGGGAAGACATCGGCGAAGGCCATCGGTTTGTTAGAGTGTTAGAAGGTGTCAGACCGGGAGTTTGGCGCGGAGGGTGGTGGCGGTGTGGTGGAAGGCGGCGGAGACTTTGCTGAGTGAGGGATCGACGAGGGCGACGGGTGCGCCGGAGTCTCCGCGTTGGCGGGTTTCGACATCGATGGGGATTTGTCCGAGGAGGGGGACGCGCATGGTGGCGGCTTCGCGGACGCCGCCGCCATCGCCGAAGAGGTGGTAGCGTTTGCCGGCATCGCACTCGAACCATGACATGTTTTCGATGAGGCCGAGGATGGGGACGTTGACTTTGGCGAACATGGCGACGGCTTTGCGAGCGTCGATGAGGGCGACTTCCTGGGGGGTGGTGACGATGACTGCACCATCGACGGAGACCGTTTGGACGATGGTGAGTTGGATGTCGCCGGTGCCGGGTGGGAGGTCGAGGATGAGGTAGTCGAGGTTTTCCCAAGCGACTTGGCGGAGGAATTGTTGGGTGTAGCGGGTGGCCATGGGGCCGCGGACGATGACGGGTGAGCTGTCTTCGAGGAGGAATCCCATGGACATGAGTTTGAGGCCGTGTGCTTCGATGGGGATGATTTCGTCCTGTTCGTTGGCGTTGGGGCGTTCGCGGGTGCCGAACATTTGAGCGACGGAGGGGCCGTATAGGTCGCAATCGCAGAGGCCGACTTTGGCACCGGTGGCGGCGAGGGCGATGGCGAGGTTTGCGGCGACGGTGGATTTTCCGACGCCGCCTTTGCAGGAGGCGACGGCGATGATGCGTTTGACGCCGGGGATGGAGGATTTGCCGGTGCCTGAGGCGGCAG
The DNA here is from genome assembly GCA_005787565.1 of Verrucomicrobiaceae bacterium. Classification (GTDB taxonomy): domain Bacteria; phylum Verrucomicrobiota; class Verrucomicrobiia; order Verrucomicrobiales; family Akkermansiaceae; genus Luteolibacter. The sequence continues at coordinate 758 of SYAP01000048.1, read as the reverse complement.
CGGGAGCGTCTTTGACGTCGATGTCGATTTTGACGGAGCCGACGTCCGGGAGGTTATCGAGGGCGGCGTGGCAGGCGCGGAAGATTTCCTCGGGGATTTTGGGGTCGCGGGTTTGGATTTCGATTTTGACGGTGGTCTGGCCGGGGGTGCAGGTGACATCCTTGACGAGGCCGAACGAGACGATGTCGCGGGAGAAGCCGGGGTATTTGACCTGGCGGAGGGCGTCACGGATGAAGTCTGGAGTCATGGGCGGCGGGAGTTTCTCCCAAAGTGCGGGAGGTGCAACCCGCAATTGAGCGGGGTTGAGGGGGATGGGAGGTGGAGGCCCCGCTTGACCGGTTGGCTGGGGGCACGGCATGTTTGGCGGATGCGAATTTTGACCGGTCTTCAACCCAGCGGGAAACTTCATGTTGGCAATTACTTCGGTGCGATGGAGCCGGCGGTGCGCCTTCAGGACAAGGGTGAGGCGTATTATTTCATTGCGGATTACCATGCGATGACGTCGTCGCAGGATCCGGTGGCGTTGCGGGAGAATGTGCGGGAGCTGGCGGTGGATTTCCTGGCGTGCGGGCTGGATCCGGAGCGTGCGGTGTTTTTCCGGCAGAGTGCGGTGCCGGAGGTGAACGAGCTGGCTTGGTATCTTTCGACGGTTTGCCCGATGAGTTTGTTAGAGAAGTGTCATTCGTACAAGGACAAGATCGCGAACGGGATTGCGCCGAACCATGCGCTGTTCGCGTATCCGGCGCTGATGGCGGCGG